>NZ_JBIVRD010000009.1:166038-193049 GCF_044755565.1 Kitasatospora sp. NPDC092286 | reverse complement strand
TCGCGGGCGTTCTGGGCGGGAAGCCCGGGGGGGGGGGGGGGGCCGGGGGGGGGGCGCCCCCCGGGGGGGGGGGGGCCCCGGGGGGGGCCCGGGCGCCCCCCCCCCCCCCCCCCCCGCGCCCCGTTCGCGGCCGCCGGCCCGCGCGGGGTCTCCCGCGCCGGCCGTCCGCCGGCCCCGTACCAGTCCCGGAGGGAAAGCCCCATGACCGCGCCCGTGTTCGTCGTCGAGACCGAGCGGATCGCCGCCGCCGTGCCCGGTGCGGTGGTCCGGCTGGACGGTCCCGAGGGGCGGCACGCCGCCGCCGTGAAGCGGCTGGAGCCGGGGGAGGCGGTGACGCTCGCGGACGGGCTGGGGCTCGGCGTGGACGGCACCGTCGCGGCGGTGCACGGCAAGGACGCCATCGAGGTGACCGTGGCCGCCGTCCGCCGGGAGCCCGAGCCGGCGCCGCGGATCGTCGTCGTCCAGGCGCTGCCCAAGGGCGACCGCGGCGAGCTGGCGGTGGAGACCATGACCGAGGTCGGTGTCGACGTGGTGATCCCGTGGGCCGCCTCCCGCTGCATCACCCAGTGGAAGGGCGACCGCGGCGCCAAGGCGCTCGCCAAGTGGCGGGCCACCGCCCGGGAGGCCGGCAAGCAGTCCCGCCGGCTGCGCTTCCCCGAGGTCCGCGACCCGATGACCACCCGGCAGCTGGCCCCCGTCCTGGCCGGCGCCGCGCTCGCCGCCGTGCTGCACGAGGAGGGCGCCCAGCCGCTGGCCGCGGCCGCGCTGCCCGCCGCCGGGGACATCGTGCTGGTGGTCGGCCCCGAGGGCGGCGTCTCGCCGGAGGAGCTGGCCGCCTTCGCCGAGGCCGGGGCCGCGCCCTACCGGCTCGGCCCGTCGGTGCTGCGCACCTCCACCGCCGGGGTCGCCGCCGGGGCCCTGCTGCTCGGCCGCAGCGGCCGCTGGGGCTGACCGGCGGGATCCGCCGGGCGGGTCGCGGAGGGTCGTGGCGGACCCGGTGGGTCGCGGCGGGTCGTGGTCCGTAAAAACCGGGGCGCGATGCCAGGGTCGGTGCCTAGGCTGACCGCGTGAGCGAACCTCGGAGCACCCCAGCGGGCGCGTACCTGCGCCACCCTCATCTGCACGGTGACCTGATCACCTTCGTCGCCGAGAACGACGTCTGGCTGGCCCCGCTGGACGGCGGCCGGGCCTGGCGGCTGACGGCCGATCACGTTCCGGTCCGCCGGCCGCGGTTCTCCCCGGACGGGCGGCACATCGCCTTCACCTCCACCCGGGACGGCGCGCCCGAGGTGCACGTCGCGCCGGTGGACGGCGGCCCGTCGCGCCGGCTGACGTACTGGGGCAGCGGCCAGACCCAGGTCCAGGGCTGGACGGCCGACGGCCGCCCGGTCGCCACCACCACCGCCGGGCAGGCCACCCTGCGCCGCACCTGGGCGCACGCGGTGCCGCTGGACGGCGGCGAGCCGGTCCGGCTGCCGTACGGGCCGATCGGCGGCCTGGCCCAGGAGCCGGGCGGGGAGCGGACGCTGCTGGTCTCGGCGTTCGGCGCGGAGCCCGCCTGGTGGAAGCGGTACCGGGGCGGCCGGGTCGGCAAGCTCTGGATCGGCCGGGACGAGTTCGCCCGGGTGCACGAGGCCCTGGACGGGCACATCGAGTCCCCGCTCTGGGTCGGCGGGCCGGACGGCTCCCGGATCGCCTTCCTCTCCGACCACGAGGGCGTCGGAGCGCTGTACTCCAGCCTTCCGGACGGCGGCGACCTGCGCCGCCACACCACCTCCCCGGACGGCTTCTACGCGCGCGGCGCCGCCACCGACGGCAGCCGGGTGGTCTGGCACAGCGCGGGCGACCTCTGGCTGCTGGACGACCTCGAAGGCGCCGAGCCGCGCCGCCTGGACATCCGGCTGGCCGGGCCGCGGGCCGGCCGCCGCCCCCGCCCGGTGGCGGCCGCGCACTGGCTGGAGAGCGCCGCCCCGGACCGCACCGGCCGGGCCGGCGCCGTGGTGGTGCGCGGCAGCGTGCACTGGCTGACCCACCGCGAGGGCCCGGCCCGGGTGCTGGCCGAGACGCCCGGGGTCCGCGGCCGGCTGGCCCGGGTGGTGCCGGGCGAGGACGGCGGGCAGGGCGTGCTCTGGGTGACGGACGCCGAGGGCGAGGACGCCCTCGAGTACGCCCCGGCGGTACTGGGCACCGAGCGCCGCAGGCTGGCCGCCGGGCGGCTGGGCCGGGTGCTCGGGCTGGAGGTCTCGCCGGACGGCAAGCAGGCGGCGGTCGCCGCGCACGACGGCCGGGTGCTGCTGGTCACGCTCGCCGACGGCACCGTGCACGAGCTGGCCCACAGCCGGGACGGCGAGGTCAGCGGGCTGGTGTTCAGCCCGGACTCGGCCTGGCTGGCCTGGTCCCGGCCGGTCCCCGGCCTGGGGTCGTGGTCGCTGCGGCAGATCGCGCTGGCCAACCTGGCCACCCGGACGGTCGGCGAGGTCACCCAGCAGCGGTTCGTCGACACCTCGCCGGCCTTCACCGCCGACGGGAAGCACCTGGCGTTCCTCTCGGTGCGCAGCTTCGACCCGGTCTACGACTCGCACGCCTTCGACCTGTCCTTCCCGAACGGCTGCCGCCCGTACCTGGTCACGCTGGCCGCCGACACACCGTCGCCGTTCGGGCCGCAGCGGGCCGGCCGCCCGGTCGGCGGCGAGGAGGAGGAGCCCAAGGGAAAGAAGGCGGACGGCGAGGAGGGCGCCGCCGACGCACCGCCCGCCACCCGGGTCGACCTGGACGGCATCGCCGACCGGATCGTGCCCTTCCCGGTCGAGGGCGGCCGGTTCGGCGACCTGAAGGCCGCCAAGGACGGAGTGCTCTGGACCAGGGTCCCGCTGATCGGTGAACTCGGCGACGAGGCGGCTTCGCTGGAGGACGAGCGGCCGCGCCCCACGCTGGAGCGGTTCGACTTCCGCAAGCGCCGCGCCGAGCAGCTGGTGGACGGCCTCGACTCCTTCGAGGTCAGCGGCGACGGCACCCGGCTGGCCGTCCTGGACGAGGGCGAGCTGCGGATCCTGCCCGCCGACCACAAGGCGTCCGGCGAGGACGACGAGATCGGCGTCGACCTCGCCCGGCTGCGGGTGACCGTCGATCCGGCGGCCGAGTGGCGGCAGATGTACGAGGAGAACGGCCGCCTGATGCGGGACAACTTCTGGCGTCCGGACCTCGGCGGGGTCGACTGGGCCGGCGTGCTGGAGCGCTACCGGCCGCTGCTGGACCGGCTCGGTTCGCACGACGACCTGGTGGACCTGCTCTGGGAGGTGCACGGCGAACTGGGCACCTCGCACGCCTACGTCCTGCCGCGCGGCATCCACGCCGAAGCCGCCCGCTGGCAGGGGCAGCTGGGCGCCGACCTGGTCAAGGACGGGGACGTCTGGCGGATCGCCCGCATCCTGCCCGGCGAGTCCTCCGACCCGCGGGCCCGCTCGCCGCTGGCCGCGCCGGGCGCCGCCGTCCGCCCGGGGGACGCCGTCCTGGCCGTCAACGGCCGCCCGGTGGACGCGGTCACCGGGCCCGCACCGCTGCTGGCCGGCACCGCCGGGCAGCCGGTCGAGCTCACCGTGGCGGGCAAGGACGGCACCGACCAGCGCCACCCGGTGATCGTCCCGCTCGCCGACGAGGAGCCGCTGCGCTACCACGACTGGGTGGCCGGGCGGCGGGCCGCGGTGCGCGAGCTGTCCGGCGGGCGGCTCGGCTATCTGCACATCCCCGACATGCAGAGCGCCGGCTGGGCCCAGATCCACCGCGATCTGCGGTCGGAGATGGCCAAGGAGGGCGTGATCGTCGACATCCGGGAGAACCGCGGCGGCCACACCTCACAGCTGGTGATCGAGAAGCTGGCCCGCCGGATCGTCGGCTGGGACGTCGCCCGGGACATCGCCAGCCCGGTGCCGTACCCGGGTGACGCCCCGCGCGGACCGATCGTGGCGCTGGCCAACGAGTTCTCCGGTTCGGACGGCGATGTCGTCAACGCCGCCATCCAGGCGCTCGGGCTCGGTCCGGTGGTCGGCACCCGGACCTGGGGCGGTGTGATCGGCATCGACAGCCAGTACAGCCTGGTCGACGGCACCCTGGTGACCCAGCCCAAGTACGCGTTCTGGACGGAGGGTTACGGCTGGGGCGTGGAGAACCACGGGGTCGACCCGGACGTCGAGGTGCCGATCGCCCCGCACCAGTGGGCGGCGGGGGAGGACCCGCAGCTGGCCGAGGGCGTGCGGATCGCCCTGGCCGCGCTGGCCGAGACCCCGGCGAGGACCGCGCCGTCGCTGCCCTGGGAGTGACAGCCGGGCGCTCCGGCGGGGGACCGGCCCGGTCGGTCCCCCGCCGGGGGCGGTGCGGCCGCAGGACTACCAGCAGGCGACCGGGCGGCTCGGCTAGCATGCGGCCGTACGCCCGGACGGCGAACGCCCCGGCGGCGCACCCGTCGGCGGCGGACGCCCCGACACCGCAAGCCCCGACCTGCGAACACGAGGAGACCCCGATGGCCGGCGAGCCGCAGCCCGACTGCCTGTTCTGCAAGATCGTGGCGGGCGAGATCCCGGCCACCATGGTGCGCAAGACCGAGCGCACCCTCGCCTTCCGGGACATCAGCCCGAAGGCCCCGACCCACGTCCTGGTCATCCCGCACGTCCACTACCCGAACGCCGCCGCCCTGGCCGCCGCCGAGCCGGAGATCGCCGGTGAACTGCTCGCCGAGGCCGGCGAGGTGGCCAGGGAGGAGGGCATCGAGGACTACCGGCTGATCTTCAACACCGGTGCGGGCGCGGGCCAGACCGTCTTCCACGCCCACGTCCACGTGCTCGGCGGCAAGCCGATGACCGAGCGCATGGTCTGACGACGTGTCGCAGCGCGAACTCGTCGTCCTCGGCACCGCTAGCCAGGTGCCCACCCGGCACCGCAACCACAACGGCTACCTGCTGCGCTGGGACGGCGAGGGCCTGCTGTTCGACCCCGGCGAGGGCACCCAGCGCCAGATGCTGCACGCCGGGGTCTCCGCCACCCAGCTCACCCGGATCGCCGTCACGCACTTCCACGGCGACCACAGCCTGGGCCTCGCCGGGGTCATCCAGCGGATCAACCTGGACCGCGTCCCGCACCCGGTGGACGTCTACTTCCCGGCCTCCGGCGAGGTCTACTTCGAGCGGCTGCGGTACTCCACCGCCTTCCACGAGACGGCCGTGCTGCGCCCCCGCCCGATCGAGGAGTCCGGCCCGCTGCCCGCGCCCGGTGCCCGCTTCGCGCTGGACGCCGTCCGGCTCTCGCACCCCGTCGAGTCCTTCGGCTACCGGCTCACCGAGCCCGACGGCCGCCGGCTCGTCCCCGAGCGGCTCGCCGCCTTCGGCATCGCCGGCCCGGACGTCGGCCGGCTCCAGCACCACGGCGTGATCGAGGCGGACGGCCGGCGGATCACCCTGGACCAGGTCAGCGAACCCCGGCCCGGGCAGCGGTTCGCCTTCGTGATGGACACCCGGCTCTGCGAGGGCGTCCACGAACTCGCCGAGGGCGCCGACCTGCTGGTCATCGAGTCGACCTTCACCGACGCCGACATCCGGCTCGCCGAGGACCACGGCCATCTCACCGCGGGCCAGGCCGCCAAGGTCGCCGCCGAGGCCGGGGTCCAGACCCTCGTCCTGACCCACTTCTCGCAGCGCTACCCCGACCTCGGACAGCATCTCGCCGACGCCCGCAAGCACTTCGACGGCACCGTGGTGCTCGCCGAGGACCTCACCCGGGTACCCGTACCGGCCAGACGCCGGCCGTGACCGGACGCGAGCGGGCCCGGGCCCGGCCGGAAAACCGCTCGCGCCGTCCCCCGATCTGCCGCAGCATCGACGCGTGCGGCCCCGCCGCCCGCCGCAGCGATCACGCTCGCGGCGTACCCTGGTGCCCCGGAGAGACCGAGCGGCACCACGAGACACGGATGGGATGAGGCAGGCCCCAGCGCCGACCTATGAGTGACACATCGCAGACCCGTACGAACGGACTGTCGCGCCCCGAACCGGCCGACGACGACCGCACCAGCGCCCGGATCGTCATCCCCGAGAAGCATCCGATGGTCACCCTGCTCGGCACCGCGGACTCGCTGCTGCGCGTGATCGAGCGGGGCTTCCCCGCCGCCGACATCCACGTCCGCGGCAACGAGGTGACCGCCACCGGGGAGCGCGCCGAGGTCGCCCTCGTCCAGCAGCTCTTCAGCGAGATGATGCTGGTGCTGCGCACCGGCCAGCCCCTGACGGAGGACTCGGTGGAGCGTTCCATCGCCATGCTCCGGAGCGCCGTGGACAATCCGGACAGCCCGGCGCCGTCCCAGGTGTTCACCGCGAACATCCTGTCCAACCGCGGCCGCACCATCCGCCCCAAGACCCTCAACCAGCAGCGTTACGTCGAGGCGATCGACCGGCACACCATCGTCTTCGGCCTCGGCCCGGCCGGTACCGGCAAGACCTACCTCGCGATGGCCAAGGCCGTCCAGGCCCTCCAGGCCAAGGAGGTCAACCGGATCATCCTGACCCGCCCGGCCGTCGAGGCGGGGGAGCGGCTGGGCTTCCTGCCCGGCACCCTCTTCGAGAAGATCGACCCGTACCTGCGCCCGCTCTACGACGCGCTGCACGACATGATGGACCCGGACTCCATCCCCCGCCTGATGGCCGCCGGGACGATCGAGGTCGCCCCGCTCGCCTACATGCGCGGCCGTACCCTCAACGACGCCTTCATCATCCTGGACGAGGCCCAGAACACCTCGCCCGAGCAGATGAAGATGTTCCTCACCCGCCTCGGGTTCAACTCCCGGGTAGTGGTCACCGGCGACACCAGCCAGATCGACCTCCCGGGCGGCACCCGCAGCGGCCTCAAGGTCGTCCAGGAGATCCTGGCCGACGTGCCCGACATCCACTTCTCCGTCCTCACCAGCACCGACGTGGTCCGCCACAAGCTGGTCGGCCGGATCGTGGACGCGTACGAGCGCTGGGACGCCCGGCAGGAGACCGACGAGAACGTTCCGTCGGCCCCCCGCAAGCCCACCCAGCGGCGCGGCTCACGCGCACCCCGACAGTCCCATCGCACCGAAAGCTGAGTAACCAGCCCGTCATGTCGATCGACATCGCCAACGAGTCCGGTTGGGACGCTGACGAGGAAGCCATCCTCGACGTCGCCCGCTACGCACTGGACAAGATGCGGATCCACCCGCAGTCCGAACTGTCCGTGATCCTGGTGGACGGTGCGGCGATGGAGGAGCTGCACATCCAGTGGATGGATCTCCCGGGCCCCACCGATGTGATGTCCTTCCCCATGGACGAGCTGCGCCCCGGCAAGGAGGGCGAGGAGCTGCCGCAGGGCCTGCTCGGCGACATCGTGCTCTGCCCCGAGGTCGCCGAGCAGCAGGGCAAGGCGGCCCCGTCCAAGCACTCGATGGACGAGGAGCTGCAGCTGCTCACCGTCCACGGGGTGCTGCACGTCCTCGGTTACGACCACGAGGAGCCCGAGGAGGAGGAGGAGATGTTCGCCCTCCAGAAGCGGATCCTGGACGACTGGCGGGCGGGCCGCGGCCTCGGCGGCATCTCGCCGGCCCCCACCACCCACTGAGCGGGGAGCCCGAACCCCTGTGAGTGGTGAGAGTACGAGCTTCATCATCGGTGCCGTGCTGCTCGTCGTCCTCGGCTGGCTGGCCGCGTGCGCCGAGGCGGGCATCTCCCGGGTCTCCCGGTTCCGGGCCGAGGAGGCCGTCCGGGCCGGGCGGCGCGGCTCGGCCCGGCTGCTGACCCTGGCCTCCGACCCGATCCGCTACCTCAACCTGGCCACCCTGATCCGGGTGGCCAGCGAGATGGCCGCGGCCGTCCTGGTCACCGTGGTCTGCGTGCGCAACCTGGAGACCACCTGGCAGGCCGTGCTGCTGGCGTTCGGTGTGATGGTGCTGGTGTCCTTCGTGGCGGTCGGCGTCTCGCCGCGCACGATCGGGCGCCAGCACCCGCTGACCACCGCCACCGCGGCCTCCTTCGTGCTGCTGCCGCTGGCCGGCGTCCTCGGCCCGATCCCGCGGCTGCTGATCCTGCTCGGCAACGCGCTCACCCCGGGCAAGGGGTACCGGGAGGGGCCGTTCGCCTCCGAGGCGGAGCTGCGGGCGCTGGTGGACCTCGCCGAGAAGAACGACGTGATCGAGGACGAGGAGCGCCGGATGGTGCACTCCGTCTTCGAGCTCGGTGACACCATCGTGCGCGAGGTGATGGTGCCGCGCACCGACCTGGTGATGAT
The DNA here is from genome assembly GCF_044755565.1 of Kitasatospora sp. NPDC092286. Classification (NCBI taxonomy): domain Bacteria; kingdom Bacillati; phylum Actinomycetota; class Actinomycetes; order Kitasatosporales; family Streptomycetaceae; genus Kitasatospora; species Kitasatospora sp. NPDC092286. The sequence goes on along the minus strand of NZ_JBIVRD010000009.1, from coordinate 184,766 downwards.
CGAGCGGCACAAGACCGTCCGGCAGGCGCTCACCCTGGCGCTGCGCTCCGGCTTCTCGCGCATCCCGGTGGTCGGCGACAACGAGGACGACGTGGTCGGCATCGTCTACCTCAAGGACCTCGTGCGGCGCACCCACATCAACCGGGACGCCGAGTCCGAGGAGGTCGGCGACGCGATGCGGCCGGCCGTCTTCGTCCCGGACTCCAAGCCGGCCGCCGACCTGCTGCGCGAGATGCAGCAGCGGCGCTCGCACGTGGCGATCGTGATCGACGAGTACGGCGGCACGGCCGGGCTGGTCACCATCGAGGACATCCTGGAGGAGATCGTCGGCGAGATCACCGACGAGTACGACCGGGAGATCGCGCCGGTCGAGGACCTCGGGGACGGCTCGTACCGGATCACCGCCCGCCTGCTGGTCGAGGATCTCGGCGAGCTGTTCGGCATCGAGCTGGAGGACGAGGACGTCGAGACCGTCGGCGGCCTGCTGGCCAAGCACCTCGGCCGGGTGCCGATCCCGGGCTCGTCCTGCGAGATCCCGCTGCCCGAGGACGCGGCCACCGGCCTCACCGCGATCAGGCTCACCGCCGAGAGCTCCGCCGGGCGCCGCAACCGCATCGGCTCCATGGTCGCCATCCCGGTCCGCGGGGCGGGCGAGGGCACCCCGGAGGCCGGCGAGTAGCGGGGGTGCCGCAGCGGGGCGACGATGGCGTCATGACTCATCTACTGCGTGCGGAGTACGGCCCGCAGGGGCGGTCGGCCGGGGCGAGGTCCTGGCACGTCGTCCGGACCGCCGAACCCGCGACGGCCCTCTGCGGCCGCACGATGGACACCGACGCCGAGACGCGGCCGGAGGAGGAGTGGGGTACCGGCCTGCGGTGCTGCCAGCAGTGCGGCTCGCTGTACATGCACGAGGTGCCGCACATGCAGGGGGAAAACCCGTACAGCTAGGCCCGCCGTGCGCGGCTCCGGGACCGGAGTAGCGTGGAGTGCGGCCGTCTGACGTCCCATGGTGGAGGTCACCATGAAGCTGCAAGACGAACTGCCCGTCGACCACCGGCTCGCCGTGGTCTGGCGGATCGGCGCGGGGCTCGGCGGGATCTTCCTGATCGTGTTCGGGATCCTGGGGCTGCTGAACCATCCGGGCTTCCTGTCCACCCACGGCAACGAGGTGGCCGGGCTGTCGACCAACGGGGCGCTGAGCATCCTCTCCATCGTGATGGGCGGCGTCCTGCTCGCCGGTGCGATGATCGGCGGGAACTTCGCCTCCAACCTGAACATGGCGGTCGGCGGGCTCTTCGTGCTCTCCGGCTTCTACGGTCTGACGGTGCTCGGCCGGCCGGGGGCCAACATCCTCAACTTCCGCATGTCCAACGTGCTGTTCGCGTTCATCTTCGGGCTGGTCGTGCTGAGCTTCGGCATGTACGGCAGGGTCAGCAGTCATCTGCCGCACGACAACCCGTACTGGCGCCGGCGCAGTGACGAGGAGGAGCCGATGCCGTCCGGGCCGAAGACCTTCGTCAAGGTCATGAAGCCGGGGCCGTCCAACCCGATCGGCCACTGACGGCCGGGAGCGGCGGGTTTCCGCCGGGGGCCACGCCCTATGCTCGGCGGCATGAGTGACATCGTCGAGCTCGACCCCGAAGACAAGAAGATCATCACCCTGGCCCGCTCCGCCCGCGCCCGCAACGGCGTCCCGGAGGGGGCCGCGGTGCGCGACGAGACCGGCCGCACCTATGTGGCCGGGACGGTGGCGCTGGAGTCGCTGCGGCTCAGCGCGCTCCAGACGGCGGTGGCGATGGCGGTGGCCAGCGGCGCGAAGTCGCTGGAGGCGGCGGCCGTGGTGAGCGCGGCGGAGCAGCCCGCCGAGGCCGACCTGGCCGCCGTGCGGGACCTCGGCGGCGCCGGGACGCCGGTGCTGCTGGCCGGGCTGGACGGGGCGCTGAAGGTGGCGGCCGAGGCCCGCTGAGCGGCGTTGCCGAAAGGCGCCCGGGTGGGGACCCGGGCGCCTTTCGCATGAGCGGTGGCACCGGCCGAAGGCCCACCAAATTCGGCGGATAATCTCACCGGGGACGGGGTCGGGGTGAGGGTCGTGCCGAGGGGGCTGGGGAGATGGGTCCGTTCGCGTTCTTCGCGGGGCTGCTGCTGGGCGTGATGGGGATGGGCAAGTGGCAGGAGACCGGCTCGCCGTACTGGCTCTGGGGCTCGGTCGCGTTCCTGTCGCTCGTGCTGATCATGGGATTGGCCTCGCTGCGCGGCGGCAGGAAGGGCTGACCGCGGGCCCGGCGGGGCGGCCGGTCCGTTCCGGTCCCGGTGATCAGGGAGAATGGAGCACATGAGTGCCCCTTCCTCCTCGTACCGCTCCGGCTTCGCGTGCTTCGTCGGCCGGCCCAACGCGGGCAAGTCGACCCTGACCAACGCCCTGGTGGGGACGAAGGTCGCGATCACCTCCGACCGCCCGCAGACCACCCGGCACACCGTTCGCGGCATCGTGCACCGCCCGGACGCCCAGCTGATCCTGGTCGACACGCCCGGCCTGCACAAGCCCCGCACCCTGCTCGGCGAGCGGCTCAACGACCTCGTCCGCAGCACCTGGGCCGAGGTCGACGTGATCGGCTTCTGCCTCCCCGCCGACCAGAAGCTCGGCCCCGGCGACAAGTTCATCGCCAAGGAACTCGCCGAGATCAAGAAGACCCCCAAGGTGGCCATCGTCACCAAGACCGACCTGGTCGACTCCAAGCGCCTGGCCGAGCAGCTGATCGCCGTCCACCAGCTCGGCGAGGAGCTGGGCATCGAGTGGGCCGAGATCATCCCGGTCTCGGCAGTCGGCGGCAAGCAGGTGGAGCTGGTCGCCGACCTGCTCACCAAGCTGCTCCCGGAGGGCATGCCGCTCTACCCGGACGGCGACCTCACCGACGAGCCCGAGCAGATCATGGTCGCCGAGCTGATCCGGGAGGCCGCGCTGGAGGGCGTCCGGGACGAACTGCCGCACTCGCTGGCCGTGGTGGTCGAGGAGATGCTCCCGCGCGAGGACCGCCCGGCGGACCGCCCGCTGCTGGACATCCACGCCAACGTCTACGTCGAGCGGCAGAGCCAGAAGGCGATCGTGATCGGCGCCAAGGGCTCGCGACTCAAGCACGTCGGCACCACCGCCCGCAAGCACATCGAGGCGCTGCTCGGCACGCCCGTCTACCTGGACCTGCACGTCAAGGTGGCCAAGGACTGGCAGCGCGACCCGAAGCAGCTGCGCAAGCTGGGCTTCTGAGCCACCGGCCGTGAGGGCCCGTCCGGACACCGTCCGGGCGGGCCCTTCGCATGGCGGAACGATGGTCGCCGCGCCGGTGCTACGCGCCCTCGCGCAGCACCAGCGAGACCAGCTCGCGTTGCGACTCGGTGAGTTTCGGGTCGGCGCAGTGCACCGTCCGGCCGTCGACGGTGATCTCGTAGTGGAAGCCGTCCGGCACCCCGTACGAGGGCGACCGCAGCCCGCCCGCGACGGCCTCGCGGGCGAGCGCGTGGACGTGCGGGGCGTCCGTACGCTCGGTGGTGTCGAGCTCCGCGCGGCGGACGTGTCCCGCGAAGCCGCCGGTCCGGGTCACCTGGATACGCATGGTGTCCATGGTGCTACGCAGGGATGGCGTTTGCCGGGCTTTTCCCGGACCGTGACCTTAGGGAGAACCTAAGCGCGGCTCAACCCGTGCTGATGCCGACCTGCGCCCAGGCCGCCGTCACGGTGTCGGCCACCGAGTGGTCGGGATAACGGCTCGCGGCGGCCGCGACGGTGGCCCGGGCGAAGGTGGCGAAGTCGGCGTCGGCGGGCAGGTGCCCGCCGGTCAGCGTGTCGTACCAGATCCGCCCGGCGCGCTCCCAGGCCGGGCCGCCGAGGGCGGTGGCGAGCAGGTAGAAGGCGTGGTTGGGGATGCCGGAGTTGATGTGCACGCCGCCGTTGTCCCCGGCGGTGTGGACGTAGTCGCGGAAGTGGGCCGGCTGCGGGTCCTTGCCGAGCCGGGGGTCGTCGTACGCGGTGCCGGGCGCCCTCATCGAGCGCAGCGCCACGCCCTGGACACCGGGCGCGAGCAGCCCGGCGCCGATCAGCCAGTCCGCGGCGGCCGCGTCCTGGTGCAGCGCGTACTGCTTGACCAGCGAGCCGAACACGTCGGAGACGGACTCGTTGAGCGCGCCGGGCTGGTCCTGGTAGTCCAGGCCGGCGGTGAACTGGGTGACACCGTGGGTGAGTTCGTGGCCGATCACGTCGACGCAGGCGGTGAAGTCGCCGAAGATCACGTTGTCGCCGTCGCCGAACACCATCCGGTGCCCGTCCCAGAAGGCGTTGTCGTAGTCCCTGCCGTAGTGCACGGTGGCGTCCAGGCGCAGGCCCCGGTCGTCGATCGAGCGGCGGCCGTAGACGTCGGCGTACAGCGCGAAGGTGGCGCCGAGGCCGTCGTAGGCGTGGTTGACGGACTGGTCGGAGACGGGGCTCTGGCCCTCCCGGCGGACGGTGCGGCCGGGCAGTCGCTCGGCGTGCCCGGCGTCCGCGATCACCCGCTCCAGGCGGGCCGGGCCGGGTTGCGCCGGAAGGGCGGTGAGGCGGGCCGTGCGGTGCACGGCGTCCAGGGCGAGTGAGCGGGCGGCGGGGGCATGACCGTCCTCGGCGAGGCGGTCCAGGACGTACGGCGGCACGATCGCGCAGAGCGGCGCTATACCTGTCATGTGACCAAGGGTGAGGCAATAGTGACGTGTTGTCACCGGTGCGGACGAAAATACCCGCCGTCTCAAGGGGTGGAAAGGTGGGTGGGCTCGCTTCGGGGGCGCGCGGCCCTGGGTTACGCTGGGGAACATCATGCGCAACGGGCTGCTCCTTCTTAGCTGCCGCGTCGAGGGCCTGTAGTCCACTGGGGCCGGCTCCCTCGCCGCGGGGATGTGCTGCGCGTTGAATCGGTCGGCCCGACGAGGGGCCGCGAGCGGCAGCAGGCCGGCCAGTCGGGTGTTCATCCACCCCGACCAGCCCCGCACCACAGGAAGCCGAGAGTCACCTCCATGACCGAGCAGAACTCCACCGCGTCCGTCCCCGCCGCCCGCGCCTTCGCCGGCCGCCCGACCCCGATCACCGCCGCCACCGCGCGCCAGCGGCCGTCGGGCATGCGCCACGGCCGCTACCTGCCGTTCGGCACCGTCGACCTGCCGGACCGCACCTGGCCGTCGAAGGTGATCACCAAGGCGCCGCGCTGGCTCTCCACCGACCTGCGGGACGGCAACCAGGCGCTGATCGACCCGATGTCCCCGGCCCGCAAGCGCAAGATGTTCGACCTGCTGGTCGCGATGGGCTACAAGGAGATCGAGGTCGGCTTCCCGTCCTCCGGCGCCACCGACCACGCCTTCGTCCGCTCGCTGATCGAGGAGGGGGCGATCCCCGAGGACGTCACCATCTCGGTGCTGACGCAGGCCCGCGAGGAACTGATCGAGAAGACCGTCGAGTCGCTGGTCGGCGCCCCCCGGGCGACCGTCCACCTGTACAACGCGACCGCGCCGCTCTTCCGCCGGGTGGTGTTCCGCAACGACAAGGCGGCCACCAGGGCGATCGCCACCGACGGCACCCGGCTGGTGATGGAGTACGCGGAGAAGCTGCTGGGCGACGACACCGTCTTCGGCTACCAGTACTCGCCGGAGATCTTCGTCGACACCGAGCTGGACTTCGCGCTGGAGGTCTGTGAGGCGGTCATGGACGTCTGGCAGCCCGGCGAGGGCCGCGAGATCATCCTGAACCTGCCGGCCACCATCGAGCGGGCCACCCCGAACGTCCAGGCCGACCAGTTCGAGTGGATGTCGCGCAACCTGTCGCGCCGCGAGCACGTCTGCCTGTCGGTGCACCCGCACAACGACCGCGGCACCGCCGTCGCCTCCGCCGAACTGGCCTACATGGCGGGCGCCGACCGCATCGAGGGCTGCCTGTTCGGCCAGGGCGAGCGCACCGGCAACGTCGACCTGGTCACCCTGGGCATGAACCTGTTCTCCCAGGGCGTCGACCCGCAGATCGACTTCTCCGACATCGACGAGGTGCGCCGCACCGCCGAGTACTGCAACCAGATGGAGGTGCACCCGCGCCACCCGTACGCCGGCGACCTGGTGTACACCTCCTTCTCCGGCTCGCACCAGGACGCCATCAAGAAGGGCTTCGACACCCTGGAGGCGGACGCCAGGGCGGCCGGCGTGCCGGTGGAGGAGCACACCTGGGGCGTGCCGTACCTGCCGATCGACCCGAAGGACGTCGGCCGCACCTACGAGGCGGTCATCCGGGTCAACAGCCAGTCCGGCAAGGGCGGGGTGGCGTACGTCCTGAAGAACGACCACAAGCTGGACCTGCCGCGCCGGATGCAGATCGAGTTCTCCCGGATCATCCAGGCCAAGACCGACGCCGAGGGCGGCGAGGTCACCCCGGCCGCGATCTGGGCGGTCTTCCAGGACGAGTACCTGCCGACCACCGACAACCCGTGGGGCCGGATCGCGCTGAGCGGCTCGCGCAGCCTGACCACCGAGGACGGCCGGGACGCGCTGAGCGCCGAGGCACAGGTGGACGGTGCGCCCGTCACCCTGACCGGTACCGGCAACGGCCCGGTCTCCGCCTTCGCCGACGCGCTGGCCCAGATCGGCGTGGACGTACGGGTGCTGGACTACGCCGAGCACGCGCTGAGCGAGGGCGGCGACGCCCAGGCCGCCGCGTACGTCGAGTGCGCCGTGGACGGCAAGGTGCTGTGGGGCGTGGGCATCGACGGCAACACCGTGCTGGCCTCGCTGAAGGCGATGATCAGCGCCGTCAACCGGGCGCAGCGCGGGTAGTTCGTACGAGTGGTAGTCGACGGGCCGTCCTCCGGGGCGGCCCGTCGCCGTCGAGGTCCGGGCTCCGGCGGGCGGTTGTGTCCTGCACCACATTTTTTCGTGACGGAAGCCGTTCGGGGTACTGACACGTGCCGGTAACCATGGCAGCATCGATCCACCGGAAAACCGGGTCGGTGGGACGGCCTCGGTGTCCGGTCGCGTGACCTGCCCATTGTTGAGCAGGCCGCCTGCCATGTCTGGGGAGTGGCGCCGTGACAGGGTTGTGGGGAGTCCGCCCGCGGTGGCGGACCGACGTTCTCGGTGACTTCTTCTGTCCAGGCTGCGGCGGGGACCGCAACTACCGCCGGCAGCACGGCCGGCGGTGGCTGCGGCTGCTGGGTACACCGGTGCTCCCGCTCGGCCCGGTCGTCGGCAGTGTGCAGTGCACCTCCTGCCGTGGCCGGTACGGGGTGGAGAGCCTCGAACAGCCCACCTGCGTCCGGCTCGGCGGGATGCTGCGGGACGCCCAGTACACGATCGCGCTCGCCCTGCTGGCGGCCGGCGGCACCGCGCACCGGGCGGCCCGCGAGGCGGCCTGTGCGGCCGTCCGGGAGGCCGGCTTCGAGGACTGCGGCGAGGCCCAGGTGCTGGCCGCGCTCGCCGCGCTCTCCGGCCTCGGCGGCGAACTCTCCGAGGCCCACGACCTGGGGGCACCGCCCGGCCGGGGGCTGGGGGAGGTCGGCGGCCTGGCCGCGGAACTGCACGCGGTGCTCGAACCGCTCGCCCCGTACCTGGCCCACCAGGGCCGGGAACGGCTGCTGCTGCAGGGCGCGGCGATCGCCCTGGCCGACGGGCGCTACCTGCCGCACGAGCGCGACGCGCTGGCCGCGGTCGGGCGCTGCCTCGACCTGCCGCAGGCGCGCGTCGGGGCGCTGCTGGAGGCGGCCACCCGCGCTCCGTACTAGGGCCCGGCGCCGCCGCACGTGCGGCACCCCGAAGACGAGACCCTCGACACAAGTCACCCTCAGACCCCCACAAACCGGGCCCACCCCCCTCCGGGCCCGCCGTGTCCCGCACCGACCGGTCACCCCCCCCACGACCGCGGTGCGGGCACACGGCTGCCGTCGTTCCTGGGGGACAATGGGGGGATGTCCACACTGTTCGACGGCCGCGGCGAGGCCGTGGCATGAGCCTGTTCCGGGACGACGGCGTGGTGTTGCGGGCCCAGAAGCTCGGCGAGGCCGACCGGATCATCACCCTGCTCACCCGCCAGCACGGCAAGGTGCGCGCGGTGGCGCGCGGGGTGCGCAAGACCAAGTCCAAGTTCGGCGCCCGGCTGGAGCCGTTCTCGCACGTGGACGTCCAGTTCTTCAGCCGGGGGAGTGAGCTGATCGGCCGCGGGTTGCCGCTCTGCACCCAGGTGGAGACGATCGCCCCGTACGGCGGCTCGATCGTCACCGACTACGGCCGCTACACGGCCGGGACGGCCATGCTGGAGACGGCGGAACGGTTCGCCGAGAACGAGGGCGAACCGGCCGTCCAGCAGTATCTGCTGCTGGTCGGGGGGCTGCGGACGCTCGCCGCCGGGCTGCACGAGTCGCACCTGGTGCTGGACGCCTTCCTGCTGCGCTCGCTGGCCGTCAACGGCTACGGCGCGAGCTTCACCGACTGTGCCAAGTGCGGCCTGGACGGCCCGAACCGGTTCTTCTCGCTCCAGGCGGGCGGCGTGCTCTGCGGGGACTGCCGGGTCCCCGGATGTGCCGTACCCTCCCCTGAGACACTGGTACTGCTCGGGGCGCTGTTGTCAGGGGACTGGCAGACGGCCGACACCTGCGAGCCGAGGTACTGGCGGGAGGGCAGCGGCCTGGTCGCGGCCTATCTGCAGTGGCACCTGGAGCGGGGCATCCGCTCGATGAGATACGTGGAGAAGTGAGCACATGGCAGCGCGACGGCTCTTCGGCGGCGGCAAGCAGAGGGACTACCTCCCCCCGACCCCGCATCCCAGTGGAGCCCAGCCCCCCAAGATCCCCGGTGAGCTGGTCCCGGGCCACGTCGCCATCGTGATGGACGGCAACGGCCGCTGGGCCAAGGAGCGCGGGCTGCCGCGCACCGAGGGCCACAAGGTCGGCGAGTCCGTGGTGCTGGACGTGCTCAAGGGCGCGATCGAGCTGGGCGTGAAGAACATCTCGCTGTACGCGTTCTCCACCGAGAACTGGAAGCGCTCGCCCGACGAGGTGAAGTTCCTGATGAACTTCAACCGGGACGTCATCCACCGCCGCCGCGACGAGATGGACGCGATGGGCGTCCGGGTCCGCTGGGCCGGCCGGATGCCCAAGCTGTGGAAGAGCGTCGTCCAGGAGCTCCAGGTCGCCGAGGAGCAGACCAAGGACAACGACGCCGTGACGCTCTACATGTGCGTCAACTACGGCGGCCGGGCCGAGATCGCGGATGCCGCGGCGGCCATCGCGGCCGATGTCGCGGCCGGGAAGCTGGACCCGAAGAAGGTCAACGAGAAGACCCTCGCCAAGTACATGTACCACTCGGACATGCCGGACGTGGACCTCTTCCTGCGCCCCAGCGGCGAGCAGCGCACCTCCAACTTCCTGCTCTGGCAGTCCGCGTACGCCGAGTTCGTGTTCCAGGACGTGCTCTGGCCGGACTTCGACCGCCGCGACCTCTGGCGGGCCTGCGAGCAGTACGCGATGCGCGACCGCCGCTTCGGCGGCGCGCAGCCCAACGAGCTCCCGGCCGACGGAACGGCCGACGAGACGGCCGACGAGACGGCCGCCGGGCTGCCCGCCCAGCGCTGACGCGGTACGCCGAAGGGCCCGTGGGACGTGTCCCACGGGCCCTTCGGCGTGGTGCGGATCAGATCTTCTTGGCGCACTCCGAGCAGGTGCCGAAGATTTCCAGGGTGTGCGCGATGTCGCTGAAACCGTGCTCCGCGGCGACCGAGTTGGCCCAGCGCTCCACGGCCGGCCCCTCGACCTCGACGGTCGCGCCGCACTGCCGGCAGACCAGGTGGTGGTGGTGCCCGCTGCTGCACCGCCGGTAGACCGCCTCGCCGTCCGCGGTGCGCAGCACGTCCACCTCGCCCGCGTCGGCGAGCGACTGGAGGGTGCGGTAGACCGTGGTCAGACCGACCGAGTCACCGCGGTGCTTCAGCATGTCGTGGAGCTCCTGCGCGCTGCGGAAATCCTCGATCTCGTCCAGGGCCGCCGAGACGGCGGCACGCTGCCGGGTCGATCGGGCGCGCGGCGACGGGCCTGCGGTGGTCACCGTGGGTCCTCCTGGGGGTGTGGGCGTCGAACACCTCATTGTGCCAGCCCCGCCCCCCGGTCTGGACTGGTCGCGTCGGACGTACCGGGCCCGGGCAGTTGGACGTCGCAGACCTCCGGTCCGCGGTCGGCGGCGGTCCGGTGCCGGCGGCGGGCGAGCGGGGCGGCGATCACGCTGAACACCGCGAACACCGCGATGGCGAGCAGCACGATGGCTGGACCCGAGGGGACGTCCAGCTGGTAGGAGCCGGTGACGCCGGCCAGGGCGACCACCACGCCGAGCCCGATCGAGGCGGCCTGGGTGGCGGCGAACGAGCGGGTGAGCTGCTGGGCGGCCACCACCGGCACCACCATCAGGGCGCTGACCAGCAGCAGCCCGACCACGCGCATGGCGACGGTGACGGTGACCGCGGCCATCACCGCGAGCAGCAGGTTGAGGAAGCGCACCGGGAGGCCGGTCACCCGCGCGAAGTCCTCGTCCTGGCAGATCGCGAAGAGCTGGCGGCGCAGGCCCACGGTGACGGCGATGACCACGGCGCCGAGCGCCGCGATGGTGGCGAGGTCGGCGGGGGCGACGGTCAGGATGGAGCCCCAGAGGTAGCTCTCCAGGCTGCCGGCGCCGGCCTGGGCGGACATCGAGACCAGCAGCTTGCCGCAGGCCATGCCGCCGTAGAAGAGCATCGCCAGGGCGATGTCGCCGCGCTGGTTGCCGCGCGAGCGGACCAGCTCCATGGTGACGGCGCCGAGCACGCAGACCAGCACGGCCATCCAGACCGGGCTGGTCTGGAAGATGAAGCCGAGGCCGACACCGGTCATCGCGACGTGGCCCATGCCGTCACCCATCAGCGCCTGCCGCCGCTGCACCAGGTAGATGCCGACGGCGGGCGCGGTGACACCGACCAGGACGGCGGCGAGCAGGGCGCGCTGCATGAAGTCGTAGGAGAGCATCTCGGTCATGCGAGCAGCCTCGGCGGGGTGTGGTCGGCGTGCGGGTGGACGTGGTCGTGGCCGGGCAGGGCGTGCAGCCCGGTGTTCGGGACCGGCGGGCCGTCGTGTGCGACGCAGCCGTCGCGCAGCACCACCGCGCGGTCGATCAGCGGCTCCAGCGGCCCGAGTTCGTGCAGGACCAGCAGGACGGCGGCGCCGCGGCCGACCTCGGCGCGCAGCGTCTCGGCGAGCACCTGCTGGCTGGCGGCGTCCACCCCGGCCATCGGCTCGTCCATGATCAGCAGGTCGGGGGTGCCGACCAGGGCGCGGGCGATCAGCACCCGCTGCTGCTGGCCGCCGGAGAGGTCGGCGACGCCGTCGCCGGCCCGGTCCAGCATGCCGACGGCGGTGAGCGCGCGGTCCACCGCCTCGCGGTCCCGGCGGCGGAACGGCAGCAGCCGGTGCTGCGGCAGCCGTCCGGTGGAGACCACCTCGCGCACGGTGGCGGGGACGCCGGAGGCGGCGGTGGTGCGCTGCGGCACGTAGCCGATCCGGTGCCAGGCGCGGAACCTGGCGAACGGGACGCCGAACAGCTCCAGGTCGCCGCGCTCCAGCGGGACGGAGCCGATCACGGTCTTGACGGTGGTGGACTTGCCGGAGCCGTTGGCGCCGAGCAGGGCGACCACCTCGCCGGGCCGCACCGTGAGGTCGATGCCGCGCAGTACGGGCCGGCCGCCGCGCGAGGCGACGGCGTCGCGGAGGCGGACGGCCGGGGGTATCGGGTCGTTCATGGCGTGCTGTCGTCCCGTCAGCCGGTGGTGGTGCCGAGTGCGGCCCGCAGGTTGGCGAGGTTCTGCCGCATCACCGTCAGGTAGTCGTCCTTCGAGGGGTCCTTGACGCCCTCCAGCGGGTCCAGGACGGCGGTCTTGAGTCCGAGGTCCTTCGCCACCGTCTCGGCGAGCTTGGGGCTGACCAGGGTCTCGAAGAAGATCGTGGTGACGCCGTTCTCCCTGGCGGCCTTCTGCACCTCGGCCAGCCGGGCCGGGGTGGGCTCGGACTCCGGGTCCACGCCGTTGATGGCGACCTGGGTGAGGCCGTAGTGCTCGGCGAGGTAGCCGAAGGCGGCGTGGCTGGTGACGAAGGTCCTGGTCTTCGCGTCCTTCAGGCCGTCCTGGAACTCCTGGTCCAGGGTGGTCAGCCTGCCGACCAGCTCGTCGGTGTTCTTCTGGTAGTCGGCCGCGTGCGCCGGGTCGGCCTTGGCGAACTCGGCGCCGACGCTCTTGGCGACCGCCGCGTAGCGGGTCGGGTCGAGCCAGATGTGCGGATCCCCGGCCGGGCCCTCGTGGTGGTGGCCGTCGGCCTCCTCGGTGTCCTCGTCGAGGTGGTGGTCGACCAGCGGGGCGGCGGCGGTGGCGTCGACCACGTGCTTGGCCTTGGACTGGTCGACGGCCTGGTCCACGGTGGGCTGGAGGCCCTTGAGGTAGACGATCGCGTCGGCCTTCTGGACGGCGCCGACCTGCTTGGCGGTGAGCTCCAGGTCGTGCGGCTCGACGCCGGCCGCGGTCAGATCGGTGACCTTGACGTGCTCGCCGCCGATCTGCGCGGCGAGGAACTCCATCGGGTAGAAGGAGGCGACGACATCCAGCTTGCCGTCCGTCCCCTTGGCGCTGCTGCTCCCGCCACAGGCCGTGAGCAGGAGGGCGGCGGAGAGGGCGGTTGCGGTCAGGGCTATGGAGCCGCGGGCATGTCGTCGGATCATCATGACAACCATTCTCATCTTCAGTGGAAATGATTGTCAACTCACTCGGGCGGCGTAGCGCCCGGGCCGCCGGACGCGGCGCGCCGCTGGTCGGGACGGCGATACCGAGTTGAACCCGGTACCCGTTCGGCCGGTAACCTGAGGTATTCGGGTACGCGCAACCAGCCGTGCCCTGACCGTGCCGTCGTACTGAAGAGAGCACTGTGGCCGCCGACAAGATCGAGACGATCGTCAGCCTGAGCAAGCGCCGTGGCTTCGTCTACCCCTGCAGCGAGATCTATGGCGGCACGCGTGCCGCCTGGGACTACGGACCGCTGGGTGTCGAGCTGAAGGAGAACATCAAGCGCCAGTGGTGGCGCGCGATGGTCCAGGCTCGGGAGGACGTCGTCGGACTCGACTCCTCGGTGATCCTCGCCCGTGAGGTCTGGGAGGCATCCGGCCACGTCGCCACCTTCAACGACCCGCTGACCGAGTGCCTCTCCTGCCACAAGCGCCACCGGGCCGACCACCTGGAGGAGAAGTACGAGGCCAAGCACGGCCACCTGCCGGCCAACGGCCTCAAGGACATCAACTGCCCCGACTGCGGCACCAAGGGCTCCTTCACCGAGCCCAAGGAGTTCTCGGGCATGCTGAAGACCCACCTCGGCGTCACCGAGGAGGCCGGCAGCCTGGCGTACCTGCGCCCGGAGACGGCCCAGGGCATCTTCACCAACTTCAAGGCCGTCCAGACCACCTCGCGCAAGAAGCCGCCGTTCGGCATCGCCCAGACCGGCAAGAGCTTCCGCAACGAGATCACCCCCGGCAACTTCATCTTCCGCACCCGCGAGTTCGAGCAGATGGAGATGGAGTTCTTCGTCAAGCCGGGCGAGGACGAGCAGTGGCACGAGTACTGGCTCCAGCAGCGCTGGGACTGGTACGTCGACCTCGGCCTGCGGACCGAGAACATGCGCTTCTTCGAGCACCCGAAGGAGAAGCTCTCCCACTACGCCAAGCGCACGGTGGACATCGAGTACCGCTTCAACTTCGGCGGCCAGGAGTTCTCCGAGCTGGAGGGCCTCGCCAACCGCACCGACTACGACCTGCGGGTGCACAGCGAGGCCTCCGGCCAGGACCTGAAGTACTTCGACCAGGAGTCCGGCGAGCGGTACTTCCCGTACGTCATCGAGCCGGCGGCGGGCCTCAACCGCGCCATGCTGGCCTTCCTGCTCGACGCCTACTTCGAGGACGAGGCGCCGAACGCCAAGGGCGTCCTGGAGAAGCGCGTCGGCATGCGGCTCGACCCGCGGCTGGCCCCGGTCAAGGTGGCCGTGCTGCCGCTGTCGCGCAACGCCGACCTCTCGCCGAAGGCCCGCGGCCTGGCCGCCGACCTGCGCACCGCGTGGAACGTCGAGTTCGACGACGCGGGCGCGATCGGCAAGCGCTACCGCCGCCAGGACGAGATCGGCACGCCGTTCTGCGTCACCGTCGACTTCGACACCCTTGAGGACAACGCGGTGACCGTGCGCGAGCGCGACACCATGTCGCAGGAGCGCGTCTCGCTCGACCAGGTGAAGTCCTACCTGGCCGCCCGCCTGATCGGCTGCTGACGACCGTCGGCTCCGGGAGCCCCCGTTCGCCCTCGGGCGGACGGGGGCTCCCTCGTGCGGCGGCCTGGCCCCGCGGGCTCAGCCGTGGCGGCGGCCCCAGCGGAAGCGCCGCGGTTCGGCGGGGGTGGTGGGCAGACCGGCCGTGCGGAGCGCGGCGAGGGTGGTCCGGTGGCGGTCCACATCGGCGGTCAGGGCGGCCAGCAGCTCGCCGTACAGTTCCGGGCGGCCGTCCAGCGCGGCCGCGAGCCGGACCAGTTCGCCCGGCGGGCGCGCCGCCGCGAGCTCGCGCAGCAGGACGGCGGGCAGGGGGCCGGCCAGCGCGACCGCCAGCGCGGCGAGGTCGGCGGTGGGCCGGCCGGCGGCCTGGCGGAGCAGGGTGCGGGCGTCGGCGGACCGGCCGGACCCCTGCAGCGCGGCGGCCAGCGCGGCGACCTCGGCGGTGGGAGCGGAGCCCCACTCCCAGAGCAGGGTGGCGCCGTCGGCGAGCTGCCCGGCGCGCTCCAGCGCGGCCAGCAGGGCGGGCAGGGCGTCGGCCGGGTAGGACCAGAGGGCGTGGAACAGCTCGGCCGCCTCCTCGGCCAGCCCGGCCTGGCGCAGCTCGGCGAGGGTGCCGACGGCCTGCTCCGGGGTGCCCCGGGCGGCGCCGCGGGCCAGCCGGACGGAGGCGCCGGGCGGGCCGCCCCGGGCGAGCAGCCCGGCCAGCCGGGTGGTGTCGGGCGGGGGCAGCAGGACGGCGGCCTGGGCGACCAGGTCGGCCGACTCCTCGGTGGCGCCCCGGCGGTGCAGGGCGGTGATCCGCTCGGCGAGGGCGGTGAGTTCGGCGGGGGAGCGGCGGCGGGGCGGCTCGGGCGGGGGTGGCGGTGTCGGCGGGATCGGTGCCGATGGTGGCGCTGGTGGTGTGGCGGGAGCGTGCGCGTCGTCGAAGCGCGCCCCCATGGGCTGCCGGGGCATGGGCTGCCGGGGCATGGAGTGCCGGGGGCCGGGGTGTTGCTCCGGTCGCTGCGGGTCTGGTTGCTGCGGGCCGGGCAGCGGGGTGTCGGATTGCCCGGGAACGGGCTGCCCGGGGGCGGGTCGCCTGGGGGCGGGTTGCCGCAGCCGGTCCTCCAGCGCCTGGAGCTGCTCGCTCAGCTCCAGGCAGCGCGCGCCGAGCCCCTCGCGCAACGTCCGGGCCTGGGCGAGCTGCCGCAGCAGCTCCGGGTCCGGGTACTGCCGCTCCGGGACGGCCCGGACCGCCTCGGTCAGCCGCCGTTCGCGCTGACCGGCGTACTGTCTCGCCCGTAGCAACTCGTCCAGTTCGGAGCGGAGTTCGATCGCCTGTTGCTCGTCCTCCCCGTCCTGGGCCGCAGCCGTGGGTTCTGTCGTCCGCCGAATCCGCATGGTCGCCCCGCCTTGTCATCTGGACCCTGACTGGGGGTCATCCTGGCGTCGGTATGCGGCCGCCGCGTTACGGCAGTGCGTCCACTGGTTTGCGACTGGCGTCCAGGAGCGCACAGACGGCGATCGTGACGAGGAGCGCGGCGGTCGCGCCCCGGAGGAGGGCCGCCTCGTAGTAGGGGTCGACCGCCCACCGGACGGCGAGGCCGCCGGCCACCGCCCCGGCCGCGGCGGCGGGCACCAGCCGGAGCAGGACGCGCGGGCCGTGCCGCCGCAGGAGACCGGCCGCCGCACCCAGGAGGACCACGCCCCCGGCGGCCGCGGCGAGTTCCGGGGTGCCGAAGCTCCCGGCGTACCGGATCGCGAGCGCGGGGACGAGGAACAGCGTGAGCCCGTCGCGCAGCGCGTCGCCGACCGCCGTCACAGCCGGTCCGGCCGGGCCCCCGGGCGAACGCCCCGCCGCGTACCCCGTGGCGACCAGCACGGCCAGGGCGAACGCCGCCCCCGGCAGCCGCTCGCCCAGCCGCGCCAGGTTGTAGAGCAGCGCGGTGTCGTACAGGACCAGCATCAGGTGGCCGATGGCCCACAGCTCGACCGTGAAGACGAGCAACCCGCGTGCGGTGACCGGCCGTTCCTCCGCCTTCCCGTCGCGCGCCGCGATCCCGGCGAGGGCGATCGGGGTGACGACCGCCGAGACCGCCCTGAGCGCGATGTCGTCCACCGTGTACGGGTTGCGCAGGTCCCATTCGACCGCGCAGAACGCCACCGTGTACGACGCGGCCGCCAGCGCCGGGAGGGGCGAGCGGGCCACCCTGCGGTACAGCCCCCGGTCCAGTCGGCGCAGCACGGTGAGGAACGCCAGCAGCACCAACGGAAGTTCGAGGAAGGCCTGCACCCGCAGCACGGACGGCGCGAGCAGCTCCGGCGCGGGCGTGTGCGCCGCCAGCCAGTCGATCACCGGGTTGCCGCGCGGTACGGCGAACCACCCCGGCGGCAGATGGCGGGCGACGAACGAGGTGTCCCCGCCGTGCGCCCGCTGGACGTACACGGCGAACAGCACCTGGTTGAGGTAGATCAGGGCGACCACGACGGCCAGCGCCGCCTCCGGCCCGAAGCCCCCACGCCCGGGCCGCCCCTTGCGCCTCAACACCCTTGGTGCGGCGGCCAGTCCCGCGCCGACCGAGACCAGGACCGTGCCGTCCAGCACGGGTGCGATCCCGCTCATCGCGCCAGTCGGGCCCGGGCCTCCATCAGGGCGAAGCCGAGCAGGTTCTCCCCGCGCCACTCCGCCGGCCGCTGCGCCCGCTCGTCGTCCGCCGCGAGCCCGATGCCCCAGACCCGGTCCACCGGGCTGGCCTCCACCAGGACCCGCTTCCGGGTGCTGAGGAGATACGCGCAGAGCGCCTCGTCCTGCCCGAACTTGGCGACGTTGCCCGCCACCACCAGCTCGAACCGCCCGGCCACCCAGGCGGCTTCGTCGAACCCCTTGACCAGCCGCCCCAGCTTCTTCGCCTCGGCGGGCGTGCGGGCGGCCAGGATCCTCGGCACGATCGCCTCGTCCTCGAACATCCGGGCCTTCCCCGCCATCATCCAGTGCTCGGCGGTCGGGTAGGTCACCCCGTCCACGGTGAACCCGCCCGGCCACCACTGACTCAGCGCGCCCGCCCCGACGGACCCGTCCCGTTGTGCCCGATGCCCCCAGAACAGCAGCCACTTCGGCTCGGCGCCGGCCGCGACCAGCGCCGCCAGCTCGGCCCGGCTGCGTGTCCCGGAGGGGTCCCCCATCTCGGTCTTCGTCATATCGTCATCCTGACATGAAGGGTTCTGGAGGCACCAGCGGTTTACCCGGGGCCGTCGGACGCGACGGTCGGGCGGCCGCTGTGGTCGAGGGCGGTATCCCGCACGACCGGTGGCTGACGGCGATTTGATCGATGCCGGCGATCCGACGTCCGCTCATGCACGGTAGGGCGCCGGGCTTGTCCGACCCTGCGCACCTGGTGATCTCGTCGGGCTGCGCCTCGACGGCGTGGCAGCCACCGGGTAGCCGACCGGTCGGACCGGCCGGGCGCCCAAAGCAGGGTGCCCCGGCCGAACGGCCGGGGCACCAGGTCGTGCTGGGAGCGGAGCAGGCGTCGCCGTCAGCTCTCGGCGGAGCGACGACGGCGGGAGGCGGCGACCAGGGCCGCACCCGCGGCGACGGCCGCGGCGGCGCCGCCGGCCTCCCAGCCGAGCCCGTCGTCCACGCCGGTGGCGGCGAGCTGGCCGGACGTCGCGGCCGTGGTGCCGGTGGTGGTGACCGGAGCCGACACCGAGCCCGTGGTGCTCACGACGTTGGCGGCCTGGACGGCCTGGCCGGTCGACTGGTCCTGCCCGGTACCGGTGTTCTGGGTCTGGGCCGGCGGGGTGGGCTTGGCGGCGGCCGCCGCGTTGGCCTCGTCCTCGGCGCGGGCCGTGTACTGGCCCTCCTTGAGGAACTTGAGGATGTCGGCGTAGGTGCCGTCGAGTGCGGCGTTGGCGGCCTTCTTGACGGCGGGGCCGCCGGAGCTCATGAGCTTGCTGACCTCCACGCGGTCGTCGTCCTCGCGCTGCTTCGCCAGTTCGACCTCCAGGAAGTGGCGGAGGTCGGCGGCGGTGCCGTCGAGTGCCTTCTGGGCGGCTTCGCGAACGCCGGGTCCGGACGCCTTGTCGGCGAGGATCCGCTGCACCTCGGCGCGGTCGTCCTCGGCGCGGGCCGTGTACTGGCCCTCCTTGAGGAACTTGAGGATGTCCTCGTAGGTGCCGTTGAGTGCGGCGCGAGCTGCCTTCTGGACGGCGGGGCCGCCGGTGCTGAAGATCTGGGCGACCTTCACCCGGTTGTCGATCTGGCGCTGCTCCGCCAGTTCGACCTCCAGGAAGTGCCGGAGGTCGGCGGCGGTGCCGTCGAGTGCCTTCTGGGCGGCTTCGCGAACGCCGGGTCCGG
The DNA here is from genome assembly GCF_044755565.1 of Kitasatospora sp. NPDC092286. Classification (NCBI taxonomy): domain Bacteria; kingdom Bacillati; phylum Actinomycetota; class Actinomycetes; order Kitasatosporales; family Streptomycetaceae; genus Kitasatospora; species Kitasatospora sp. NPDC092286. The sequence continues at coordinate 166,073 of NZ_JBIVRD010000009.1, read as the reverse complement.
ACGCCTTGTCGGCGAGGATCCGCTGCACCTCGGCG
>NZ_JBIVRD010000009.1:4853-165940 GCF_044755565.1 Kitasatospora sp. NPDC092286 | reverse complement strand
CGCGGTCGTCGTCCTCGGCGCGGGCGGTGTACTGGCCCTCCTTGAGGAACTTGAGGATGTCCTCGTGGGTGCCGCCGAACGCGGCGTTGGCGGCCTTCTGGACGGCGGGGCCGCCGGCGCTGAGGATCTGGGCGACCTTCACCCGGTCGTCGTGCTCGCGCCGATTCGGCAGTTCGACCTCCAGGAAGTGCCGGAGGTCGGCGGCGGTGCCGTCGAGTGCCTTCTGGGCGGCTTCGCGAACGCCGGGCCCCGACTCCTTGTCGGCCAGGATCCGCTGCACCTCGGCGCGGTCCTGCGCCTCCTGGGCCGAGTCGTGGTCCGCCGCGGCGTCGGACGCCGTGTCCGGACCGGAAACACCGGTGGGCTTCGGCTGCTCGGCAGCGGAGGCCATCGACGGGAACAGGACGGTGGGCGCCAGCGCAGCCGCAGCGAGGACTGCGGACACCTTGGGCAACTTCATCAAGCAAACCTGCTTCTCAAGCGGAGATCACGGGGAGAGTTCGTGAACCCGGTCAGCATAGATCGTTTTGCATGATTGGCATATCGACTTTCTTTGCCTGGAGAGCGCCGCCGGACCGGCCAACTCGACGCCCCGCCGTCGTTCTGTTTCCAGGAGTGAGAGGCCACCGGTCAGGCCGCCTTCTGCCGGGCCACCTCGCCGGTGCGCTGGTGGAGCTGGCGGACCGTCCGGTTGCCCAGGTGGGCGGGGAGAGCGGCGTCGAGGGCGCGGAAGTGCTCGTCGCCGCGGACCGAGCTGATCGTCACGTAGTCGTCCAGGAAGGTGTCCCAGGTCGCGCAGGCGGCCTCGATGTGGCCGAGCTCCATCTGGCGCCGCGCGAGCAGCCCGTTGGCGTGGACCCGGCCCTGTTTCCCGTTGGCGGGCCGGGCCCGGTTGGAGAACTGGAGTTCTCTGATGGCCCCGGGGAGGTCGCCGAGTTCGTACAGGACGTGTGCGACGTGGAAGTGATAGGAGGACTGGTCGTAGCCGCCGACGGCGTCGTTGCGGCCGTCGGCCCTGGAGAGCGCCGTCTCGGTCTCCGCCAGCCGGGCGAAGGCCTGTCTGCGGTCCTTCACCATGGCCGCGCCGTGTGCCTGCTGACCGGTCAGGAAGGCCCGCAGGCGCGGGCCCGCGACGGGGGCCGCCTGGGCGGCCGAGTCGGCGAACTCCAGGGCCTTCGAGCCGTAGCCGAGGTTGGCGGCCTGGAGGGCCATGCCGCGCAGGGTGCGGCAGTAGGTCACATGGTCCTGGGCCTCGCGGGCGAGCCTGAGGGCCTGGACGTAGTACTGCTGGCCGAGCCCGTGCGCGGTCTCGTACATCGCCATCCACCCGGTGAGATAGGTGAGATCGGCCGCGGCCGCGAGCAGGTCGGCCTTCACCCGGTCACTGCCGGACGCCTGGAGCCAGGGCCCGACCGAGTTGACCAGGAACGCCGCCGCCATCGGCCGGGCGTGGGCCGCGCCGAGCTCGTCGAGGATGCCGGCGATCCGTTCGGTCACCGCCCGGACGGTCTCGACCTCGCCCTGGCCGATGCGGACGGTGCGGCCCGCCGCCGCGCGGTCGACCGGTTCGGCCGCGCCGTCGAAGCCCGGCAGCGTCAACGCGACCGAGTACAGCCCGGCGGCGAGGACGCCCCGGCGGGACGGGTCCATGTCGGCCCGGCCGATCGACATCAGCTCGGACAGGACGCCCTTCCTGCCGCTGGGCTGGGCGGCGTCACCGAGGCCGGTCTCCTCGGGCGTCACCGGGCGGCCGAGCCTGCGCGACAGCGTCTCCCGGATCACCTCCTGGACCTCGGCACGCGGCCGGGCTCCCGAAAGCCAGTGTGAGACGGACGACTTGTCGTAGGTCAGATGGAGGCCCGCCTCGTTCCCGACGCGGTTCACCGCCCGCGCGAGCTGGTCGTTCCCCCAGGTCGCCTCGTGCATGAGCGAGGCGAGTTCGGTGTTCGGTGTGCGCGGTCGTTGCGCCATCGCGACCCCCGTTCTTCGTTCAACCGGTTCAACGCGGGCACCAGCATCGCCGGTTCTCTCAGGCTCTGTACCCGCGTTGAATCAATGTCAGGCTCCCGGGTGACGCGGCTGTGTTCGCACGATCGTGGTGGGCGGGGGCCGGGTGCTGACGCGGCAGACGAGTCCCGGGCCTCGGCCGGCGGACACAGGCTCACCATCGGATGGAGAAGCAGTGATCACGCGCAGTCCACTCAACACCGCGAGGTTCCCGGTGCCGTACGCCTGGGAGGTCGCGCCGGACGCGGCCGCGGTGCCGTCGGCGCGGAGGCGGGTGGTGGAGGTCGTCCGGGCCTGGGACGCCCCCCTCTCGGACGAGGCGCTACGGGAGGTGGAGCTGTGCGCGGACGAGGTGATCGCCAACGCCGTGGAGCACACCGGCGGCCGCTGCACGGTGACCCTCCGGTGGAGCGACGGCCGGCTCCGGGTGGAGGTCGCCGACCTGTGTTCGGAGCTTCGCGACCGCCAGGACGAGACGGATCCGACCGGCGGTCGCGGTCTGCTGCTGGTGGCGGGGCTGGCGCACGGCTGGGGCTGGCACCCGTCCGGTGCGGGCAAGGTGGTCTGGTTCGAGTACGCGGCCGATCGCGAGCCGGACGGCTCCCCGCGCCCCGCACACGGGTGGGGTGCGGGGGAGGACCTCCGGCCCCTGTGGCAGGTGGCGTGATGGGGGCACCTCCCGCCCGCGCGCGCACCGTCCTCGTCGGACTTCTCCGGAAGGGACGTCCCGATGAGCGGCGGGAAGCTGCCGACCAGGGCTGAACTGGGCTGCACCGCCCTGACCTTCACGCTCTCCGGGGGCGTCGCGTTCGCGGCCGCGAGCCTGATCGACGCCGACCAGCCGGAGGTCGGCCGCCTGGTCTGGTGGATGTTCTTCGCCGCCGCCCTGATAACCGGGACGAACTGGTCCGCCGCCTGGCTCCAACGCCGCGACGCCGACCGGCACCGCGACCACTGACCCCTGACGAAGGCCCCTGCGAGGAGGAGGACCAGCGATCCTCCTCCTCGTACCATGCGTGGAGGACTTCCGTCGACGTGCGGCTACCTGGCCGCCCCGTGCGGCCAGAGCACCTGAACCGGCACTCCGCGCCGTTCCGCGTATGCCACCACGTCGGCCGTCCCGCCGTAGCCCCGGGCCGGCAGGCCGTCCCAGACAGCGAGGAGTCGCTCCGCCAGGCCGACCACCAGCTCACTCCCGGCCATGTGGGCGGCCTCGTCGGACGGCACCATGCCGGTGCGGTGGACGGCCGAGGCGCCGCGCAGCAGCCGGTCGTAGACCGGGTGGTGCCACACGGGCAGGCTGTTCCGGTACTCCTCGGCCGGGATCACGACCTCGAGCCGTCCGCCGCGCTCGAGGACGGTCCCGGCGAGCCAGCTGTCCGGCCCGTCGGCGATACACGACACGACGGTCAGCCCGGCCGGGTCCTGGTCCCGGACGGCGTTCTCCAGCAGCCGTCGGACCTGCTGCTCGATCTCGGCCGTCAGCCCCCGGTGCCCGGTGATCCCGATACGCATCGCGTCCCCTCCCTGGAGATCCCTACAGATACACGCCGTGCAGATGCTCGTCGAAGTCCCTCACGACCTTGGGCGGTGAGGAGGTGGTGAGCGAACGTCGCAGAGCGCGGGCTCGTTCGACGATTCGCCCCGAACGGTAGTGGAGCCCGGTGTCCATGGCCCGTGAAGCGAGCGCAAAGGCCGCTTCAATCCTTCCCGCCGCAAGGTGCCCCGCGGCGATGTCCAGGACCAGCAGCGCGCGCTGCTTCGCATGGCCGGTGGCGAGAGCGGCCGCATCAGCGGTGACGGCCCATTCCGGAAGACCGAGCTTGGCGCCACAGGTCACCCTGAACGAGGCGACCTTGGCTTCGTCGAACGCGAACACCCAGGGCCAGGGCGGCGGTTCATCGCGGGTGTGGGTCTCCGCCGCAGCCCGGCTCCGTGTCAGTGCGCGGTCGGCGCTGCGCTGGTCGCCCCTGGCGGCGTGCCCAAGAGCCTCGACCGAAGACAACCACGCATCGGCGATCGCAGGACGAGTCGGCCCCAGGAACCGGCGCGCCGCGGCTGCGAGGCCGAGTGCTTGTGCGGCATTGCCCGCGTGGGCTTCGAACTGCGCAAGGCTGCCGGCCTGGTAGGCGGCCAGGAGGGGATCCCCTGCCGATCGGGCAGCCTTGACGGCGGACCCGTAGAACGAGCGCGCCGATCCGTTGTCGCCCATGTCCCAGGCCAGCCATGCGGCAAGGCCGGCTGCCTCGCTGGCGACGGCGGCGAGCTTCGTCCGATGGCCGGGGGTCGGGGCTGAACCCACCAGCGCCTGAATCAGCCGCATATGGGAGTGCACCGCACCGGACAGTTCCCGCGAGGGGGTCGATCCGTCCAGGCGGCGGTACGAGGTCGTGCCGAGTCGGAGTGCCGCAGCCTGTTGCCCGGACTCGTCGGGCAGCTCTGGTATGGCTGCGAGTACAGGGGTCGCAGCCATCGCTGCGACCCCTCCGAGGAATTGCCGTCGTTCCACGTGTTCAGTCCCGTTTCCGGCCCGCACGCCCGTGTCGGCGAGGCCGAGCAAGGCCGCTGGGATTCCGAGGTGCGCCGATACGCGGATGAGCACATCCATGGTGTACGGACTGCTGCCGCGCTTTTCCAGGCGGGAGATTGCCGACTGGGAGAGCCCGCACGCCTCGCCCAGCTGGAGCTGTGTCATGCGATGGTGCGTCCTGGCCAGCTCGATGATCTTGCCGTAGTTCCGCGCCCGGGACGCGTCCCGGAGCGCTGTCGAATTCCAGTTCAACAGCCCACTCCACACTACGAGTTCGACCGGACCAACCATGCATTCGAATGCGCCTCACGCATATCCGTATGCGAGCACCGCATGCCCGATGGTCCCACGAGCGTGATCGGGCATTCACTGAATGTCATCAAGGGTTTGTTGTCGGACTCGGTGAAGGTGGCCGGGGCGGCAGTGCCGCGGTTCCTGAGGGCGGCCGGGCAGCCCGGCTCCGACGAAGGGTGTTCGTAGTGATCAGTCCGCTCAATACCGCGCGGTTCCCGGTCCTTTCGGAGTGGGGTGTCGCTCCGGATGCGGCTGCCGTGTCGTCGGCGCGCAGGCTGGTGGTGGAGGTGGCCAGGGTGTGGGGAGTCCCGTTCTCGGACGAGGCGCTGCGGGAGGTGGAGCTGTGTGCGGACGAGGTGATCGCCAACGCCGTGGAGCACACGGGGGAACGCTGCACGGTGACCCTCCGGTGGAGCGACGGCCGGCTCCGGGTGGAGGTCGCCGACCTGTGTTCGGAGCTTCGCGACCGGCAGGACGAGACGGATCCGACCGGCGGTCGCGGTCTGCTGCTGGTGGCGGGGCTGGCGCACGGCTGGGGCTGGCACCCGTCAGGTGCGGGCAAGGTGGTCTGGTTCGAGTACGCGGCCGACGCCCTGCTCCCCACGCATGGATGGGGAGCAGGGCACGACCTCAGACCCCAGGGCCAGATGGCGTGACGGATTCGCCCTCCGCCCGAGTGACCGTTGGGTATTGGCGTGCCGCCGGCCAGGGCTGAACTGGGCTGCACCGCCCTGACCTTCACGCTGTCCGCGGGTGCGGCTAGCGTGAGCGCGCGTGGGCCGCCGCGCCGACACCAGGGGGAACGATGGAGAACCTGCCGGACCATGGCCGGACGGTGCGGAACGGCTCTCTGGCGATGATCGCCCTGGGGGTCCTGCTGTTCGTCCTCGGCGTCGTCTACCTGATACCGCACGACATGGGCGTGACGTCGGTCCTGCGGAGCCGCGGCGTCCACACCCGGGCGGTCGTCACCGAATGCACCGGGGTGAGCGGGCCGGAGGACAACCCCGCAGGAAACTCCGACTGCCGGGTGCGGTTCACGGCGTCCGACGGGACGTCCGTCGAGACCCGACTGGCCTATGTCACCGGGACCGCCCGAGTACGTGACACCGTGGCCGTGGTGTACGACCCCCGGCACACCGGCACCGCCGCCCTCGAGTCGAGCATCGGCGTCCGGGACTCGCTGGTCCGGAACACGCTCGACGTGGTCGCGCTGATCGCGTCGGTCGTCATGACGCTGCTGGGCCTCGCGGTCCACCTCGCCTACCGCTGGGTCACCCGGGCACGTCCACGGCCGGGGCCGTCCGGAACCTGAGGCCCGGCGGCCGGTCAGCCGATGGAGCGGGGCAGGCGGGTGGTGAGGTAGAGGATGGTGAAGGAGCCGAGCAGCTGGATGCCGAGGACCAGGGCGAGGGCGCGGTCCATGCCCAGGGCCGGGGAGAGCGCCAGGTAGAGGGTGCCGAGGGTGGCGACGCCGAGGGCGAGGCTGGACTGCTGGCTGGTGGCGAGGACACCGCTGCCGACGCCGGCGCGGTCGGCGGGGACCTTGGAGAGAACGACGCGGAACAGCGGGGTGCCGATCAGGCCCTGGCCGATGCCGGCGAGCGCGACGCCGGGAGCCATCCGCAGCGGCGAGAAGTGCTGCCAGTCGGCCAGGACGGTGAGGGCCAGCGTGGCCAGGCCGACGGCCTGGACGACGGCGCCCGCGGTGAGCACCCGGCTGCCGAAGCGGCCGATCAGGCGGGGGCCGGCGAGCGAGGCCCCGAAGTAGCCGACGGCCATCGGGACGAGCGCCCAGCCGGCCGCCACCGGGCCGAGGTGCAGGCCCTGCTGGAGGGCGACCGCCACCACGAACATGAAGCCGCCGAAGCCGGCGAAGTAGGGGAGCGCGATACCGAGCCCGCGTCGCATCTCGGGGATCCGCAGCAGGGACGGCGGCACCAGCGGGGTGCCGCCGCGCAGTTCGGTGCGGCGCTCGACGACCGCGAAGGCGGCGGTGAACACCGGGAAGAGCGCGAGCAGCAGCCAGGACCAGAGCGGCCAGCCGGCCGCGCGCCCCTCCATCAGCGGGACCAGCAGCGAGACCAGCGCGGCGGCGAGCAGGACGGTGCCGGGGACGTCCACCCGGGCGGCCCTCGGGGCGCGGCTCTCCGGGACGTAGCGGACCGCGAGGACGACGGCGAGCAGCGCGAACGGGACGTTCAGCAGGAAGACCGAGCGCCAGCCGGTGCCGAACAGGTCGGCGGCGACCAGCATGCCGCCGAGCACCTGCCCGATCACCACCGAGATGCCGGCCACCGCGCCGTAGACGCTGAGCGCGCGGCCGCGCCGGGCGCCGTGGGTGGCGGCGGTGATGGTGCCGAGCACCTGGGGGATCAGCAGGGCCGCCGAGGCGCCCTGCGCGGCGCGGGCGGCGACCAGGCTCCACGCGCCGGGGGCGAGTCCGCAGGCGAGCGAGGTCAGGGCGAAGGCGACGGCGCCGACGACGAACAGCCGGCGGCGGCCGAAGATGTCGCCGAGCCGGCCGCCGAGCACCAGCAGGACGGCGAAGGCGACGCCGTACCCGGCGGCGACCAGTTCCAGGACGGCGGGCCCGGCGGCCAGGTCGTGGTCGATGGTGGGCAGGGCGACGTTGACGATGAAGAAGTCCAGCATCGGCAGGAACGCCCCGAGCAGGACGGTGACCAGCCCGGCGGTGCCGAGTGCGGCGGCGCCGGGTGCGGTGGTACCGCCGGAAGCGGTGCCGGGGGTGGTGGCGGCCGCTCCGGCGGGTCGGGGTGGAACGGTGACGGTGGTCTTGGCGACGGCGAGTTGTTGGGTCACGGGTCCTACCATCCAGGCCACCACACCCTGGTACCAGAGTGTGCTTATCCGGGTATAAGAAGTACCTGGCAACAGGCTCCCGGGTGGCGCATGCTGGGGTGATGAGCCTGACCACCGCCGCCACCGCTCCCGTCGCGAGCGCCGCCCACACCCCCCTCGCGCCCGCCGAGGCCCGGCGGCACGAGCTGGCCGCCTTCCTGCGCAGCCGCCGCGAGCGGATCGCGCCCGACCAGGTGGGCCTGCCGATGACCGGCCGGCGCCGGACGCCGGGGCTGCGCCGCGAGGAGGTGGCGCAGCTCGCCGCGGTCGGGGTCACCTGGTACACGTGGCTTGAGCAGGGGCGTGACATCCAGGTCTCCACCCAGGTGCTGGACGCGGTGGCCCGCGCGCTGCTGCTCGACCCGAGCGAGCGCGCCCACCTGTTCACCCTCGCCGCGGCGGAGGACCCGGCACCGGTGGTGGAGTGCCCGACGATCACCCCGAGCGTCCGGCTGGTGCTGGACCGGATGGCGCCGTACCCGGCGGGGGTCGTCAACTCCCGCTACGACGTGCTGGCGTACAACCCGCAGTACACCGGGATCGTCGGCGACCTCGACGCACTGCCGTACGAGGACCGCAACCTGCTCTGGCTGGCGTTCACGCCCTCGCGCTTCCGCGAGGTCCTGGTGGACCACGAGAGCGAACGCGAGCTGATGGTGGCCCGGTTCCGCTCGGCGATGGCCGACCACAGTGCCGAACCGGCCTGGAAGGCGCTGCTCTGCCGGCTGCGCAAGGCCTCGCCGGACTTCGAGGCGGCCTGGCAGCGGCACGACGTCCAGCGGCCGGGCAACGGGCTCAAGCGCTTCCACGTCCCGGGCGTCGGTCTGCTGCGCTGCGACTACACCAGCTTCTGGCTGGGCCCGCGCCAGGGACCGCGGCTGATCGCCTACACCCCCAGGGACGAGGAGACCCGTGAGCTGATGAACCGGCTGCCGACTCGGCTCTGAGCGGCACGGCCGGTGGTGGAGCAACCGGCGGCGCGCGCGGCGGCGGCGCGGCCGAGCACCAGGCAGAGGGCGGCCAGCGGCAGTTCGACGCAGCAGGCCATCACCAGGGCGGCGAGCAGCGGCAGACCCGATCCGGCGGTGCCGATGTCGGCGAGGGCGTCGGCGGCGAGCAGCAGCGCCACCGCGACGGCGGGCCGGAGCGCGGCCGGGCTGCGGCGGCGCAGCAGCGCGTCCAGCCGGAGCAGGGCGGACAGCTCCAGCAGATCGAGGACGACCCAGGCGGTCTCGTGACAGACGGCCAGCACCGCCAGCCAGGGCAGCAGCGCCAGCGCGGCCAGGGCGGGCACCTTCTCCGCGCGGGCCGGCAGGGCCGGCAGCGCGGCGGGGCGGGCGGTCAGAACGGCGGTGCTCATGCGGCACCACCGGTCACGCCGCCGTTCACACCGTCGGTCACGTCATCGGCCGTGCCGGTGTCGACGGTCGTGCCGGTACCGACGCGGGTGGCGTGGCGGCGGATCCGCTTCAGCGGCCGCCGCTCGCGCACGCCCTCGCCCGGGTGCTCCACCAGGACGCCGTCGAACGAGCCCTCCGCCCAGGCCAGCCAGAACTCCCCGGCCACCGCGACGACATGTCCGGCCGCGGTGATCCGGGCCGGGCGGCCCAGCCACCGCAGCCGTCCGGCGGTGAATCCCACGGTGGGCGCCGTGCCGTCCTGCGGCAGCCGGCCCCAGGCGACGCCGTAGGCCCGCCGCCCGTTCCCGCCCGAGCCCGGGCGCGGACCCGAGCCCGGGTCCGCGTCGTCGGCCATGCAGCGCCGGGCCGCGCACAACAGCTGCGAGGTGAGCCGCGCGGCGACCAGGACATCCACCAACTCGCCGTGCTCGTACACCTCCAGGGCGGCCCGGCCCCGTCCGGCCCGGACGGTGCGCACCGACCACGGGCCGCGCGGCCCGACGGGCAGCCGCCCGTCGCCGTCCCCAGCCGCCCAGGAGGCGGCCCAGGAGGTCGCGGCGGAGCCGGCGCCGGACGCCGCCGGGCCGGGCACCGAGGCCCGGCCGTGTGCCGTCCCGTCTGCCGTCCCGTCTGCCGGTCCGGGCCGCCCGGGCGGCGGGGCGGCGGAGTGCGATGCGGTGCTCGTCATGCCGTCAAGCCTTCCGCGCACCACGCCCGGTGTCGGTAGTGCGCCGCTCCCGACCGGGGGTGTACCCAGCTGCACCCCCGGCCTGTACACCCCTTCATGGCAGCGGCCGATGATCACGCTCTACGCTGTCGGCCATGCCCTCCACCACGCTGCGCCGAGCGCTCGCCAGGGGCGCCGGTCGGCCTCCGTGGTCGGCGGACGTCTGGCGCGACACCCGTTTCACCGCCGCGGGCATCCCGATGGCACTGCCGGTCTGGATGGCCTTCACCCAGTCCAAGCTGTTCGTGCCGGTGGTCCTCCTGCTCCTGGCCTGTCTCCGCCCGCTGACGGCCGTTCAGCGCGGTCGCCTGCGCACCCTGCGCGGGGTCGAGGTGCCCCTGCTGCTGCGGCCGGCCGACGCCCCGTCCGGCCTGCTGCTCCGGCTGCGGACCGGCGTGAACTGGCGTCAGGTCGGCTACCACCTCCTCGTCGGCCCGGTGCTCGCGATCGGCGCGGTGGCGCTGCTGTACGCGTGGGGCGCCGGTCTGGTGATGGCCACCGTCTACGGCTGGGCCTGGCTCATGCCGCACTCCAGCCCGGTGCGGACGGAGTGGCTCACCCTGAACATCCCGGTCACCTTCGGCGGCGTGGCGCTGCTGGCCGTGCTGCCCGGGGCGACGGCCCTGCTGGCGTGGCTGGAGGAGCGCACGGCCCGCCGGCTGCTCGGGCCGGGCCTGGCGGAGACCCTGGAGCGCCGGGTCGAGGAGATCGCCGAGAGCCGGGCCGGTGTGGTGGACGCCGCGGACGCCGAGCGCCGCCGGATCGAGCGTGACCTGCACGACGGCGCCCAGCAGCGGCTCACCTCGCTCGCGATGAACCTGGGGCTGGCCCGGCGGACCCTCAAGGACGTCCCGCCCGAGGCCATGCAGGTGATCATCGACGCGCACGAGGAGGCCCAGGCGGCCATCGACGAGCTGCGCGACCTGGTCCGCGGCCTGCACCCGGCCGTCCTGGAGGACCGCGGTCTGGACGCGGCGCTGTCCGGTATCGCGGCCCGGGCCCCGCTGCCGGTGCGGCTCGACGTCGACCTCGCCGAGCGGATCGCCCCGACCGTCGAGGCGGTCGCCTACTTCACCGTCTCCGAGGCGCTGGCCAATGTGGCCAAGCACGCCCGCGCGTCCCGGGTCGACCTCTCGGTCCGGGCGGTCGGCGGCCGGCTGCGGCTGGTCATCAGGGACGACGGTGTGGGCGGTGCGGACCCTTCGCGCGGTACCGGGCTGACCGGTCTGCGCAAGCGCACCGCCTCGGTCGACGGCACGCTGTCCGTTCTCAGCCCCCTCGGGGGCCCCACCACCATCACCGTGGAGTTGCCGTGCGCGCTGTGATCGCCGAGGACTCGGTCCTGCTGAGGGTCGGCCTGGTCAAGGTCCTGGAGGCGGTGGGCTTCGAGGTCGCCGCCGCGGTGGGGGACGCCGAGGCGCTGCTCGCCGCGGTCGAGGAGCACCGGCCCCGGGTGGTGGTGGCGGACGTCCGGATGCCGCCCGGTTTCACCGACGAGGGCGTCCGGGCCGCGCTGATGATCCGCCGGCAGTGGCCCGAGGTGGCGGTCCTGCTGCTCTCCCAGTTCGTCGAGGAGCGCTACGCCGCCGATCTGCTGGCCACCAACACCAGCGGGGTCGGCTATCTGCTCAAGCAGCGGGTGGCCAATGTGGACGATTTCGTGGACGCCCTGCAGCGGGTCGCCGAGGGCGGGACCGCGCTGGACCCGGAGGTGGTCGCCCAGCTGCTGCTGCGCCGCCACCGCGACCCGCTGGAGCGGCTGACCCCGCGCGAGCGGGACGTGCTCGGGCTGATGGCGGAGGGCCGGTCGAACGCCGCGATCGCCGCCGCCCTGGTGGTCAGCGACAGCGCGGTGGCCAAGCACATCAACTCGATCTTCACCAAGCTGGACCTGCCGCCGGCCGACGACAGCCACCGCCGGGTGCTCGCGGTGCTGCGCTTCCTGGAGGTCGGGTAGCCGTGCGGGAACGTCGTGGCTGGCAGGTCACCGGAACGCTGGCGCTGGCGCTCGTCATGGCGTTCGGCGTCGTGCAGACCTGGGCGATGGTGGTGCAGCAGCGGACGGTGTCGGAGCGCTCGTACGACGTCGCGGTGACGAAGGTGCAGCTGGACACCGGCAGCGCGGCGGTCCGGATCAGGCCCGGTCCCGAGGGCCGGGTGGTGGTGCACCAGAACCTGGACTGGATGGTGCGCGCGCCGGTCGTCTCGACCAGTTTCGAGGGCACCGTGCTCACCGTCCGGATGCGCTGCAACCAGGTGCTGCCGATGGCGGACCTCGGCTGCGGCGCGATGATCGACCTGGAGGTGCCGGCCGCGGCCTCGGTGGCCGGCGAGGGGACCTCGGGCAGCGTGGAGATCGCGGACCTCCGCGGGGACGTCCGGCTGAGCCTGACCTCCGGCGCGATACACCTGACCGGGCTCTCCGGCCAGGTGTACGCGAGCACCACCTCCGGGATGGTCCAGGCGAAGGGGCTGAGCTCCGCGCGGGCGGAGGTGAGTGTCGCCTCGGGGTCGGTCGAGCTGGAGTTCTCCGCGGCGCCGCGGTCGGTGGACGTGAGCACCAGGTCCGGTTCGCTGGAGCTGACCCTGCCGCGTGACGCGCACTACAACTTCACCGGGGACATCGGCTCGGGCAGCCGCCACATCGACCCGACCCTGGCCGACTCCTCCAGCCCCAACAGCGTCCGGGTCTCGGTGGGCTCCGGTGTGGTGAGCATCGACGCCGCCGGGAACTGAGCGGCGGACGGCCCGGCCACGGGCCCGGGAGGGCGCCCGCCCGGGTGGGGGACAATGAAGAGTCCCGACCCCCCCGTCCCCGAGGTCAGCCGCGCATGACAGTCCCGTCCGCACCCACCGCGACCACCGCCGAGTTCGCGCCGCTGACCATCGGCCCGATGCAGGTGTGGCCGCCCGTCGTGCTGGCACCGATGGCCGGCATCACCAACGCCCCCTTCCGCACCCTCTGCCGCGAGCAGAGCGGCGGGAAGGGGCTGTACGTCTCCGAGATGATCACCACCCGGGCCCTGGTCGAGCGCAACGCCAAGACCATGCAGCTGATCAAGTTCGACCCGACCGAGAAGCCGCGCTCGATCCAGCTGTACGGCGTGGACCCGGTGACCGTGGGCAAGGCCGCCCGGATGATCGCCGAGGAGGACCTGGCCGACCACATCGACCTCAACTTCGGCTGCCCCGTCCCGAAGGTCACCCGCAAGGGCGGCGGCTCGGCGCTGCCGTACAAGCGCAACCTGCTGCGCGGGATCCTGCGCGAGGCGGTGGCCAACGCGGGGGACCTCCCGGTCACCATGAAGATGCGCAAGGGCATCGACGACGACCACCTCACCTTCCTGGACGCCGGCCGGATCGGCGCCGAGGAGGGCGTGGCCGCGATCGCCCTGCACGGGCGCACCGCCGCCCAGCACTACGGCGGCACCGCCGACTGGTCGGCGATCGCCCGGCTGCGAGAGTCCGTCCCGGCGCACATCCCGGTGCTCGGCAACGGGGACATCTGGTCGGCGCCCGACGCGGTGCGGATGATGCGCGAGACCGGCTGCGACGGCGTGGTGGTCGGGCGCGGCTGCCTGGGCCGGCCGTGGCTGTTCAAGGACCTGGTCTCGATCTTCGAGGGCGAGGTGGACTACGCCCGCCCGGCCTTCGCCGACGTGGCGCGGGCGATGGTGCGGCACGCGCAGCTGCTCGGTGAGTGGCTGGGCGACGAGACCCGCGGCGTGATCGACTTCCGCAAGCACGTCGCCTGGTACACCAAGGGCTTCTCGGTCGGCTCCGAGCTGCGGGTGAGGCTCGCCAACTCCTCCTCGCTGGCCGAGTTGGCCGAAACCCTCTCCCTGGTGGAGCAGTCCCAGCTCTGGCCGGCCGGTGCGGACGGCCCGCGCGGGCGGACCAGTGGCAACAACCGGGTGGTCCTGCCGGAGGGCTGGTTGGACGATCCGTATGACTGCGCCCTCCCCAGTGCGGACGCCGAATCGGACACCTCCGGCGGCTGACCTGTCCGATGTGGCGAAAATTCCCCTCGGGGGGTGCTGGTCGCTACGTCGGAGCCCTCTTGGCCCATCTGGCCAAGAGGGCTCCCTTTTGGCGCATCGATGTCACGGAACGAGCACGATTCTGGACGCAGTGCGACGATTGGCGGAGGCCGACTACGTTCGGCCGGTGAGGCGCGCTCGTGACGCTTGCCACACGCGGTGGCGACTGGCGGCCGGTCAGGTGACGAAATGGACAGGTCGGCGGTGAATCGCTTCCCGAAGGGGGCGGCGGGCGATCGGCCGCTCCGGGTGCAGGAAATCAAGCCGGGGCGGCGCGGTGGGCCGTCGGCCGCCACCGTCCGTCTCGCTCGTATGATCTTCAGGTTTCCATGTCTTCAAGAGTTGAAGGCTGGCTAGCGTCAGCCGGACGATTTCACCAACAGAGGTGAACGCCTTTATGCGCATTCGATCTGTTGGGTTACCGGTCGGTACTGGCCTCGTACGGCCTATTGGCGGCGCGGAAGTGCCTTTGAAATGGGTATGTTCTCCGGCGTCAGGGCAACCGTGTGCGAGGAGACAGACCCGTGTCGTCCCAGCAGAAGTTTGTTTACTCCTTCACCGAAGGAAACAAGGACCTCAAGGATCTTCTTGGCGGCAAGGGCGCGAACCTGGCCGAGATGACCAACCTGGGTCTCCCCGTCCCTCCGGGGTTCACCATCACGACCGAGGCCTGCAAGGTCTTCCTGGAGACCGGCAGCGAGCCGGCCTCGCTGCACAAGGAGATCAGCTCCCACCTGGACGCCCTCGAGCGGGAGATGGGCAAGCAGCTCGGCCAGGCGGACAACCCGCTGCTGGTCTCGGTCCGTTCCGGTGCCAAGTTCTCCATGCCCGGCATGATGGACACCGTCCTGAACATCGGCCTCTCCGACGCCTCGGTGACCGGCCTGGTCGCGCAGTCCGGCAACGAGCGCTTCGCCTGGGACTCCTACCGCCGCCTGGTCCAGATGTTCGGCAAGACCGTGCTGGGCGTGGACGGCGAGCTGTTCGAGGAGGCCCTGGACGAGGCCAAGCACGCCAAGGGCACCACCAACGACCTGGACCTGGACGCCGCCGACCTCCGCGAGCTGGTCGAGGTGTTCAAGGGCATCGTCCAGCGTGAGACCGGCCGGGCCTTCCCGCAGGACCCGCGCGAGCAGATGGACCTCGCCATCCACGCCGTCTTCCACTCCTGGAACGGCGACCGGGCCCGCCTCTACCGCCGCCAGGAGCGCATCCCCAACGACCTGGGCACCGCGGTCAACGTCTGCAGCATGGTCTTCGGCAACCTCGGCGAGGACTCCGGCACCGGCGTCGCCTTCACCCGTGACCCCTCCACGGGCGCCCAGGGCGTCTACGGCGACTACCTCTCCAACGCCCAGGGCGAGGACGTCGTCGCCGGCATCCGCAACACCCTGCCGCTGGCCGACCTGGAGCAGCTCGACAAGAAGTCGTACGACCAGCTGATGGCGATCATGCGGACGCTGGAGAACCACTACCGCGACCTCTGCGACATCGAGTTCACCATCGAGCGCGGCAAGCTCTGGATGCTCCAGACCCGGGTCGGCAAGCGCACCGCCGCCGCGGCCTTCCGGATCGCCGTCCAGCTGGTGGACCAGGGCCTGATCGACCTGGACGAGGCCCTGATGCGGGTCACCGGCGGCCAGCTCTCCCAGCTGATGTTCCCGCGCTTCGCCCCCGACGCCACCTCCCGGCAGGTCGCCTGGGGCCTCGCCGCCTCGCCCGGCGCCGCGATCGGCAAGGTGGTCTTCGACTCCTACACCGCCGTCAAGTGGTCCCGCTCCGGTGAGAAGGTCATCCTGGTCCGCCGGGAGACCAACCCGGACGACCTGGACGGCATGATCGCCGCCGAGGGCATCCTCACCTCGCGCGGCGGCAAGACCTCGCACGCGGCCGTGGTCGCCCGCGGCATGGGCAAGACCTGTGTCTGCGGCGCCGAGGAGCTGGAGGTCGACACCAAGCGCCGCCGCTTCACCACCCCCGACGGGCAGGTGGTCGAGGAGGGCGACATCGTCTCCATCGACGGCGCGACGGGCAAGGTCTACCTCGGTGAGGTACCGGTCCTGCCGTCCCCGGTGGTGGAGTACTTCGAGGGCACCCTGCACGCCGGTGCCGACGTCCAGGGCGGGCTCGTCCAGGCCGTCCACCGGCTGATGTCGCACGCCGACGTCCGCCGCCGGCTCGCCGTCCGGGCGAACGCCGACAACGCCGAGGACGGCGGCCGCGCCCGCCGGTACGGCGCCCAGGGCATCGGCCTGTGCCGCACCGAGCACATGTTCCTCGGCGAGGAGCGCCGCAAGGAGGTCGAGCACCTGATCCTGGCGGACAACGACAAGGACCGGGAGCTGGCCCTCTCCACCCTGCTGCCGCTGCAGAAGGCCGACTTCCTGGAGCTGTTCCAGGCGATGGACGGCCTGCCGGTCACGGTCCGCCTGCTCGACCCGCCGCTGCACGAGTTCCTGCCCGACATCACCGAGCTGTCGGTGCGCGTCGCCCTCGCCGAGGCCCGCAAGGACCCGAACGAGAACGACCTGCGCCTGCTCCAGGCCGTGCACAAGCTGCACGAGCAGAACCCGATGCTCGGCCTGCGCGGCGTCCGCCTCGGCCTGGTCATCCCCGGTCTGTTCGGCATGCAGGTCCGCGCCATCGCCGAGGCCGCCGCCGAGCGGAGGCTGGCCGGCGGGGACCCGCGTCCCGAGGTGATGATCCCGCTGGTCGGGACCGTCCAGGAGCTGGAGCTGGTCCGCGACGAGTGCGAGCGGGTGCTGGCCGAGGTCGCCGTCTCGACCGGCGTCCGGCTGGATATCAAGCTCGGCACCATGATCGAGCTGCCGCGCGCGGCCCTGACGGCCGGCCAGATCGCCGAGGCCGCCGAGTTCTTCTCGTTCGGCACCAACGACCTCACCCAGACCGTCTGGGGCTTCTCCCGGGACGACGTGGAGGCCTCGTTCTTCACCGCGTACCTGGAGAAGGGCATCTTCGGGGTCTCCCCGTTCGAGACCATCGACCGCGACGGCGTCGGCGCGCTGGTCAAGCACGCCGTCGAGGCCGGCCGGGCCACCCGCCCCGACCTCAAGCTCGGCGTCTGCGGCGAGCACGGCGGCGACCCGGACTCGGTGCACTTCTTCCACGAGGCGGGGCTGGACTACGTCTCCTGCTCCCCCTTCCGGATCCCGGTGGCGCGCCTGGAGGCCGGCCGCGCCGCCATCGAGACGGCGGGCAGCGACTCGCGCTGAGGAGGCATCCCTCGGCGCGGCTCGGCTGACCGCTCCCCCTCCCGTCGGGAGGGCGTACACCGGAGCTCGGCGCAGGAGACCCGGCGTACGTAGCGCGGCCGGGGCAGGAACGGACAATGGCGTCCGTCCCCGCCCCGGCCGCACACGTGTGTCCGCGACCACAGCGGCGGCTGCCCGGCCGGGGTCCGGCCGCCTGCCAAGCTGGAGCGCATGACCAGCAGAAACCGCCTGTCCGTCCTCGTGGCCGTCCTGATCTGCGTGCTCGCCGCCGCGGCCGGGTACGTCCTCTCGGGCACCGACGGCGGCCACCCCAGGGCCGCCTCCTCCTCGTCCGCCACGGCGACCGCGGCCTCCTCGACGGCCTCCTCCGGGGCCGCCCAGACGGCCTCCACAGCGCCGAAGCCGTCCGCCCCCAAGCCGTCCCCGCCGGCCGGCACCACTCCCGCCCCGGCCGGTACCTGGGTACCCGCCGACCCGGCGCTGGCCGACGTCTGCCGGACCAAGCTGCCCGACCAGGCCGTCGACACCCTCGGCCTGATCGCCAAGGGCGGCCCGTACCCCTACCGCTCGGACGGCATCGTCTTCGAGAACCGCGAGAACCGCCTCCCGCGCAAGGCGAGCGGCTACTACCACGAGTTCACCGTGGTCACCCCCGGCTCCGGCGACCGGGGCGCCCGACGGGTCGTCACCGGCGACTCGGGCGAGCAGTACTGGACGGCCGACCACTACGCCTCCTTCCAGGAGATCGACCCGCGCTGCTGAAAGTACTTTCCAAGTCGGAAAGTAGATGCCATAGTGGAATCTCCGAGAGCGCGAACACTCCAGGGGATCCCATGAGCAGCTCCGAACCCGTCCACCTGCCCGCCGCCGAGGCCCTGCGCCTCGTCGAACGGGCCAAGGCCGCCGCGCAGGGGCCGGGCCGACTGCCCTCGTGGTACGGCCCGGCCTTCGCGGTGGCCTTCGCCGTCTACGGAACGGCGCTCGGCCAGGCCATCGGGGCGGGCGTGTCGTGGCTGAGCGGCGTGTTCGGCGTGGCCTTCGCGGTGCTGACCGGCAGCCTGGCCGCGGTTGCCAACCGCAGCGGCGGCATCGTGCGGCGGATGTCACCGGGCCTCGGCCGCCCGGTGGTGCTGGCCGTCCTCCAGGTCCTCGCGGCGGCCCTGGCCGGCCTGCTGCTGGCCTGGGCGGCCGGCGGCGGCGCGCGCTGGATGGGCGCCGCCGCCGGGGTCGCGGCGGGCGCGGCGTTCTGGGCCGCCTCCCGGTGGCTGAACACCCACGTCCGCCGGTTGCTGGAGGAGCGCTGATGCCCGCGCTCGACCCGCTGCTCCAGCATCCGACCAGGCTGACCGTGCTGGCCTTCCTGAGCGCCTGCACCGAGGCCGAGTTCGCCGCCGTCCGGGATCACTGCGAGGTCTCCGACTCGGTGCTCAGCAAGGCCGCGACCGCCCTGGAGGAGGCCGGCTACCTGGTCGTCAGAAAGGGCTACGTCGGCAAGCGCCCCCGCACCTGGCTCGCCGCCACCCGGGCCGGCCACCGGGCGCTGGCCGCCCACCTCGCCGAACTCCAGCGCCTGGTCGCCGCCGCCGAGGCCGCCGGCGCCCTGCGCGCGAGGCTGTCGGCCGACCCGGTGTCCGGTGAGGCTCCGGCCGCCAAGTAGCCTGCGAGCCTGAGTGGTTCGGTCGACAGCGGACGGGTTGCGGGGGCGGGGTCGATGGGTGTGCGCAGAAGGCTCCACGGGGTGGTCGCGGCCACCGTCCTGGCGGCCCTCGCGGTGGGTTGCGGCGGCGCGGAGAAGCCGGGCGGAGCGGACCGGGAGGCCGTCGCCGAGCCGCCGATCGCCCTGCCGCTCGACGGCTACTCCGTCGGTGCCGACGAGTCCGCGCTGATCTTCCGTGCGATGGGGCAGGCCACCCGGAGCTGCATGGCGGCGAAGGGGTTCGACTACGACCCGGGCGAGGTGCCCGCCGCGCCCCCGGCGACCCCCGTCGACCCGGGCACCCTCGGGCTGCTCTCCGCGACGGCGGCGCGGCAGACCGGCTACCACCGCCCGCCGCGCCCGGCCGGCGGCGTCAGCGGGACGTCCGGGAACGGGCCGGCGCGGAGCGCGGAGTTCCAGCGGGCGCTCCAGGGCGAGGCCGGCCGGAAGGCCGGCCTGGCGGATTCCGGGGCCGATCGCGGCTGCATGGGGGAGTTCGAGCGGCAGTTGCAGGCGGCCGGCGTGAAGAGCACCGCGTCGGACCTGGTCGGGACGCTGCGGACGAAGGCGTACGACCGCACGTCGTCGGACAGCAGGGTGACGGCCGCCCTGTCCGCGTGGCACTCCTGCATGGCCGCGCTCGGCTACGGCTACGCGAATCCGGTGCAGGCCAGTTCGGCGGCCTGGCCCGACCCGGTCTCCCAGCAGGAGAAGGACACCGCGACCGCCGACATGGACTGCAAGGCGCGGACGGGGCTGCTGGAGACCTGGTACGCGGTGCAGACCGCGTACCAGCAGCAGTACATCGCCGGGAACGAAGCCGCGCTGGAGGCGGTCAGGGAGACGTCCGGGCGGCGCGGCGCCGCGGCGAAGAGGGCGCTCGGCCGGCTCTGAGAGCGGCGTCGCCGATGCCCGGTCCGGCGCCTGCGCGGCTCCGGTGCGCTACCGGGCCCGGCGCCGGCTGATCCGGGCGTGCGGGCCGTGCGGGCCGGCGGCGAGCAGGGCGCCCAGCTCCCGCAGCACCGGGGCCGGGTCGCGACGGAGCTGGACGGGGGTGGTGCGGACGACCGGGAGGCCGGCGGCGGTGAGGCGGTTGGCCCGGGCCAGGCCCCGCTCGTGGTCGGCCGGGCGCAGGTGCCAGGCGCGGGAGTCGATCTCCAGGGCCACACAGGCCTGCGGCCAGTAGGCGTCCGGCACGGCGAGGAAGCGGCCGTCCAGGAACAGTACGGCGTTCCAGAGCGGTTCGGGCAGACCGGCCTCCCGCAGCAGCGCGCGGGCCTCGCCCTCGACCACCGAGCGCACCCCGGCCGTCAGGTCCTCCACCACCTGCGCGACCTGCGGCAGCCCGAGCGCGCCCGGCCGGGCGAGCAGTTGGTCCAGCAGCTCGCCGAGCGCGCAGTGGCGCCGCTGCACCGCCTCCGCGCAGAGCGCCCGGAACCGCCGCTGCCCGGTCTCTCGGGGCGCGAGGTCGGCCAGCGCCCGGGCGGCCGTGGTGCTCCAGAGCCCGTCGTCCCGTTCGAAGCCGCCCGGCATCGACCCGGCCGCCCGGTGGATCCGGACGAACCCCCGGTCCGCGACCCGGCGCACGCCCGGGATCAGCACATCGACCTCCGCCAGGTCGGCCGGGTGCCCGGCGCTCGGCAGCCCGGCGTCGGCGAGCACCGCCACCCCGGTCAGCAGCACCTCCCCGGCCAGCGGCGCGCGGCCCTTCGGGCCCGCGTACGCCAGCGCCGCGCGCAGCCGCTGATGCGGGCTCAGCCGCCTGGTCTGCAGGCAGATCACCCGGGGCAGCACCTGCTGCCAGGGGCCGCCCGGCCGCAGCCGGTGGGCGATGGTGCCGGGCGGCACACCGAGCCGCCGCAGCTGGGCCCGGGTGGCGATGTGCTGCTGGTCGGCGCCCAGCAGCAGCAGTGGGTCGATCTGGTCCGCACAGGTCATGCCCCGGGTCCTTCCCGCCCGGATAGGGTGTATGCGAAACATCGCCCGCCCGGGGAGCCGCGGTAAAGATGTTGACGGAGCGTCGGCCGGGCCGCCGAGCTTGGCCGTGATGACCACTTTCCCGAGCAGCCCCGCGCTCGACGTGCTGCACGCGCTCAACGGCCTGTCCGTCGGCGACGCCCTCGGCGCCCAGTTCTTCGTGCCCGCCACCGCCGCGGCCCACTTCGCCGCCCGCACCGCCCCGCCCGGCCCCTGGCCGTGGACCGACGACACCGAGATGGCCTGCTCGGTGTCGGCGGCGCAGATCGAGCGCGGGCACATCGACACCTTCGACCTCACCCACGCCTTCGCCCGCCGCCACGACTTCGACCGCGGCTACGGCCCGGCCGCCAACCGCCTGCTCCGGCTGGTCCGGGAGGGCGGTGACGCCCGGCGACTGGCCGCCGAACTCTTCGACGGCCAGGGTTCGTACGGCAACGGCGCCGCGATGCGGGTCGCCCCGCTGGGCGCCGCCCACGCCGCCGACCCGGCCGCCGTGGTGCGGCCCGCCGCCGACACCGCCGTGATCACCCACACCCATCCGCAGGCCGTGGACGGCGCGATCGCGGTCGCCGTGGCCGCCGCCTGGGCGGTGCGGGCGCGGACCGAGCCCATGACGCCGGAGGGCTTCCTGACGGCCGTCGTCCGGCTCACCCCGCGGGGGGCCGTCCGGGACGGCCTGACCGAGGCGGTCGGGCTGCTGGCCGAGCCGGACCTCACGGTGGCCGCCCGGCTGCTCGGCAACGGCAGCCGGGTGAGCGCCGCCGACACCGTCCCGTACGCCCTCTGGTGCGCGGCCCGCCGGCTCGGCGACTACCCGGCGGCGGTCTGGGAGGCGGTGGGCGCGGGCGGGGACATGGACACCGTGGCCGCCATCACGGGCGGCGTGGTCGCCGCGCACACCGGCACCGCCGGCATCCCCGAGGCCTGGCTGGCGGCCCGGGAACCGCTGCCGGCCTGGGCCTCCCCGGCGCCGGGCGCCGTCTCCGGCGGCCCGGACGACACCGGGGCGGGGATGCGGCTCCCGCGCCCGCACCCCGTGCCGGAGGTGGTCTGGACGGACGAGCAGTGGGAGCGCATCCGGCAGGGCGGGCCGGTGGGCGCGCCGGACCACCGCTGGCACGTCCACACCCGGGAGGGCGTCGTCCGGCTCCGCCACCCCCGCGGCCACACCGTGTGGGAGGTGACGGTCGCCCCCGGCCGCGACGGCTGGCGGCCGGTCTCCGCGCTGGTGGAGGCCGGTCCGGACTGGTACGAGCCAGGCCCGGACGGCCAGGACCCCGACGGCCTCACCCGCGTCCTGCGGGCCGCCGCCACCGGCGAACGGTAGCCCTCAGGCGGTGATCAGGTGCCCGGTGCCGCCGCCGTGTCTAAGGCACTCCTGGTTGATCGCCGGATCCGGGGCGCTCGGGGAGGTGGCGGCGGCGATCCGCAGCTCGATGATGTCCCGGACGGCGGGCCACTCCGAGTCGAGGATCGAGTAGAACGCGGTCGACCGCACCACACCGTCCAGGCCGCGCGAGTGCGCCCGGCGGACGCCCTCGGACGTCGCGCCGAGGCGTTCGATCGCGGCGCGCGAGCGCAGGTTGCGGGCGTCGGCGCGCATCGAGATCCGCTGCACGCCCCACTCCTCGAAGGCGTACCGCAGCATCAGCAGCTTGGCCTCGGTGTTGATGCCGGTGCCCTGGGCGCGCGGCGAGAGCCAGGTGTTGCCGATCTCGGCGGCGTCCGGCACGGCCGTGGCCGGATCGCCGAACGGGACACCGGGGACCGGCGGCCAGACGACCGGGCCCTGCCAGTAGTCGAGTTCCAGGAACCGGGTGGAGCCGACCACCCGGCCGTCCGCGGCGTTGACCGTCGCGAACGGCAGCGACCGGCCCGCGGCCTGGTCGGCGAGCGCCCGCGCGATGTAGTCGCGGGCCGCTTCCAGACCGTGCGGGACGGGGGTGAAGGCGTAGGTCGTACGGTCCTCGGCGCCGGCCTGGGCGATGGCCTCGGCGTGATGCGCGGCGAGGGGCTCCAGCCGCACGGTGCGGCCGGTGAGGATGACAGGTACGGGCACGGAACCTTGGCCCTTCGGCGGTCGGAGGGCGCCTCCCGCACCGGGGTCGCGGCGCGGGTTGCGTGGACGGTCGCCCCGGCCCCGGAGTCCGTCCGCCGGTACCCGTGCAGGCCGGAGACCGGCGGAGCGGGGCGGGGGCGGCGGCCCGGAGGCGGGCAGCGCGGTGCCGGAACGGACACGGGTCGACGGACCGGTCCGGCGGGGATGAGCGAGGGGACAGTGTGCGTCCGCGAAATGGCCGAGGAGGAAACGAGTGCGCGAAGGGAAGCGGGCGGCCAGGTGAAGGCAAGATGCGTCGTGGGTGGCTGGCCGAGCACCGGGCCGGGACGTGATCGACGGCGTTACGGACGACGTGACGACGACGCGACGATGCGAGGCAGCGAGAGGACGATACCCGCCAGAAGGCGGTGCGTCACTTCGCGGTACACGAATGGGCGCGCGGGTCTGCCGGGCCCGCGCCGGAGAGGCGCTTTCAACGCCTGTGACCAGGGGATTCTCCACCAGGTGCGATCATGGTCGAGGCGGCCTTCCGGCGGGGCGCCGAGCGGTCGACGGAGGTGCCGCGCCGCGATGCCCGGCGGTCACGGGAATTCCGGCGGGGCCCGGCACGCTGCAGTCCAGGAGAAGCCGGTACGGGTGTGACGAGTAGAGGACGGGGTTGGGTGCGCGGTGCGTGATCCCCAGGCGCTGTACGAGCTGGATCAGCAGGGCGTGGCGGCCGTGGCCGACGCGATCACCGCGTTGGGCGACACCGGCGCCGGCCTGGTGCTGCTCCACCACTTCGAGGGCTTCATGGACGCCGGCGAGGCCGGCGGCCAGGTGGTGGCCCATCTGCTGGAGCAGGGATCGCCGCAGGTGGTCGCCCGCTTCGACCACGACCGTCTGGTGGACTACCGGGCCCGTCGCCCCGCGATGGTCTTCGACCGCGAGCACTGGTCCTCCTACGACCCGCCGGAGATTCTGCTCCAGCTCGTCCACGACGCGGCCGGCTCGCCGTTCCTGCTGCTCAGCGGGCCCGAGCCGGACGTCGAATGGGAGCGCTTCACCGCCGCCGTGCGCGAGCTGGTCGAGCGCTTCGAGGTCCGGCTGACGCTGGACTTCCACGGCATCCCGATGGGCGTGCCGCACACCCGCCCGGTGGGGCTGACGCCGCACGGCAACCGGCTGGACCTCGCGGCGGGCTACCCGCAGTGGTTCGAGCAGGCCCAGGTGCCCGGCAGCGCGCAGGCCCTGCTGGAGTACCGGCTCGCCGAGGCCGGGCACGACGTCCTGGGCTTCGCCGTGCACGTGCCGCACTACGTGGCGCGCTCGGAGTACCCGGCGGCCGCGGTGCTGGTCCTGGAGGCGGTGCAGTCGGCCACCGGCCTGGTGCTGCCGGGTACCCGGCTGCGCGAGCGGGTCGGTGAGGTCTACGCCGACATCGAGGAGCAGCTGGCCGGCGGGGACGGCGAGCTGCGCTCGGCGATCCGCGGCATGGAGGGCCAGTACGACGCCGTGGCGGGCGCGGAGAGCCGGGAGAGTCTGCTGGCCGAGCCCGCCGACCTCCCCTCGGCGGACGAGCTGGGCCGGCGCTTCGAGCAGTTCCTGGCCGAGCACGAGCGCGGGCCCGAGTAGGCCTTGAGCCCGGGCAGGTCGTGCGACGGCCGGAGGAATTCCCGTCCGGGCGGGAGCCATCCGGCGCCGTCGTTCGTTGGCCCTGAGGTGCCCGGGGGACGGGCCGCCGCACAGAGAGCGACGCCGGCTCCTACCCCCGGGGGGACTTCATGCCAACGCCCAGGAACATGCCCGCGAGCATGCCCACCAGCACGTACCGGACCGCGGCCGGCGCCCTGTCGGCCGTCCTGGCCGCGCTGGTGCTGGCCGGCTGCGCGGGCGGCGGATCGGACGGCGGCCCGGCCGCCGCGCCGGACGGTGCCCGCCCGGCGCGGGCCGGCGCGCCCCCGACACCCACCCCGACGCCCACCGGTCCGTACGTGGCGCTCGGCGACTCGTACACCGCGGGCCTGAAGGTCGCCCCGCAGGTGGGGGAGCCGAAGGGCTGCGCCCGCTCGGCGGCCAACTACCCGTCCCTGGTGGCGAAGGCGCTCGGGTTGGCGGACGGGCAGTTCCGGGACGTCAGTTGCAGCGGCGCCCGTACCGGTGACCTCACCGGCACCCAGCACACCGACAGCGGCTCGAACGCGCCGCAGCTGGACGCGCTCTCCCCGGCCACCCGGCTGGTCACGGTCGGGATCGGCGGCAACGACGCCGGGTTCATGGAGGTCGTCACCCAGTGCGCCAAGGAGAACCTGGTGGACGCGGTGAAGGGCCTGGTCGGCACCGACCGCGTCGACGCGCCGTGCCGGGAGCACTACGCCTCCGTCGGCGGCGCCGCCGACCAGGTGCAGCGCAAGGTGGACACGGCCGGTGAACGGCTGGCCCAGGTCCTCCAGGAGATCAAGCGCCGCTCCCCGCAGGCCAGGGTGTACGTGGTCGGGTACCCGGCGCTGCTCCCGGCCGACCCGGCGAGCTGCGTACCGGTGCTCGGCAAGGCCGTCGCCGCCGCCGACCTGGCCTTCCTGACCGAGAAGCAGCAGCAGCTGAACGCGATGCTGAAGAACCGGGCGGCCGGTGCCGGGGCGGTCTTCGTGGACGCGGCCGCCCCCTCGGCGGGCCACGACATGTGCGCGGGCGAGGCCACCCGCTGGGTGGAGCCGCCGTTCCCGGCGCCCGGTCTGGCCGCGATCCACCCCAACGCCAAGGGCGAGGAGGGCATCGCCGACGCCGTGCTGAAGGCCGTCCGCGGCTGAGGCGCCGCGGCCCGTCACGGCCCGGCGCCACGGCACCCGGGGCCCGGCGCCCCACCGTCCCGACCAGAGCTGTCCCGACCAGGGCCGCCGCGGCGCCGGGCCGCCCGGTCACCGCCCGCGGTGCCGCTCCCTGGCCCGGTGCCGGGCCGCCGCCCGCCGCTCCGCGGCCTCCTGGGCGGCGCGGCGCTTGGCCGCCGCCCGGTTGAGGTGCCCGGCATCCTGGTGGGCCCGCGCCAGCGCCTCCTCGGCGGCGGTGCTCAGCGGGCGGGCCGTCTGCTCCTTCGCGGCCTGCCGGGCGAGGCGTTTGGGGCTCACCCGGGGCTGCCGCGCCCGCCGTTCGACGGCCACCTCGGGCGCCGCCAGCGCGGCGTCCAGCAGCCGGCCGAAGTCCTGGCGGACGAACGCCAGCAGCTCCGCGTTGCCGGGCTCGCCCCCGAAGACATGCCGGGCCGCGCGGACTCCGCCGGAGCCCGCGATCTCCAACACCCCGACCCAGAACGGGTCGTCGAAGAACACGCTGAACGTGCTCGGCATGGTGCGTCCTCCCATGGTCGTGCCGTGTCCCGCGCGCGACCGCGCGACGGGAGGAACACGCCGGACACCCTGGGAGGGGAGGTTACTGACCGCCGGCCGGTCCGACGGCGCCCGGACTACCGACCGGGGCTGTGTTTTCGCGCGTTCCCGCCGCCGATCGTACGAGCGGCCGTGGTACTCGCTCCAGCCGTTTTCCCGCGCGCCCCGGGCCCGTCCGGCCGGGCGTGCCCGGCACGTTCGCGTCCGCGAGCGTTCACCCCCCGGCCCGCGCCCCTTCACGCGCGGCACACTTCCGGTGTCGGGGCCGCGGCGTACCGTGTGGGGCATATGGACGACACCGCGTACCGCCTCACCGCCGCCCCGATCCCGTACGACCACGCCGCCGAGGCCCGTTGGGTGCCCGAACCGGACAAGCGCCCCGGCCGGACGGCGTTCCAGCGCGACCGCGCCCGGGTGCTCCACTCCGCGGCCCTGCGCCGGCTGGCCGGTACCACCCAGGTCGTCGCCCCGATGCGCAGTGACTTCCCCCGCACCCGGCTGACCCACTCGCTCGAATGCGCCCAGGTCGGGCGGGAGTTGGGCGCGGCCCTCGGCTGCGACCCGGACCTCGTGGAGACGGCCTGCCTGGCCCACGACATCGGCCACCCGCCGTTCGGCCACACCGGCGAGGAGGCGCTCGACCAGGCCGCCGAGGCCTGCGGCGGCTTCGAGGGCAACGCGCAGTCGCTGCGCATCCTCACCCGCCTCGAACCCAAGCGCTTCGCCCCGCAGGACGAACAGCCCGCCCGGCTCGCGCCCTGGCCCGGCCGCAGCGTCGGCCTCAACCTCACCCGCGCCGCGCTGGACGCCGCCACCAAGTACCCGTGGACCCGTGGCGCCCACCCCACCGACCCGGCCTCGCCGAAGTACGGGGTCTACGCCGACGACCTGCCGGTCTTCCGCTGGATGCGGGCCGGCTCCCCGGCCGGTCGCAAGTGCTTCGAGGCCACCGTCATGGACTGGGCCGACGACGTCGCCTACTCCACCCACGACGTCGAGGACGGCCTCCAGGCCGGCCACATCGACCCGGCCGTGCTGCGCGCCCCGGGCGAGCGGGCCGAGCTGTTCAAGGTGGCCGAGCGCTACGCCCGGGACGCCGGGCCCGAGGAGCTGTCCGCCGCCCTCGACCGGCTGCTCGCCCAGGAGTGGTGGCCGAACGCGTACGACGGCTCGGCCCGCGCCCGCGCCGGTCTGAAGGACCTCACCAGCCAGCTGATCGGCCGCTTCTGCCTCGCCGCCGAGCAGGCCACCCGCGCCCGCTACGGCCCCGGCCGGCTCAGCCGGTACGCGGCCGAGCTGGTGGTGCCGCGCGAGGTCCGGCTGGAGTGCGCGGTGCTCAAGGCGGTCGCCGTCCGGTTCGTGATGCAGCGCGACGAGCAGGCCCGGCTCCGGGCCCGCCAGCGGATCGTGATCGCCGAGCTGGCCGAGGTGCTGATCCGGCGCGCCCCCGAGGGACTGGATCCGGTGTTCGGCGCCCTCTACCGCGAGGCCGAGGACGACCGCGCCGCCCTCCGCGCCGTGATCGACCAGATCGCCACCCTCACCGACGCCTCCGCGCTGGCCCTGCACTCCCGCCTGGTCGACGGCGTCCGGGCGTGAGAGCCGTCGGGAACCGGCCGGGGTGGACGTAGACTTCCGGAGTGGCCGGGCGGATCAGGGACGAAGACGTACAGGCGGTGCGCAGCGCACTGCCGATCGACGTGGTGGTCGGCGACTACGTACAGCTGACCAACGGTGGCGGCGGCGAGTACAAGGGCGTCTGCCCCTTCCACGACGAGAAGTCCGCCTCCTTCTACGTCAACCCCGCCAAGGGCGTCTTCCACTGCTTCGGCTGCCAGGAGAACGGCGACACGATCGCCTTCCTGATGAAGATCGAGCACTTCACCTTCGCCGAGGCCGTCGAGCGGATGGCCGCCCAGGCGAACATCACGCTCCGCTACGAGGAGGGCGGCTACAGCCCCCGCCACCAGCAGGGCGAGCGCACCCGGCTGGTCGAGGCGCACAAGGTGGCCTCCGCCTTCTACCAGGAGCAGCTGGCCTCGCCGGAGGCGGAGATCGGCCGCCGCTTCCTCGCCGAACGCGGCTTCGACGAACAGGCCGCGCAGACCTTCGGCGTCGGCTACGCCCCGGCCGGCTGGGAGAACCTGGTGCGCTACCTGCGCGGCAAGGGCTTCAGCGACAAGGAGATCCTGCTCGGCGGCCTGGCCTCGCAGGGCCAGCGCGGCGGCCTGATCGACCGCTTCCGGGGCCGGCTGGTCTGGCCGATCCGCGACATCGCGGGTGAGACGGTCGGCTTCGGCGCCCGCCGTCTGCGCGAGGACGACAACGGGCCGAAGTACCTCAACACCCCCGAGACGCCGATCTACAAGAAGTCCCACGTGCTGTACGGGATCGACCTGGCGAAGAAGGAGATCGCCAAGTCGGGCCGGGCGGTGGTGGTCGAGGGCTACACCGATGTGATGGCCTGTCATCTCGCGGGCGTCACCACGGCGGTGGCCACCTGCGGCACCGCCTTCGCCGAGGACCACATCAAGATCATCCGCCGGCTGCTGATGGACACCTCGCAGTACCGCGGCGAGACGGTGTTCACCTTCGACGGCGACGCGGCCGGCCAGAAGGCGGCCCTGCGGGCCTTCGAGGACGACCAGAAGTTCGCCGCCAAGACCTCCATCGCGGTCAGCCCCGGTGGCATGGACCCGTGCGACCTGCGCCTGGCCAAGGGCGACGACGCGGTCCGCGAACTCATCGACAACCCGGTCCCGCTGTTCGAGTTCGCGCTGCGCTCGGCCGTCGCCCGGCACCGGGTGGAGACCCCCGAGGGCCGTTCGGCGGCGCTGGAGGAGGCCGCGCCGATCGTGGCCAAGATCAAGGACCGTTCGATCCAGCACGAGTACGCCGTCCGGCTGGCCGGCATGCTCGGCATCCTGGACGAGCCGTTCGTGATCCGCCGCGTCTCCCAGCTGGCCCGCTGGGACCGCGAGCGCCAGCAGAACCCGCGCGGCAACGGCCGGCCCCGCCGCCCCGAACCCGCGCAGCCCGTCCGCCCCGCCCGTCCGGTGTTCCGGCTCAACCCGCGCGACCCGGCCCAGTTCGTCGAGCGCGAGCTGCTCAAGCTGGCCCTCCAGCACCCGGACCTGGTCAGCCCGGCCTTCGACCACTACGCCGAGGACGAGTTCCCCACCCCGCCGTACACCGCCGTGCGCCGCGCCGTCGCCCAGGCCGGCGGCGCCGCGTACGGGGCCACCCTGGCCGACTTCACCAGTGTGGTGCGCGAGGCGGCCCCGGACGACCAGGTGCGCTCGCTGGTCACCGAGCTGACCGTGGAACCGGTGCGGTCGCGCCGCAAGGTGGACGCGGTCTACGCGGGGGAGTTCCTGGTCAAGCTGCGGATGCTGGCCGTGGACCGGCGGGTGGACGAGGTCCGCGCCCACCTCCAGCGGCTCGGTACCCGGGCCGCCGCCGAGGAACTGCACGCGGTGCAGAGCGAGCTGTGGCAGCTCCAGCAGTACGGGCAGCAGCTCCGGAGCCGGGGCGCCGCGGCGCTGTAGGGCCGGGCGCCGCGGGCCGGGTCCGCCGCAGAAAGTCCGCGCACGAGTCTCGGCCACGGAGCGTGGCGTACCGCACACTGGAGGGCGTCCCACCTTCGTACAGCGCGGGTCCGCCAGAGTCGCGCCCGCCCCGGGGGGTGCCCGTGGAGCAAGGCCTTGCCGCCGCCGGACCGACCACCGCCGGACCGGCCACCGACCCGATCGCCCCCCACGACGACCACGGCCGGGCCGGGGCACCGCCTCCGGCCGGAGCCCGGGTGCCCGCGCAGGGCCACCCCGAGGCCCCGGACCCGCCGGTGGACGCGGACCCCGGGCCCGTCCGCGGTCGTGACCTCGGCCCCGATCCCGACCGCGAGCCCGGCCGCACGCCCGCCGAGGCGACCGGCCCCGCGGCGGACCTGCTCCGCCAGTACCTGCGCGAGATCGGCCGGATCCGCCTGCTCAACGCCGAGGAGGAGGTGGAACTGGCCCGCCGGATCGAGGCCGGCCTGTTCGCCGAGGAGCGGCTGAACCGCGAACCGCCGCCCCCCGAGCCGCTGGCCGCCGAGCTGGACACCCTGGTGCTGGCCGGACGGATCGCCAAACGCCGGCTGATCGAGGCCAATCTGCGGCTGGTGGTCTCGGTCGCCAAACGCTACGTCGGCCGCGGGCTGACCCTGCTGGACCTGGTCCAGGAGGGCAATCTGGGGCTGATCCGGGCGGTGGAGAAGTTCGACTACGCCCGGGGCTACAAGTTCTCCACCTATGCCACCTGGTGGATCCGCCAGGCGATGAGCCGGGCGCTGGCCGACCAGGCCCGGACGATCCGGGTCCCGGTGCACGTGGTCGAGCTGATCAACCGGGTGGTCCGGGTACAGCGCTCCCTGCTCCAGGAACGCGGGGCCGAGCCCGGCCCGGCCGACATCGCGGCCGTCCTGGAGCTCACCGGGGAGCGGGTGCGCGAGCTGCTCCGGCTGGCCCAGGAACCGATCTCGCTGCACACCCCGGTCGGCGAGGAGGACGATGTCGCGCTCGGCGACCTGATCGAGGACGCCGACGCCGCCTCTCCCGCCGAGTCCGCCACCTTCCTGCTGCTGCGCCAGCACCTGGACGCGGTGCTGGCCACCCTCGGCGAACGGGAGCGCCAGGTCGTCCAGCTCCGCTACGGCCTGGACGACGGCCGCCCCCGCACCCTGGAGGAGATCGGCGCGCTGTTCGGCGTGACGAGGGAACGGATCCGGCAGATCGAGTCCAAGACCCTGGTCAAGCTCCGCGACCACGCCTTCGCCGAACAGCTACGGGGCTACCTCGATTAGGACTGCCCGGCGGCGGTCACGGCGGCGCTCGGCTGCTCAGTGGCTACGGCGGCCGGCGGCGAGGCCGGGCCGATCGGGATCGGGGCGGAGGCGACCATGTGCGCCAGGTCGGAGACGGCCATCGTGCAGCCGTTGCCGGCCGGCTGGTGGCCGCAGACCTGGAAGGTGGCGACCACGTCCGCCCCGGAGGTCCCCCGGAGCCGTGAGGCGCCGTCAGAAGCCCCGCCGGGCACCGTCACCGGCTCAGTGGTGGAAGCCCGTCCTCGGTGGCACACCGAGCTCCCGGAGCGGGCCGGGCTGGCGCCGCAGCTCCGGCAGCAGCCGGCCGAGGTCGGCGAGCAGCAGGTCGGCCAGGTCCCTGGAGAAGCCGTTGCGGCAGACCACCCGCAGCACCGAGAGGTCCTGCAGGTTCTCCGGGAAGGTGTACGCGGGCACCTGCCAGCCGCGTTCACGCAGCCGCCGGGAGACGTCGAAGACGTCGAAGGGCACGTCCTCGGTGGTGGTGAAGGCGAAGACCGGCAGCTGGTCGCCGCGGGTCAGCAGCCGGAAGCCGCCGAGCGCCTCGATCCGCCCGGCCAGGTAGACCGCGACCTCGCGGCAGGCGCCCTGGACGGCCCGGAAGCCGTCCCGGCCGAGCCGCAGGAAGACGTAGTACTGCGCGACCACCTCGGCGCCGGGGCGGGAGAAGTTCAGGGCGAAGGTCGGCATCTCGCCGCCCAGGTAGTTGACCCGGAAGACCAGTTCCTCGGGCAGTGCCTCCTTGTCGCGCCACAGGGCCCAGCCGACGCCCGGGTAGACCAGGCCGTACTTGTGGCCGGAGGTGTTGATCGAGGCGACCCGGGGCAGCCGGAAGTCCCAGACCAGCTCGGGGTCGAGGAAGGGCGCGACCATGCCGCCGGAGGCGCCGTCCACGTGCACCGGGACGTCCAGACCGGTGCGCTGCTGGAGCTCGTCCAGGGCCGCGCAGATCTCCGCCACCGGCTCGTAGGAGCCGTCGAAGGTGGAGCCGAGCACGCCCACCACGCCGATGGTGTTCTCGTCGCAGAGCGCCACCGCCTGCTCGGGGCCGAGGTGGTAGCGCTCGCCCTCCATCGGCGCGAGGCGCGGCTCCACCTCCCAGAAGTTGCAGAACTTCTCCCAGCAGACCTGCACATTGACGCCCATGACCAGGTTGGGCCGGGCGCCGGCCGCGTAGCGCTCGGGGTTGCGGCGCATCCAGCGGCGCTTGAGGGCGAGGCCGGCCAGCATGCAGGCCTCGCTGGAGCCGGTGGTGGAGCAGCCGACCGTGCCGTCCGGGTCGGGGGCGTGCCAGAGGTCGGCGAGGATCGCCACGCAGCGCCGCTCCAGTTCGGCGGTCTGCGGGTACTCGTCCTTGTCGATCATGTTCTTGTCCAGGCACTCGGTCATCAGCCGGATGGCCTGGACCTCCATCGACGTGGTGACGAAGGTCGCCAGGTTGAGCCTGGCGTTGCCGTCGAGCAGCAGCTCGTCGTGGATCAGCTGGTAGGCCGTGTCGGCCGGCACCGGCCCGTCGCCCAGCCGGTGCAGCGGCGGTGCCAGCTCCATCGGGCCCAGCGGGTCGGCCGTGCCGACGAACGGACTGACGGTCAGCCGGCGGTCGTCGCCGGCTCCCTTGTGCAGCGCCATGAGGTCGTGCCGCCCTTCACTGCGATGGCCGCGTGGCCTCCCACGCTGCCATCGGCCGGCGGGTGACGCATCTTCACCGGCCCGGCTACGCGGTCTCCGGGTGGATCTGCTCGCGGGCGGCCCGGTACTGCTGGCGCACCGCCGAGCCGACCGGGAGGTCCTGCTCGGGGTCGGGCGTGACGGTGACGGCCTCCGGCAGCTCCCAGCGCGGCGGCTGGGAGGTGCCCGCGAGCGCCCAGGCGGCCTGCCGGGCCGCGCCGCGGGCCGCGTGGGCCCCCGGCGGCGGGACCACGACGGGGATGCCGAACAGCATCGGAGCGATCCGGCGGACGGCCGGCAGCCGCCCGGCCGCGCCGAGCAGGAAGACCCGCTTCACCGCCACGCCCTGGGCGCGCAGCACGTCCAGCGCGTCCGCGATGTTGCAGAGCATGCCCTCGACGGCGGCCCGGGCCAGGTGCTGCGGGGTCATCGACTCGGTCCGCAGCCCGGTGAGCGTGCCGGCCGCGTGCGGCAGGGCGGGCGTCCGCTCGCCGTCCAGGTAGGGCAGCAGCACCACCCCGTACGCGCCGGGGGAGGACTGCAGGGCCAGCTCGCTCAGGCCCGCCAGGTCCTGGCCGAGCAGGGCGGCGGTGGAGCGGAGCACCTGGGCGGCGTTCAGGGTGGCGACCATCGGCAGGTGGCGGCCGGTGGCGTCGGCGAAGGACGAGACCAGCCCGGTGGCGTCCACCACGGCCTGCTCGTGCACCGCGAAGATCGTCCCGGAGCTGCCGAGCGAGACCACGGCGTCGCCCGGCCCGAGGCCGAGGCCGAGCGCGGCGGCCATGTTGTCCCCGGTGCCGGCCGAGATCAGCAGGCCCTCGGGGGTGTGCCCGGCGGGCTCGGCGGGGCCGAGCACATCGGGCAGCCGCAGCTCGTGACCGAGTGCCAGCTCCACCAGGTCCTGCCGGTACTCGCCGGTGATCGGAGACCAGTAGCCGGTGCCGGAGGCGTCTCCCCGGTCGGTGGTGCGCCGCTTGGGGTGGCCGAGCAGCTGCCAGACCAGCCAGTCGTGCGGCAGCAGCACCTCGGCCACCCGGCGGGCCGCGGCGGGCTCGAACTCCGCCAGCCAGCGCAGCTTGGCGATGGTGTACATGGGCCCGGGGACGGCGCCGATGGCGGCGGTCCACGCGGCCGGGCCGCCGAGCGCGTCCAGCAGGGCGGCCGCGGCGCCGCTGGAGCGCGGGTCGTTCCAGAGGATCGCGGGCCGCACCAGCACGCCGCCGGCGTCCAGGCCGATCATGCCGTGCTGCTGCGCGCTGACGCCGATCGCCCGGACGCCCTCCAGCAGGCCGCCGGCGGCCGCGTCGCCCAGCGAGTGCAGCCAGATCTGCGGGTCGGCCTCGCCGGGCCGGACGTCGGGGCCCTCCGGCACGGGGTGCGGCGCCTTGCCGGACCGCAGCACCGCGCCGGTCTCGGTGTCGCACGCGACGATCCGGGTGCGACTGGTCGAGCTGTCTATCCCCGCGACGATGGCCATGTCGAGATCATGCCTCAGCCCGGGCCCGGACGCGGTCGGCGCGGGCAGGTTTTGTCCGTCCGGTACCTCCGGCGTGGGGCCCGGGAGGGCCGGCCGTCACCAGACCGTCACCGTCCCGTCACGGACGGAAGGTACCCCAGCTGTCGTCCTCGACCCGGGGGCGGTTGAAGTACGGCACCCGGTCGGCGACGGACTGCGGCAGCCGGTCGCCCACCTTGCCCGCGACGGCACCGGCCGCCTTCCCGGCCACCGCGCCGGCCTGGTGCTTCGCCTTGTCGGCCGCGCTCTGCACCTTGGGGTTCTGGGCGACCTGCCGGGTCACCTTGGCGATCTGCTCGTAGCGCTGGCGCCCGGCCCGCGAGCCCAGGACGTAGCCCGCTGCGAGCCCGACGATCAACGACAGCTTCCACATGATCGGATTCCACCCTCTCCTGGCGGCCTCTGCCGCATTGCCCTACCCGTCCGCCGGGGCGGCGAACCGTCCGCGCCCCCAGCATCCCCCGGGGTCCTTGTGGGGCGCGCGCGGGGCGCGCCGGGCAGGGGCCCGCCGGGGAGGCCGGGGAAAGCGATTGGCGGACCACCCCCCCGAGTGCGCTAATGTATGTCCCGCAGCGAGCGCCGAGGAACCCGGGAAGCCGGGCCCGAAGCGGAAGCTCGATCCCCCATAGCTCAATTGGCAGAGCAGCCGACTGTTAATCGGCAGGTTATTGGTTCGAGTCCAATTGGGGGAGCTCAGGTGGCAGGCCTCCGGGTCGGCCGTCCTGGCCGTGGTACGGCAGTGGTGTACCGCGATCCCGCATAGCTCAATTGGCAGAGCAGCCGGCTGTTAACCGGCAGGTTTTTGGTTCGAGTCCAAATGCGGGAGCTGCATCGGGTCCGCCCGGTGACTGCTCAGAGCGAAGGCCCCTCGGACGACCGGGGGGCCTTCGTGTTGCCCCGCCCCCCTGCCTCCTGCGTTTCGCCTGCGGCCCCCGGCGGCCCGGCCGGTTCAGGCGGTGGCCTGCCGGTACAGCTCGGCGACCCGGTTGTCGAAGGCGATGCTGTACGAGGTGCCGGGGCTGTCGCCGCCCTCCTGGTAGCCGCCGATCACCCCGATCACCGCGCCCGCCGTGGTGACCCACGGGCTGCCGCTGGTGCCGTCCGTGTAGCCGCGGCAGTCGAACCGCTCCTGGGTCGGGCTCTGCGAACTGGTCAGGGCCGAGCAGGTGATCGGCTCGTCGCCGGTGTTGGGGTAGCCCGTCACCGAGACCGTGAGCCCGAAGCCCTGTCCGGTGCCCAGCGGATTGCCGCCGACCGTGTCCTCGATCTCCCGGCCGTCCACCGGCCGCACGGTGACGAACGCCACGTCGTACTCCGGGTCGTCGCCCTCGGCCCAGCGCGGATCGACGGTGACCGAGGCGACCGGCCAACTCCCATGGGGCGAGTACCCGTTGCGGTAGCCGGGAGTGAACACCAGGCCGTCCAGCAGGCCGATCCGGCGGCTCTGCACGCAGTGCGCGGCGGTCACCAGCAGATTGCGCCTCGGGCTGGTCACCACACTCGCGGTGCAGGCCCGGGGCCCCTGCGCGGTGCGGACCGAGAGGGTGCCGATCCGGTCGCCCGCCGGGGTCTGCGGCGCCACCTCGGCGGTTCGCGACTCCTCGCTCCCGCCGCAGGCGGTACCGGTGGCGAGCAGCAGGGCCGCCAGCGCGACCGTCCGTGCCGCGAGCACGGGCCGTACCGGGCGGGAGGCCATCGGGGTTCCGTCCTGTCCTCGGGGCGGGCACTGCGAGTCGTGCGTACCGCCGTTCGTGAGGAAGATCTACCAGTCCGCGCCCGGCGGCGCCACTGCCGACCCGTCCGGCCCCGGCGGCTATCCCGTGGCGCGGTCGTACAGGGCCTGGACGCGGTCCCCGAAGTAGCTGCTGTACGAGGTGTCCGGGCTGTCGCCGCCCTCCTGGTAGCCACCGATCACCCCGACCACGGTGCCGGTTCTGGTGGCCGGGTCGAAGTCGGTCACCCAGGGGCTGCCGCTGGTGCCGCCGGTGTAGTTGGGGCAGTCGATCCGCAGTTGGGTGGGGCTCTGCTCGACGGTGGTGTTGGCACAGGTGATCGGCACATCGCTGGTGCCGGGGTAGCCGGTGACCCGCACCGGCAGCCGGTGGCCGCGGTTGACGCCCAGCTTGTTCGCGCCGAGCACCTGCTGCACCTGCTGCCCGTTCTGTGACTGGACGACGGCGAAGGCGACGTCCACGTCCGGGTCGGCACCGTTCTTCCAGGCCTGGTCGACGGTGACGGCGAGCAGCGGCCAGACGCCGCTCGGGGTCCCGCCGTCCCGGTAGCCGGGCACGAACACCAGGTCGCCGCGCTGGCCGAGCCGGGGGTCCCAGACGCAGTGCGCGGCGGTGACGATCAGGTTGAGTCCGGCGCTGTCGACCACGCTGGCGGTGCAGAAGTGGTCGCCTTCGGCGTTGCGGGTGAAGACGGCGCCGACCAGCCCGTTGAGCACGGTGGGCTTGGCGGTGCGGGTGACACCGGTCTGCCGGCCGAGCGCGGCCCGCAGCCGCTGCCTGCTCCATCCGTGGGTGTCGGCGGACGCCGAGGGCGGGTGCGAACTCACCGTCGGTGTGCCGCCGCCGGGCCCCGCCGGGGTGGTGCAGCCCGCCGCGGCCAGCACCGTCACCACGACGCCCGCCGCCACCGCCTCACGTACCGTCATCCGCCCAGGCTCCCCGCCTCGTGGTGCCCTCATCAACCGGTTGCTCCGCCCGGGGAGGCGCGAATCCGTGCGTGCCGATGTGCGCCCCCGGCGCGCACCAGGGGTGACCGACCGGCTATGCTGCCCGGGACGGCCATTCGGGGCTGTCTGCTGCTGCCGCGACCGGACCACCGGCGTGCACGGCGAACCGGGGCGGTAGCTCAGCCGGTTAGAGCAGGGGACTCATAATCCCTTGGTCGTGGGTTCGAGTCCCACCCGCCCCACACCTCGGCCAGACGGTTCGTCAGATAAAAGGACCAGCTGACCTGCGAAAACGCTTGCAGATCCGATCGGAACTGTAGAGCATCCAGCCCCTCCGCCACCGCATTCCGCGCCGAAGTTCACCCTCCTAGCGGACATCCAGCGGACATGGCGGAGGAGAGTGGACATCTGACAGGCTGACCTCCGCGAGCGCGCACCACCAGCCGCGCACGCCGACGAGACGCCGCCCTCTCGCCGAGGTGAAGCCCGACGCATCCCCCGGTCCAGGGGCGGGGAGGAGCAGCAGCCGGTGATCAACCTCGAAGAACTGGTGACCCGGGTCCACACTCCCGAGGTCCGTACCCTCGTCCAGGACGCCCATCGCGCCTACACCAACGGCATCCCCCGCGCCGCGATCGTGCTCACCTGGACCGCGGTCTGCGCGGACCTGATCGCCAAGGCGCAGGCCCTCAAGGACGACAAGGACCCTGACGCCAGCGACCTCGTCGAGAAGGTGGAGGAGGCCCAGAAGCTCGCCGCCGACACCAGCGAGCAGCAACGCCGGGCCGCCATCCCGATCATGCTCGAAGTCGAACGGACCATCCTCGACACCGCGCTCAAGCTGGAGCTGATCGACTCCTCCCAGCACATCCAGCTGGACCGGCTGCGCGCCGACCGTCACCAGAGCGCCCACCCGTCGCTGCGCCCGCTCGGTGAGCTGTACGAGCCGACCGGCGAGTACGCCCGCGCCCACCTAGTGGCGGCGCTGGACGCTCTGCTGATCCACCCGCCGAGCCAGGGCCGCAAGGTGGTGGACAGCTTCGCGGCCCACGTCGCCGATCCGGGGTTCGTCCTGCACCCGGGCCACCTCGCCCACACCTACTTCGACCGTGTCCGCCCCTCCACCCGCCACCGGGTGGTCGAGTTCGCGTCGAAGTTCGCCGTCCTGCAGATCGACGCCCCCACCGTCGCGCTGCCGGCGGGCGTGCTTGCTGACCGGATGGCCGACTGCCTGCGCTGCTTCGCCGGGCAGGACGTCACGGTGGTGGAGCAGGCCGTGGCCAAGCAGATGGGCAAGCTCGCGGCGGCAGAGCCAGGTGTGCAGCTGTCGGCGCTCGCCCGGCTGGGTGACCTGCCCGCCTTCTGGACGTCAGTTCCGGAGAGCCTGCGGGGCCTGTTCGATGCCCGGATTGTGCAGATCGGGGTGAACGACAGGACGTTGGCGGACCCGCTCACAACCGAAGAGATCAAGGTGCTCAGCCTGATCACCTACCCCGAGCTGAGGCAATCCCTCCCCGGGCTGGAGGTGGCCTTCACGAAGCTGCATCTCCGGACCAAGACCGACGTGATCAGGCTTCGGCCGGACCCCTACTATGTCGCGCACCTGCCCGAGATCATTGCCCTGGTCGGCAGCTTCGACTCAGGGAACTCCGTGATGCGGAACGCCGTGGCGCCGTGCGCGCCGTTCCTGGATACGACGTCGTTGGGGGCGGTGCTGCGGGCCTGGTGGGACAACAACCAGTGCTGGGGGCGGCGCGTCAACGACTCCTTGGAGGAGGTCTACGAGGCGACCGCCCACCTCGGCCAAGACCGCGACACGGTGTGGAAGCCCTTCGTGGACGAGCTGAGTCAGTACCCCGACCTCCACGAAGACGTTCTTCGGCGCTTCGGGTGGACCACGCCGGAGCAGGCGGCCACCAGCCAGGAGTAGGGGCCCGGAGGCATGCAGAAGGGGCGGTGACCAGGTGGTCACCGCCCCGTGCTGGATCGGGTCAGGCCGGAACCAGCTCGGCGGTCTTCGCCGCGAGCTTCTTCTGCTGGGCGCGGCGCAGCGCGGTGAGTCGGCCGCCGGTCGGCGCCAGCACGGGAACCGGGGCCGGGGCCGGGGCCTCGACGGGGGTGGGCGCGGGGGCCGGTTCGGGGGTGGGGCGGCCGGCGCGGGGGACGACGGCGAGGGCGGCTTCGGCCTGGGCCTGCTTCGCCTCTTCCAGGGTGTTGGTGTAGGTGTCGGCGGTGATCTGGATGCCGGAGTGGCCGAGCTGGTCGCTGATGTCCTTCATGTCGGCGCCGCCGTAGTGGGCGATGCACGCCGCGCCGTGGCGGAGGCCGTGGAGGGTGATCGGGGGGAGCTTGGCTTGTTCGACGAGCTTGGCGAACCGGTAGGTGAGGTAGTCGGGGTGGTACGCCTCGCCGTTTTCCTTGGTGAAGACGAGCCCGGTCTCCTTCCACGCTGGTCCGGCCTTCTTCCGCTGGACGGTCTGCCGGTCGCGGCGGTCGGCCAGGAGGCGGGCGCTCTCGGAGTCGAGGTTGATGGTCCGCTCGGAGTCGGCCTTGGGGGCGGTCTGGTAGAGCTGGCTGGCGATGTAGACGAGCTGCTGGCTGATGGTGACCTGCATCTGGTCGAGGTCGACCTCAGACCAGGGGAGCGCGCACGTCTCGCCGCGGCGCGGGCCGCGCAGGGCCATGAAGTGCCACAGGTCGAACAGCTCGTCGTCGACGTAGGTGTCGAGGAACTCGCCGAGGAGCTGCGGTGTCCACACCATCACCTTGCCGGGGATCTCGCCGGTTGCCCGCCAGTGGGCGACGCGGGCAGGGGTCCACAGCAGTGGCTTGGGGGCCTTGACCTTGGGCAGGGTGACCAGCTCGGCCCAGTTCTTGCTGACCTCCTCGGCAAGGACGGCGTCCGCGAGGGCGCTGCGGAGCGTGGCGAGGATGCGGTGCTGCGTGGTGGGGCCGGTGACCCGTCGCTTCTTCTTGCGCTCGGAGGCCAGAAGCTCGCGGGCCTCCATCCAGGCGGCGCGCAGTACCGGCCGGTCCGCCTTGGAGCCCTCGCGCCAGGCGACGCGCTTGCGCTCGCAGTCGGCGGTGAGGAGGTCGACGTAGTCGCGGTGGAGTTCGATCTCCGTGTTCCGGTCGGCGATCGAGGCGAACATGCCTTCGATGTGGGCCTTGCGGAGGTTCTTGCGGTCGACGAGGCCGACGTACGGGGCGATGTGCAGGTCGATGTGCTCGCGGTACTTGTTGGCCGTCCCGAGCGCGATGTCCTTCTTGCCGGTGATCCACCGGACGAGGAAGTCGCCGGTGGCCTCCCGCACCCCCACGTCCAGGCCGTCCTGGTGCTGCTTCCAAAGCTTCTTGCACTCGGCGGCGGCCTTCTTCTGGGTGGGGAAGCCGCCGGGGCGGAACCGCTGGCGCTTGCCGTCGGGGCCGGCGGGCAGCTCCAGGAAGAAGTGCCAGGTCCCGTGGTTCCGCTCGCTCAGGCGGGGGCATCCGGTGCCCAGGTAGCCGGTCTTCTGGACGCCCTCCTCGTCGAGGACAGGCTTCCCCTTGAGCTTCCCGCGCCGGTGCCACTGGGGACCCTTGCACATGCACTTCTTGTAGGTCTTCTCCTCGAACATGTGTCCGAGCCTTGCCTTTCGCTCCGCTTCTCTGCTGGCCGTGGGCTGCCACGGACAGTCACTCGAATATGTGTTCTATTATGCCTCAATTCACGTCGCCGGTACACGCAACGACCGCTGCCGTCAGGGGACTTGGCGGCAAGGTGGGGGTGTCGTAGGGGTCGGCCGGTTGTTGTATGTCAACTGACTTTCGCTATCCTTGGTTGTCAGTCGCTACCTTTACCGGCCTTTCCGGCCCGGGTAGGCTGGACTCAAGTTGGCGCGGGGGAGAACGCGACAACGAACTGAACATGAAGATCGACAAGCCTGATGAGCGGGTCGTGAAGGCCGAGCGGGGCATGACGCTGCGCGAGGTCCTGAGTCTGCCCGTCACGATCAACGTGACGACGGCGGCGAGCGCGCTCGGGATGGGCCCGAACAAGGCGTACGAGGCGATCAAGGCGGGGACCTTCCCGCTGGACCTGATCGTCGTGAGCGGCACGCGGCGTGTGCTCACCGCATCCTTGTGGAGGTTGCTCCAGGTCGAGGGGCTTGTCATGGATTCGTGACGGACGTCACGTGATGGCGACACTTTGAAGTGTCGCCATCACGTGACGTCGGTGGCGCGATGGGATGGGACAACGGTGGCACCGAGAATCTTCGGCTTCGCGGACGCGGCCAAGCGCGCCCTGCTCGAAGACGAGGCACAGGTCGTGCGGTCGGTCGTAGAGCGCCGCACCGGCGGGGAGCCCTTCGCCGTAGGCGCGGCCTCTCTACGCAACGCGGGCTTCGTCGGCACTCTCGGGTCCCCGTTCACCGGCAAGACGATGGCCCGGCTCCTGAGAAACCCGGCCATCGCCGGTCTCACGTACGACGCGGACGGCAACCTGGTCGACGCCGGCCACCCGGGCATCATCACCCCCGCCCAGTTCGCCGAGCTCCAGAAGCAGGATGCCGCCGAGGCGGCCAAGAAGGAGAAGGACGGCAAGCCCGCCGAGGCGACGCCCGACTACGACTACCTCTTCGGCTCCACCGACCTGGTGACGTGCGGCATGTGCGGCGCCAGCACCCAGGGCCTGCGCACCAACGCGGGCCACCCCGGCTACTGCTGCCCGGACGGGCCCCGCGCCGACCGGCCGGGGGACTGTGGCAAGGTCCGCATCTCCGCCGGGCTCCTCGAAGACCACGCCGGCGAACAGATCGTCGCCCGCCTGATGCTGCCCGGCACCCAGGAAGCCCTGGAAGCCGCGCGTGACGAGGCACGCCGGGAGCTGGAAGTACACCGCGCCCGGCTCGCGGAGGTCCGTGCCACGGTCGACTCCCTCGGCACGATGGTGCTCCGCAAGCAGATCACCGCCAAGAGCGCCGGGATCGCCAAGAACGAGGCCGCACGGGAGACGAAGGCCCTCAACCGGGCGATCCGCCGTCTGGAGCGTGCCGCGGCGACGCCGGTCACCGGCAGCGTGGACGAGTTGGTCACCTGGTGGAACACGGCGCCCTCCGAAGCGAAGGCCGGGCTGGCGCTGCTCATGCTGTACCGCATCGACATCTTCCAGGCAGGCCGGGGGACGCGCACGATCAAGCCCGGCCGGGTGAAGCTGTGGTGGCGCCACCTACCGCCGCCACCCGACCTTCGCACCGCCGCGTAGTCAACCCGCAGGCGGGTCAGCGACTGTTGCGTCTTGCGCGGATCGAGACAGCGATGCCGCTGAACAGGCACAGCGCGAACAGCCCGGCGGACGAGGAACTCACGGCGTCCTGCGTGCTGGTGTTCCACGCGTCGCCCCGGATCTGGGTGACAGCGACGAAGGCGGCCTCGGTGCCTCCCCAGAGTGCGGAGGCGACTCCGCTGGCGGCGATCAGGCCCTGCGCGGCGGCGATGGAGCGGTGGCCCCCTCGGGCGTTGAAGATCGCCAGGGGCAAGCAGTCCCAGGCGACGGCGATGCCGGTCACTGCCCAGTAAGTGTCGATGACCAGCAGGTAGATGGCGGCTGCGCCGGCATCGGCGTACCCGTTGATCAAGTCGATGCCGCTCGGCGCGGAGAGACCCAGCACTGTGATTGCCACGGCGACACCGAAGGCCGCACCGAAGCGGACGCGCAACGCGAGGCGCCAGGCGTCGCGTTGGTAGGTCCAGGTGACGAGGAAGGCTTGGAGGCTCGCCACGGTCAGGATTCCGAGAAGGTGCACCATCACCATGCCGAGGTTGTCGACTCCGGTGATGGATTCGATTCGGGCGCTGACGCCAGGCAGAGCGACGAAGATCGAGGCGGCGCCACCGGAAGCGGCGGCGTAACGGCTCCAGCGGTCCAGGGGCCATCTACCAGCCCGGGAGTACCGGTTTTCCCGGTTTCGTATCGCCAGGCCGATGGTTGCGGCGGCGGTTGCGGTGGCGACGACCAGGGCTGCTCTCAGGATTGGGGCCGCGAAGTCCACGTCGTTCTCGTTTCGGTCGGTGCCGCCGCAGACTGCGGCGGGTTCAGCTGTAAAGCCCCTGGATTTCCTGGCGGCTCGCCTCGGCAGCCTCGGCGCGCGACAGCCGCCCACGGCGTCGGGGCTTGCGACTGTCGTCCCGCGGGGGCGTCGCGTCCGGGGCGGCCTTCAGGCCGCGCGCCGCCCGAAGGGCATGTGCAGCTTGAAGAAGCCCCTCGACACCGCTCTCGCCGAGTTCGGCGACCAGGCGCAGCGCCTCGCGGGCCTGCTCGTAGCCGTAGTAGACCTCCAGCGAATCCAGGTCTTGGGGCCCGGGCAGAAGGAACGCCGGCGGGCATTCGAATGCCTGGCCCAGCCCCACAATGGTACGGCAGGGAGGATTGGCTTTACTCCCGTTCAACGTGTGG
The DNA here is from genome assembly GCF_044755565.1 of Kitasatospora sp. NPDC092286. NCBI lineage: Bacteria > Bacillati > Actinomycetota > Actinomycetes > Kitasatosporales > Streptomycetaceae > Kitasatospora > Kitasatospora sp. NPDC092286. The sequence goes on along the minus strand of NZ_JBIVRD010000009.1, from coordinate 122,589 downwards.
TGAATCACTGTGTGGTCGAGGCTCGGCCTACCACTCTCATCCACCGTCCGCGCTGCAAGATCACGGACGGTGGGGGCATTCCCCGTCTCTCCGGCAAGGCGTTCGCGTAGGAACATGAGCTTCGCGGACAGGCTCCACGTACTGTCGGTGGTGGGGGAGCGCGTGGACATCTTGGATTCCCGGTGTGTCTGCACCGCGAAGCGGCTTCTTGTTGGCGATCGGCAACAGGCAGTCTAGTCGCTCCGCCGTTCATGAATGGACGCACCGGCTTTTGACAGCCCCATGGATTCGCATGCAAGCTAAGGCAGGCTGCGGGCCATCCAACCAGCTCAGCGGCCGTTTGGCCTTCGGTGAACCACGCCGGGGCCAGGTCCGCGCGGCTGCATCTAGGCGCCCGTGCCCGCACATGGGGGCTTTCCGGTGGTTATCGACAGCGCAGGGGTGGCGCGCGTGCTCGCAGAGCTTCGCCAGGCCGGGGTGGAATCCGAGCCCGGTGGCGGAAACCCCCTGGCTGGCCGCGCGGCGCTCGGCGCCCTCGTGCTTCTCGGAACTCCGAAGGTGGCGGATCGGATATCGCTGAATGCCCCTGCGGTTCGTACTGGATCCCCTCGCCCGCATGGCAGTTCGTGACCGATTGGCTGATTGTCCAGGCTCTCTGAATAGTCCTGGCAGGTCGACGGGGAATCTCGATCTTGTTCTGTCCCGGTGTTGTGCCCTCATCTGAATGAGTATAGAATCTAAACAAGAGAGAGGGGGACGGACCCCCTCACTACCGGATGGGAACAACGCCATGGCCAAGAAGCTCAAGATGTCGCAGATCCACGCCAACCCGGCCCAGCCTCGCGAGTACTTCGACGAGGAGAAGATGAAGGAGCTCGTTGCCTCCGTGAGGGAGCACGGCGTGATGAGCGCGATCGAGGTCCGCCGGCGTCCCCAGGGCGGCTACGAGATCGTCATGGGCGAGCGCCGCTACCGCGCCAACCAGGAGGTCGGCAACCCCACGATCAAGGCCGAGATCATCGAGGTCTCTTCCGACATCGAGGCGTTCGTCCGCTCCATGGCCGAGAACGTCAACCGGGCCGACATGACTCCGCTGGAGGAGGGCCGGGGCTACCGGCGCATCCTCGACGAGGACACCAACGACGACGGCAGCCCGCTCACCGAGGCGGACGTGGCCCGGTCTTTCGGCAAGACCCCCCGCTACATCAAGATTCGCCTCCAGCTGCTCGACCTGATCCCCGCCGTCCAGCACCACCTGACCCACGGCCACATCGGCACCGCCGCCGCCCACCGCATCTCCGAGCTCAAGCCCGAGAACCAGAAGGCCGTCATCACCAAGTGGGCCAAGGGTGGCGAGGGTGGCAAGCCGATGGACGAGAACGCCCTGCTGCACTTCGCCCACCAGGTCCGCGAGCAGGAGCGCCAGCCCAGCATGTTCGACGTCGAGGAGCTGACCGACGATGAGAAGGCCGAGCGAGCCTCCCGGAAGTGGAGCACTCGCAACAAGCTCGACCAGATCGAGCAGGTGCGCGCCCTGCTGGAGGAGCTGGCCGGGACCCCCCTGGAGGAGCTGGCCTCCGCCCTCGAAGGCCAGATCGGAGCGCGCCTGGAGCAGCTGGAGCGCACCGCCAAGAGCCTCCAGGACGCGAAGTTCCAGATCCGGCAGGCCAAGGCCCTCGCGGATGCCAAGGAGATCGTCACCTCCAGCGCGGCCGAGGCCCCCAACCTGGCCGAGCCCGACGACGAGCAGGGCCAGTCGCAGCCCGCCGACCTCGATGCCGAGTTCGCCGACATGCTGGCCCAGGTCGTGGCCGAGGGCGCGACCGCCGAGGCCGAGACCGAGGCCGACGCTCCCGCCGACGAGACCTCGGTGCCCGTCGCGGCCTGACAGGCTCCCCGCCGGCGGCCCCGCAAGGGGCCGCCCGGGGCCCCGACCCCGGCAGAGCGCCCGCGGGCCTACGTCCCCGCCACCCGGGCCACCCCCGACCAGCACGAAGCCCTCCTCGCCACCCTTCCCACCATCAACTGAGACGAGCCGTGATCACCACCGAGCAGGACCCCCGCCTCCCCGCCAACCCCGCCCGCTGGTCCGCCCGCGTGGACTCCGACCACGCCGCCCGCACCATCTCGTTCAAGATCGGCGGCCCCGAGTTCAAGGGCTACAAGGCCAAGTACAGCCCCACCCTGCTGACCCTGCGGTACACCGCCAGGGACGGCGGCCCGCTCGTCCTCGACACCGTGGCCCTGACCGGACGCCTGATCAAGGCGAACGGTGAGATCGGCGTCAAGGGCCACACCGCCTACTTCTCCGACCTGGAGTTCGAAGGCGCGCCCGAGTGGCTGCTGCCCCTGCTCCACGCCTTCACCACCGTGCCGACCAGGCCGGTCGCCGACGTTCTGGCCGAGCTCTTCGCCGACCTGGTGGTGGAGGCGTGAGGCCCTTCCCGTACTTCGGCCTGCACCGAGTCGGCCCCCACCCCGAGCACCACGACTCGGTGGTGCACCTCACCGACTTCACCGACCTCCCCCGGGCCGCCTACGAGCCGTACGACTCGTGGTGGGCGAAGTGCGGCCGAGGCCTGCACGCCACCGGGGCCCCGCCCGAGCAGCTCGCGGGCCAGGGCCCCCGCGGCCCGTGGCGGTGGTGCACCCGCTGCACCAGCGACGATCCGACCGCCCTCCACGCCAAGATGCACCGGACGGCCGACCTCACGCCGCCGGCACTGCCCGAGCTCTCCGAGCTGTTCCGCCCCAGCGCCCGCCGGGCCGCCCTCAGCCTGATCGCCCGACCCCACCGCCGCACCGAGGAGAACCCCACCCCGTGACCACCACCCCGTGGCGCACCGCCAACACCCCCGGCCCCTGCGCCGAGCAGTGCACCGGCTTCCCGCACTGGCTCGACGACGACCTGTTCGCCCTGGTCAAGGACCAGCACCGACCGCAGATGGAACGGTTCGAACCCGGCCTCTACACCGGTACCTGCGAGTGCGGCAGCCTCCAGACCCCGCCCTGGAACACCTCCGCCGTCCACGAGGCGTACGACCAGCACGTGGCCATCGTCCAGCACGAGCTACGCCACCCCGGCGCACCCGGCCTCGACGGGTGGGGAACCGACGAGATCCACACCGCGCTGGCCGAAGCCGTCGCCGGCCTTCCGGCCGACCACCCCGTTCGCGTCCTGTGGACCTTCCTCGACACCGTGCTGACCGCGGGCGGGAAGGAGTGCCTGCCCGGCCCGTGGGACCACCCCGACACCGACGAGGACAGCGAATGACCACCACCGACGACGTAACCCGCCAGGCCCGCTCGATCACCCAGGCCACTGCCAACAACGTCATCCGGCACGCCCGGGCCCTGAAGCAGGTCCACGAGAGCGCCCACCACGGCACCGCGGCCGCCGACAACGCCTGGGTGGCCCTGGTCCGCGCCCACGAGGTCGTCAAGGCTTGGCAGGCCCTCCACGACTACGCCGTCAAGCGCGGCCGGGACCTGGACTGCAAGGACCTCACCGAAGTCGCCGTACTGGTCCTGGCCGCCCGCGAGCTGCGCAATCACCTCGGCCGCGAGATTCTCGACGGCTCTCTGCTGCCCGCCCTGTCCGGCGACCCGATCCACCGGGTCCGCGACGACGCCCGGCTGCGTGCCGCCCGCGAGTTCCGGGCCGACATTGCCACCATCCTCGACCTGAACCCGGACACCCTCTGACCCGTCCGAAGGCGAGCAGCGAACGCGACCGCTGAGCCTCCGCCGGTGGAGCAGCATCCCGACCGTGAGGTGAGGCAAACCCCGGCGCTCCGCGCTGCGGAGCGCACTTCCACGGAAGGGGCAGCCTGCCGATTCCCCCAGATGTTGGCACAGCGTGACGGGCCGTCACAAATCTGCTGGTCTGTGCCAGTGAGCCCCCGCTGCGCCCGCAGGCCCACCAACTGCACAATGACCCGAACGACTCCGCTTAAGAAGGATGGACCGCATGCCTCGGCCCGACTGGACCCAGATGTCCCCCGCCGCCTGGTACGGGAGGGGGGAGCCGGATGCCCTGTTCGCTCTGCCCGACGACGACCCGGACGCGGACGACTTCGGGACCACCCCGTTCGATGGCTGCACCGTGGAGGAGCTGGAGTCGACTGACATGTCTTAAGCCCTCAACTTGTATGGGGACTCATTGGTGATACGGTCTGCATGTCACCGGGAAGTGGAACTGCCCCATCCGGAACCGCCCCCGGTGACACGCGCCGTGACACCTCCCTCACGGTCCTGGAAGGCGGCACTCCCCCCGCGCCCCACCCTCCAGGACCGGGCCGCTCCCGTGAGCAGGCCACGAGGGGAAACGCCAGCCAGCACGTCACGACCAAGGCCCGCCCGACCGCTCCGCGTCGGGCGGGCCTGCGCACACCCAAGGAGCAACCAGTGCCCGACACCTACCGGGCCGACGGCGCAGCAGACCCCGAGGCGTACGCCCGGCTGATGCAGGAACGGTACGGACCCCTCTCGGCACTCTGTGCAGAACGGGACCACCCCGGACCTCCCCGGCCGACGAAGCCCGAACCCCGGAAGTACAGCAACCGCTGGCCCGACCCGAACGCGGCCTTTCACCGCGAACTGCTGCTCCTGGCCCTCGACTCCCACCGCCAGAGGACGACACCGAAGTGACCACCACCGCAACCACCGAACCCGACCGCACCCCGCCCTGGCCCGGAGCCGTCTGGTGCAAGGCGTGCGACTCCTGGTGCAACCCCGTCTCCGCCCTCTGCCGCTGCAACAACCGATGACCGGCCCCCAACCGGCACCCGGACAGGAATACATCTCCTGCCACCCCCTCGACGAAGGCCGCCGCATCCGGATCATCGCCCTCGCCGGCGGCCGGGCCGAGGTCATCACCCTCGACGGCCCGCCAAGGCGTCGCGACATCCTCCTCGGCGTCCTCCACCCCACCGCCACCACGGCGCACGGGCGCCCCCGGCGGACCGGCTACCGTCTACTCGAACCAGCGGAACGGAGCCCGAAGTGACCGAGCACGACCCCGGCGCCGCCGACCGGCGGGTCACCGCCAGCAACATCACCGACCCCCAGCTCGACCAGCTTTGGGAACGAGTCGAGACCGCCGAAGCCCGCCTCACCACAGCAGCCGACCTCCTGTCTGCCGGATACGCCGACCGGCACGACCGAGTCGCCATCGTCCGCCGCCTCTGCGCCGGGGAGATCACCCCGGAGCAGGCCCGAGCCGAAGACCGCGGCGAACAGTGAAGCCACCCACCCGGCGGGGCCCAGGACTCGCCCACCTCGCCACCGCGCTGACCGGCGCCCTCGCAGCAGCTGCCGAGGGCGCCGTCGCGCTGGAGCGGTACCACGCCCACGCCGCCGCACTCGGCCTCACCGCCAGAGCCGACGCCCTGCCGACCCGGGTCCAAGGGCCCGCCGCCGGCAGCGCGCCCACCGCCGACCACCTCGCTGCCGCCGGGGAACTCCTGAAAGCCGAAGCCGGACGCGCCTGACCCGAGCCCGACCCACGAGGCGGTCCGTGTCTCGGTCAGCTCAACCATCGACCAGAGACGGGTCTCAACCAGTGGCGATCAGAGGCTAGTTACGGTTGTCAGCCGTACACCGCGAGCAGGGCGGCGCACATGGCCATCCATCCGACGAATGCGGTTCCGGCTGCCAGGCCAGAGCCCGGGAGGGACCTCCCGTCCGCCCGGGCGAGCACGGCCGTGACGACGGAGATCAGCAGGCCCGACAGGACGGCGCACGCGATCAGCAGCAGACGGACAGAGAGCGGCTGGTTCATGGAACATCTCCCAACGGGGAGACGGGCAGCACCAGCGCAGGGCAGGCCCGGCCCGATCTCCCGCGATAGCGCGGACAGTCGAACCGAGACCCGCCGGCGCGAGGTCTCGCACACGGTGCCAGGCGTAGCCACATGCACCGGTAACGCTGGGTGGGCACTGGGATGCCCGGACGATCGGCACGCCGCGGTGCCGTACTCTCCTCCACTCGTTGGTGGAGGACGGTGCTACGTTCCCTGCCCACGCCGGTGAGCGCGGGATGCCTAGCCGCCGAAGAGTTGGCCTGGCCGTGTTCGGCCAGACGGGTCGCTCCACCAGAGGTGTCTGCGTACCGGAAGTCTGGTCAATGGTCACGGGCACCGTCAAATCCCCTGTTCAGGCGGCCACTTGGCCGTGCAGCGGTGCCATCCGGCAGTCGCTCTGCACCCGAGGACAGCAGGGGCAGTTTGAAGTAGGGCAGCCCGTCTCCTCACGGCGACGTAGGGAGGAGCGCCCGGACCTGGCCCGACGGTCGTGATCGTCTAGGCTGGTTGCCGCGTAGGGCGCGGGGAATCGGCCTACGAAGGACCAGCTCCGTGCCTCAGCGTGAACCGATCGACCGGATCGTTGACTCCCTGCTGCCGCTCGCCGTCCCGATCGGCGACCTCACCAGGTACCACCGCAACCCGCGGCGAGGCGACGTGAACTCCGTCGCCGACTCCCTCCTCATGCACGGCCAGTTCAAGCCGATCGTCGTCAACAAGGGCTCGCTGACCGGCCGCCTGAACGAGATCTTGGCCGGCAACCACACCTGGGACGCCGCCGTTCAGCGGGGCTGGGACCAGATCGCCGTGACGTGGGTCGACGTGGACGACGACGACGCCGCGAAGATCGTCATCGTCGACAACCGCACCTCCGACCTTGCGGGGTACGACACCGAGCTGCTGGCCGACATCCTGTCCGCCCTGCCCGACCTCGACGGCACCGGCTACGACCAGGACGCCGTGGACGACCTCCTCGACTCGATCGAGCTGCCGTCCCAGCTCGCCGCCGAGACCACCGAGCGGGAGGGCGACAAAACGACCGACGAGCACCTCCAGTGGGGGTTCGTCCAGTGGGGTACGACCCGCGTGCAGATCACCAAGGACGAGGTGGAGCGGCTGAACAACGTCCACGACGCCTTCTACACCGCGCGGGGCACCGACACCGGGTTCGCGCACTACCTCCTCGACCAGCACGCGCAGCGGGAGCTGGCCGATGCCTGAGTTCATCGAGTCCTACCCGATCGGGCAGCTCAAGCCAGCCCCGTACAACCCGCGCCGCCTCACGGAGGAGGCGTTCGACCGGCTCCAGCGGTCCCTGGCCCTGTTCGGCTGCGTGAAGCCGGTCATCGTCAACGGTAACCACATCCTCGTCGCGGGCCACCAGCGGACCAAGTCGTTGAAGGCGATCGGGCAGACCCACGCCCCGGCGATCATCCTCGACGGCCACGTCTCCACGCAGGATGAAGTGCAGTTCAACCTGTTGCACAACTCGATCGAGACGGACGGCTCGAAGGTCCGGGTGCCGGCGTCCGGGCCGGACGGGCACGGCTGGGAGTGGATCGCCCCCGAGGACGTGACCGCGGTGTCGCGCTCCAACCCGGCGATCCAGGCGGAGATCCGCCGCCTGGTCACCCGGTACGGCACGTGGGGGTCCGTCGTCGCCGACGACGCTGGCAGGATCATCTTGAACAACGACTACGCGGTGGTCGTGAGCGACTTGAAGCTGCCGCTGCTGTGCTACCGGCTGTCCGTGCAGGAGGCCGACGAGCTGGCGGTGTGGCTGGACGGCGACTACGGCGTCTACGACTACACCCAGCTCGGCATCCGCGCCTACAACCAGCACTGGTGCCAGATGCACAGGCTGGGAGGCGACGAAGGCGACTCCAACAAGTCCACCACCTACGAGCAGCACGTCCTTCCCGAGCTGCGCCCCGGCCAGCGGGTCATGGACTTCGGCGCCGGAGAGCTGGCCTACATCAAGCAGATCAAGTCGCAGGGCTTCGACGCCCACTGGTACGAGCCGCACGTCAAGGCCGCCGGCAAGCAGAACGCCCTCGATGTGGCCGCGACCGTCAGCCACATCCGCGATCTCCAGCGGGACATCCCCGCGAACGGCCTGTACGACGTGGTCGTGCTCGACAGCGTGATCAACTCCATCACCAGTCTGGAGTTCGAGGCGGCCGTCGTCATCGCCTGCAACTCGCTGCTCGCCAAGGACGGCACCTTCTACGCCGGGACGCGCTCCCTCGGCTCGGTGGAGCGCAGGGTCAGCGGCAAGAAGGCCCGCAACAACGGCCGCTACCGGCGCAGCATCGAGTTCCTGGACGAGGACGGCTTCACCGCGAGCTTCCGCGCCGGCGTCTGGACCATGCAGCGGTTCCACGACCCCGCGTCGCTGCGGGCCCTCATGGAGCGGTACTTCGAGGAGGTCGAGACCCGGGGCAACCCCAACGGCGGCAACATCTACGCCGTGTGCCGGAAGCCGAAGGCCCTGCCGGAGGAGCAGCGGCGGGCCGCGCTGGAGCTGGAGTTCAACATGGAGTATCCGGGGGACTATCGGCACAACCGGCACCGGCCGCTGGTCGAGGCGCTGATGCGGGCCTGCCGGGACCGTGACGGCGCTTAGGACAACTCTCCGAAAGAGTATAGAATAGAGGCATAAGGTAGTCCTCAACTAGCAGATGGGATAAGCGAGTTGCCATCCATGACCGTCCAAGTCGGAGAACGCCGATACCGGCACCTGTGGCTCAAGTACGTCACGGGCATCGACTTGAGCAGACACTGCGCTGTTGCACTCCACGGCCGCTACAGCCGCCTCGTCGACGAACGCAGCCAGGAAGCCACCGTCCACCTGGACGAGTTCCCGCACGCCCTCGCCTGGTACCTGTGCGGCGTCACCACCGCCCCCTACCGCTGGGAGGACAACCCGCACCTCGCCGTCACCGCCGCCCCCGGCCACGCCGAGACCCTGGCCGTGCAGGGCCTCACCGTCCACCTCGACGGCGTCAAGCCCATCCACTTCACCGCCACTGACAACGTCCCCGACGACGACCCGAACGCCAGCGACCCGGCCTACCGCACCTGCCGCAACTGGCAGTTCGCCCACTACCTCCGGGCCCGCGGCGTGCCCGACGTCCACGGCGACCGGCCGCGCATCACCACCCTGCGACCTGGAGTCGGCCAGGTCGAACTTCTCCCGAGGCCCCCGAGGGTCAAGCCCGCCGATGACCGGGGCGCCGGCACCCGCACCAACCGGTGGACCAGGGCGGCCAGCGCCGAGCCGCAGCCCCTGGCCGCCGACCGGCAACTGCCCCTCGCGGTTGCCGACGACCCGCAGCCCGCCCCGTCGGACACCCGGTCACTCGGCCGCTGAAGCTCCGCACGGCGGCGAAGAACGGCTTTCGGCCGGGTCCAGGAGTCCCGGGCCCGGCCGATCGCCGCTCAGCCCGGCCCGGAGTGTTCACGCTCGTTGGCGAGGCGGCCGAGATGGCAGATTGGCGGCCCTGCTCGCGGGCCGCGCCCCGTACCGTCGAAGAGGACCAGGACCCTTGTAGCACGAACGGACTCGCACGGTGCAGTACCGCAGCACGGACCCCCTGATGGCGACCTGCACCCGGTGCCGGCACGTCATCGAGCGCGCGCCGCTTCGTTCCGGCGCCTGCTCCGGCTGGCCCTGCTACGCCCACCCTCGGCCGGAGGCCGAAGCCCGCGTCGAAGCAGTCCTCCAGCCCGGCCCCGACCTCCCGCCGACGCTCGCCACGGCCGTACCGGCGCGCAGGCCCAGGCGCACCCGAGCGCCGCAGCGCCCGCGTGCCGCGGCGACGACCGCAGGGTTCTCCACGTCGAACGCGGCGTAGCGGCCGGGGGCAGCGGATCCCCCGGGCTGGTCGCCCCACCGCCGGTACAGGCTGTGCGGCACCCGGGACGCAGCCACGGACAGGAAGCTAGGACAAGCCCGCGTGCCGGCGGATGGCGGTGAGCGCGTGCCCGAGCGACCGGACATCCCGGCTCAGCGTTCCACCGCGCACCCAGTGCGTTCCCGCAGGCTCTCCGATCCCGGCGCTGGGAGTCGCCCGGTACTCGGTGCCGTTGACCGTCACCGTCCAGTCCTCGCCGTCTCGCGTCCACTCGGTGGTGTGGTCAGTCACAGCAGCGTCCCGCCTCTTCCGGTTCTTCGAACGCCCGCCATCATCACACGGCGGCCGGGCCGGGGCCGGACGACGGCAGGCCGCTCGTTCTGGCCCGGTGCGAGCGGTGTGGTATCCAGGTGTCCGCATGATCGCGCCCTACCTGTGGGGCTGGACCGGGGGATGATCCGTGACCGCACAACCGCCGGGGCCGCCCGCGCCGAGCCGGATTCCGCCTCAGCCCGGAAGCCCACCTTCGGCTGGCCCCCACCCGTCGTCCCGGCGCGCGCTGGACCTCCAAGGCTGGGGGACGATGATCACCGCCGTGGTGGGGCTGGTGACGGCAGGTGCGGGGTTCGCGGGAGGGTTCTTCACGCAGTCGCAGGTCGGTGAGGCCCGGCCACAGCCTGCTGTGACGGTGACCGTGCCCGGCCCCACGGTCACCGTGACCGCCCCGGCCGTCCCTGCGGTCCCGGCCTCCGGGCCGTCGGTGAAGGCCCTGCCGTCCGGTGCCGCGCCGAGCCCTTCGGCCACCGGCCACCCGGTGCTGTCAGCGTCACCGGACGCTGGGAACGGCGGTGCCAAGGTGGTCCTGACCGGCACCGGCTTCACGCCCGGTGACGTGGTGAGGGTGTCGTTCGTGGTGAAGGAAGCGACGATCGGCGATGTCGAGGTCCGTGATCTCCGCAACACGGTGCCTGGTAGTGATGGCGCCTTCTCGCTGGAGGTGCTGATCCCGTCGGATCTGGGCAACTTCGTGAACTACAACACGTACCTGCGGGCGAAGGCCACCGCCGGGCAGAGCGAGACGGTGTTCGACCTGACGCGCTGAACCGGTCGCGGTGTGTCTGCCGTGGGGGCGTGATCCCGAAGCGGTGGCCTCGTTGAAGGTGGCGAACGCCCGCTTTCCCAGGGCGTTCCCGGTGCGGCCCTGGCACTTCTTCGGTGCCCGGGCTGCCGGATGGTGACCGCCTCCGGTGGGTGGCGCGCGGATTGACCCCCGGCAGCCGGAGGTGAGGGTGCGCCCGGGCGTACCCCTAGGACTACATCCGGGCCCAGTGGCGGTGCTCGGTGGGCGAGGCCGGAGTCGAACCGGCACAGCAATGCGGGGGTTTTACGGACCCTTGGGCTCTCCAGTGCCCAGCTCGCCCTTGGCGGAGAAGCGGAGGAAGTGGGGGTCGAACCCACACGGATGCTCGCGCACCCCAACGGATTTCGAGACCGAGGCCGGCGCCACCTGTCGGCTGGCTCCTCCATGAACTGCCTTGTCCTGCGCGGAGAGTGCGCGGATCGAACGCGCGCGGGCTTCCACCCGACGACGGCTTAGCAAGCCGCTGCCTTACCACTCGGCCAACTCTCCGGGTACTGCGCTGCCGGACGAGGATTCGAACCCCGAGTCTCCTGATCCAGAGTCAGGCGTGCTGCCAGTTGCACCATCCGGCACTGCGGGGCGGCAACGATAGAGGCCGCCCGGAAGGGGGGTGTTCCCCTCGGGCGGCCAGGCACGAGTCGGTGCCGGTCTACCGCGCGGAGGGATACCCCTGGCTCTGCTGCTGCGAGCTCGAAGAACGCTGATACGACTGGCTGTTGCTCATGACGTGCGTTCCTCTCCGTGGCGGTGGTGCCGGGCTGATGAGCCAACTCTGCGGCACGCTGGCTGGGACGGGCAACCGCATTTTGCTGCTGTGCCTCGGGTCGTGTAGCCCGCCGGAGGGCTCGATACGTCTGAACGGGTGGACACCGGGCGGTCAGCGGGGGAGGAGCTTGAGGTCGGTCGCCACGCTCAGGCACGCTTCCGTCAGGTCTCAGCGGGAGATCCATCCGTCCCACCGGAGCCGACCTGCCGGTGACTGCGACGGACCAAGCCAGCTCGGCAGCCCGCAGCTCGATCATCTCAACCTCTCGTTGCACACGCCTAGTTGTCGTGCTCCGAGGTCGGCGGCTGCACGAGAACGGACTTTCTGTGGAATCCCACGCTGACCAGCGCCTGCGGCACCTCTACACGGGTGACTCCGTCTGGTACATCGCCCGAACCGCCCGAGATCGCTCACCCGGGATCGAAGAGGCGAACGCGGACCAGGCCCTCATCGAGCATCTCTTCCTGTCCGAGGTTCGCGGTGGCGCCGCCTACGCCCAACACCCAGTCTCGATCCGAGCCACCCGCGTGCTGGACGGCCGTACCGAGGTTTTCCTTGACAAGTGCGCCATTGGCACGCGGGGCAAGAGGTACGACTTCGCGGAGGAGGCGCTGTGCCGCCTCCTGCCCTTCGGCGTCGACGACGGCGAACTAGCTGGTGTCTGTGGCCTGCGAGTCAGCCACATCGACAGCAGGGGAATCCACCTGAGGCTGGTCCAGGCCCCCGCCGCTCACCTCACCCTTGTCGGGCCAACTGCTGCTCACTGGAAGCAGCTTGTGGCCGAGCACCACAAGGCCGTCAGCGCCGCCGGCTCCACGCCGCTGTGGGACCGGCAGCGGTACGGAGAGGCCGAGCACGCCTTCCACGCCCGGCACCCCAAGTTCGGGGAGCACGAGGCCGGAATGAGCTTGCTCACCTCCGGCATCCTGCGGCGCATCGGCATGTGGCACACCACCTCCAACGCCTTCTGCACGCGCTACTGGCAGGCCGGGCACCAGACCATGGTCTGGGAGCTGCGGCACCTCTACGGGACCCGCCCGGCCCACGACGAGTTCGCCGCCCTGTTCCGGAAGCCGCTGTGGGGTCCGCCACTCGTCGTCCTGAAGCAGCACTGCGACTGCCACAGCAGGCGGCCCGACGCCGGTGGACGGCCGCACCCCGACTTCGAACGGCAGTGCACGTTCGAGTTCCACCACCAGGACCGGCCAGGGGTCCTTGAGATTCGCTTCCGCACCGGACGCCCCCGGAATGATGACGAGCCCGAAGTCCGGGCAGACCTGGAAGCCGCGGGCGCCGACCCGGCGTGGCTGGGGCGGGTCCTTCCCCGGCGCAAGATCCTGGTGCCGGCAGGGTGACCGTCGGCAGGCGAGCTGAGGCGGAAGTGAGCACTGAAGCCCACCGGCTGCCCAGCCTGGTGAAGTTCATCCTCGCCCCGCTCATGATGAGGCGGGTCACCCTGTGGATACTCGATCATCACCTCAGCTACTTGGAAGCCTGCGGTTGGCACGCCCTCTGGTGCTGCTTCCGAAGGGACTTGGCTGCCGCCTACGGGCCGACCTGGCAAAAGAGTGCTCCCGCTGAGCTACGAGTCCTTGCTGACCCGATCGTCTTCCACCCTGCGCTGCTGCCCGACGAAGGCCGCGCCCAACGGCTGCATACCGTCTACCAAGTTGGTGGAGTCGTCTCTGAGAGCGCGCGGTGGAGTCGGCCGTTGGGGTGACCAACTGCCGTAGTCCCCGACTTATCCACAGGCTGTGCGGGACTCCCGCGCTTCTCCCCGTTGGTCCGGCACAGTCCTCTCAGCAGGTCGCAGCCCGGCGACCCAGGAGAGAGGCGGAAGTCCATGAGCAGGGAGCGGCACCCCCGCCAGACGCGTGCCACCGGTCGCCCCCGAGTGCGGCCGCCCGCGCTGCGCCGCTCGCCGCCGGCGCGATCGGTAGCAGAGGGGCCTGGGGTGCGCGGCTCGGTTGCCGCGCGCTTGGTTGCACGCCTGCTCGGCGAGGTGCTCGGTGGAATCCTCGGAACCTGATCCGATCGCCCGGCACAAGCCGCCCGGCCGCAGCCGGGCGCTGGGCAGCCCGGCGGCGGCCGGGCTGCCCAGCGGATCGGCAGCTACTACGACCGGCGGGTGCCCGGCCTGCGGCGGTTCCGCGTACGGCGGCTCGCGGTGGCCGCCGGCCAGGTCACCGCGATGACGCGGACCATGGTGGTGGACTTGCCGGTCGTCGGGGTGCCGCGCCGGTGGCGATCGACGGCACGGTGCAGTTCGCCGACGCGGCGCGACGGGTAGAGGGGTGACGGCGGGGTGATCGCGGTCGGCGCCGTGGCGCTGCCCGGAGGCTGGTCGCGCCGGGTCCGGCGCTGGTCGAGGACCTGGCGCAGCAGGTCCAGGAAGACGCCCAGGGCGAGCCCGAGCACCTTCCAAGCGTTCTCGTCGGTGATGAGCGAATGGACGACGTGGATCACGTCGGAACCCCCAGGGTTGTGAGACTCCACCGGGATGGTGGAGTTGTTGTCGGCTCGTCCGGCTGGCGGCCGGCGGTGCCTGTGCGCACACGGTGCTGTCGGGTATCCGGGCCGGTGCTGGCTCGGTGGCGTGTGCGAGATGCCTCTAGTGCCACCTGGCCTGGGGTTTCCGCAGGCAGAAGTGGTCGGACATACTGGGGGTGCTCCTGTTCAGTGAGATGGGCGGCGAGCAGCACTCGCGGAGCCTGAGAAACCGCGCGAGTAGCTGGATGTGATCTGAGGCCGAGGGTGGCGACCCTCGGCCTCAGCTGTTGCTGGAGTGACCTGGTGACTCGCTCTAGGCGGCCCCGGTGCCCGGCTCGGTGTTCGGCCTGGGAGTGAGGGCCCGGGTCTCGCGCCTGGGGGGGATGCCCTCAGGTGAGTCGGGCAAGGTGATCTCGATGTCCGGGAAGTCGAGATCTGGGCCAGGAGTCCAGGCACCGCGGCTGGAGGCGAAGTGGCCCGTCGAGTCGGGCCAGACGACCTCGATGTCCAGGCTGGAGCAAAGGGCGAGGATGTCGTCGTAGGGCTCCGACGGCAGGATGATGCCGATGCCGGCGGAGCCGCCCGACCGCCAGCGGAGATCCATCAGGCTGCCGATGGCTGTGCGGATGGAGGCGCGTGAGGCGGACGTCTTTACCTCGTAGATCGTCCCAGTGGTCCTGTCGAACAGATCCACCAGGAGTCGGTCGGAGCCGTCCGGCAAGGTCACGGCCATGCGGCCAGTCGTGTGGCCGAGGTCGTGAAGGTGGGAGGTGAAGGCCCCAACAAGCGCCCGCCCGCGAGTGGCAGTGTCACGTCGAAGGGATGGCACCGAGGAGGTGTAGAGGCGCTGAGGCGAAGCTGCCTCCACCTCGACGGTCCGGGGGCGCGGTGTGATTGTGATGGTGCGGCCGGAAGGAGGCGGGACAAGGTCCTCGGCGAAGGGGACCGTGCCGTCGAGGGGACGAAGTCGGAAGATGATGACGCGGCGGGCAAGGCCGTGCCGGTCTTCCTCGTCCTGGTGGAAATACGGCTGGGCGTCGTCGACCTCGAACTGGCCGATATACCGGAAGGTGAGCGTTTTGGCTCCCGGAACACGGCCGACCGCCTGGAACACATGGACGCTTCGGCCGTCCTCCTTGTGCTGGAGGAGGGCCTTGTTGCCCTGAGTCATCTGCTGATCGCCTTCGAGGCCCTCTCCCTGAAAGTGAAGTGTGCCGTCGGACGCGAGGCCGGTCGGGGCAGCCGCGAGCGGACGCGGGGGGAGGAAGACGATGACGCGGCGATCCTTGGTCGGAGAGATTGCGCCCTGGAGGCGCCCACCGAACGCGGCGTGCACCTGCTGCCTGGTGACGACTTCGCCGGGCTTGATGAATTCATTCATTCGCTGGACCTCCTCCATGCTCGAACCCTAGCCTAGATCAGGCTTAGCCGCAAATCAAGGCTAAACCTACCCTGATGGGTGCCCTGCATCCAGGTCGACTAGCGCAGCGTACAAGCGGCGGCGCGTATTCCCGCGCCTCGTGGCTGGTCCGCCGCAGTGCTCGCCTGCGGCGACGGACCGCCCGCCGCCTGCCGGTCCGGAGGTAGGGGATCATGGGTGTTGGCGCGGGGGCGCACCCGAAGGACCTGCGCCCATGCCCCGCCCCACCCGGGCCCAGCGCGCCGCCATCGCCCGGCGGCGGGCAGACGCCGTTGAACTGCGCCTCGCCGGCGCCGACCCGCTGACGGTCGGCCGGAAGCTCGCCGCCGACCCCACCATCAACTCCGACCGGATCGCGTACCCGCTCGGGTACGGCCACGAGCTGCATTTGAAGGGCCGCCCCGCCCCGGACGACGAGACGCTGATCCGCTCCGTCAACCGGGACGTGACGCAGGCCCTCGAACACCGGATCGCCGGGTCGCAGGCGGCGGTCGAGGAGCTTCGGGCGTTGGAGGACGCCCGCCTGGACCGGATGTTCCTCGTTGCCTACCGCAAGGCGGTGAAGGACGGCGATCTTCCGGCGATCGACCGGGCGCTTCGGATCATGGAGCGCCGGGCGCGGCTGCTCGGGCTCGACCAGCCGGCGAAGACGGAGGTCACCGGGCAGGACGGCGGTCCGATCGAGCTTGCGGCGGACGCCACCGGTCACGAGCTGGCGGCGCTGATCGCGCTCACCGACCCGGCCGTGGTCCGGGACGGCGCGTGAGCGCGACGGACGACCTGGTCGAGCAGTACCGGCGGCTGCCGGCGGAGCGGCGCCGGGCGATTGCCGAGCAGGCGTCGCCCGCGCTGCGCACCAGGTTGGCCAAGGTCGAACGGGACATGGCGCTGCGGCACTCGCCCGGGTCGCTCGCCGCGGTCCTGACCGACGGCCGGGAGATGCAAGCCGCGCACCTGGACCTGATCGACGACGCCTTCCGGCGGATCGCCGCCGGGGAGACGGTTCGGCTGCTGCTGACGATGCCGCCCCGGCACGGCAAGAGCCGCCGGGCCGCCCGGTGGGCGCCGTTGTGGTACCTCCTCCAGCGGCCGGACCACCGGGTCATGATCGCGTCCTACAGCTCCGACCTGGCGGACGACCACGGCCGGTGGATCCGCGATGCGATCACCGAGTGGGGTGAACAGCTCGGCATCACCCTCCACCCGGGGTCGAAGGCCGCGCACCGGTTCGACATCGCAGGCCGGGAGGGCGGCCTTTTCGCAGCCGGTGTCGGCGGCGGCCTCACCGGCAAGGGCGCGAACCTGGCCATCGTCGACGACCCGATCAAGGACGACGCAGAAGCCCAATCACCCACGCAGCGAAGGAAGTTGTGGGAGTGGTGGCAGGCCGTCCTGTTGACCCGGGTGGAGCCCGGCGGGTCGGTCATCGTCATCCAGACGAGGTGGCACGAAGACGACCTTGCTGGGCGGATCCTCGCCGGGGAGACCGCCGACGACTGGACGATCATTGACCTGCCCGCCATCGCGGACAGCCCGGACGACGCGCTCGGCCGGAAGGTCGGCCAGCCGCTGTGGCCTGCCCGCTACGGGCACAAGGCGCTGGCCGGTATCCGGCGTGCGGTCGGCGAGCGCGTCTGGTGGAGCCTGTTCATGCAGAAGCCCCGCCCGGTCGAGGGCGGGGTGTGGCAGCGGGCCTGGATCGACCGGGCCCGGGTGACGCCGGTGGAGTTCGCCGGCGCCGAGATGGCCCGGGTCGTCGTCGCGGTCGACCCGTCCGGCGGCGACTCCGCCGTCAACGACGAGACCGGCATCATCGGGCTCGCCTCCGACTACCACGAGCAGCTGTACGTCGTCGCGGACGAGTCCGGCACGCTCGGGGCGAACGACTGGGGCCTCACCGCGTGCAGGTTGGCGCTCAGCCTGCGGGCGGACGCCATCGTGGTGGAGGCCAACTACGGCGGGAACATGGCCAAGCAGGTCCTGACGCAGGCGTGGGACCAGCTCGCCCGGGACGGTGAGGCCCGAGGGCAGCTGATGCCGATGATCGTGGAGGTCAACGCGAAGGTCGGCAAACGGTTGCGGGCCGAGCCGGTGGCGCAGCTGTACGAGCAGGGCCGTGTCCACCATGTCGGCCACTACCCGGAGCTGGAAGGGCAGATGGCCACCTGGGTCCCCGGGATGGACAGCCCGGACAGGATGGATGCCGCAGTGCACGGCCTGACGGAACTGGCCGGCGCCGGGCTCGATGCTCTGTCGCAGGGTATGGACGACGGCCGACTTCGCGGCAGGCGCTGACGGGTCCGGTGCGGGTGGCCTCCGACCACGGGTCGGAGGCCACCCGCACCGGAGGGTCGAGACCGGTTCCGATCTTGGACGGGCGGTCTCGAACACTTCCGGTCAACGCCCCGTGCGGGAATCGCCGGCTGGCTACGGTCGGGCCATGACACTCCTGCCTGCCGACCTGTGTGCCCTGGACGGGCACCCGCTCGTCGACCTCACCGCGAGGGTGAAGGCCGACCTTGCCAAGATCGGCATCCCGATGTACCTGGACTCGAAGCGCGGGGACGGCCGCGACACACACCCCGGCGGGATGGGCGCCGATCTCGGCGACTCGCACCTGATCCTCTGCTGGGACCGGCCCGAGCAGAAGCGCGTAGGGCCTGCCGCCGTCGCCCCCTACGAGGAGGACGAGCTCGCGATCATCCAGCTCGCCGCGCACGCGCTCACCGCCGCCGTCGTGAGTGCCCTGGTCGGCTTCGGATACACCGTCCGCGTGGAGGGCTGGTCGGACCCCTTCGCCCCGATGGTCCTCGTCTCCTGAGCTGGGCTTCGCAGATCCGGAACAGTGGCTGGGCGCCTACGTGGCCATCGCGGTGGCGAAGTCTCCGCTGACCTCGTGCACTGGTGTCCACGACGGCCGCCCGTCAAGGGCGTTCGGCCAGTGCCCGGTCGGGTTCGTCGTGAGCTGCTGCGGCCGGTTGCTCCCGGCGACGAAGAACGCCAGTGCGGCGACGGTGCGCAGGTCGACCGCCGAGCCCCGGGCCCGTTCGGCGTCGTGGACGAGCCGGGACATCGCCTGCCGGCTGACCGTCTCGATCGCCCGCAGCGTTGCCTTCGCGGTGATCGCTTGGGCGTTCCCGCGGCGGGGCAGGCCGCCGATCACCGTGCCGATGCTGGGGCCTTGCGGGGTGTGGGCCTGCCCGTCGGGTGCGGTGCCGGTCATCACCGCGAACACGGCGAGGGTGACCGCCAGTGCGTTGTCCTGCGCGATGGCCTGGTAGCGGGACGCCGGACCGTATCCCAGAGGGAGAGGCAGCCCGGCGTCCCCGGCGACCTCGTACAGGACTCGGGTGCTGGCGGCGATCCTGAGGGCTGCGCCCGGGTGCCCGCCACCGGGCGGGGCCGCCCACGCGCGGGCGTGCGTCACCCAGTCACCGCCAGTGGGCGGCGTGCTGCGTAGGTGGTCGCAGAGGGTGTTGAGGTACGTCTCGTCGAGGATGCCGCGCATCGGTGCTGGTCCTTCCGCAGGGTCGTGAAGTGGGCTTGCTTCGGCTCGGGGCGGTGGGCTTTCGGGTGGGCGGAGAGGCGGCCGTGCGCGGCACCGTTCCCGCATCGGGGCTCGCGGCCCGGGGTGAATCTTCAGGCGTTGCTCCGGCCCGGCCGCCCGTCCGCCAACCCGAGGGTTCAGGCAGCCGTGGTGTCGGGTGCTCGCGGCCACGCCGCCGGGTCGAACAGTTCGTCGTGGAGGAGACAGTGGTGCAGGGAGGCGATCAGCTTCCCGAACAGGCGCCGCAGGGCGGCGTTGTGCCGGTCGCCGGCGGCTCGCCGTCGGTCGTAGTGGGCCCGGCACTCCGGGGATTTCGTGAGCGTGGTGAAAGCCCACAGGTGTCCGTAGGCGGCCAGGCGCTTGTTCGCCGCGACCCTGCGGTGCAGGACGGTGCGGGATGTGCCGCTCGCCCAGGTGAACGGGCGGGCCCCGGCGTAGGCGGCCAAGCCCTTGGCCGTGGCGAACCGGTTCGGGTCGTCTCCGAGTTCGCCGAGCAGGCGCGCGCCGGTGAGCAGGCCGACGCCGGGGAACGAGCGGTAGATCCGGCTCTGCGGGTGCTGCTCGAACAAGTCGCCTGCTGCGTCGGTGAGTTCGGCAATGCTCTGGCAAGCTTCGCCGAGGAATCGCAGGGTGGTGAGGACTTCTTGCCCGAGGGCGTTTTCCACTGCCGGGCGGTTGTGCAGGACCGGCTCGCGGAACTGGGCGAACAGGCGGTCCGTCTCGGAGTCGAGGAGCCGGGTCCGGCCGGCGCGTTCGAGTGCTGCGCGGATCTGTCTGCGGGTGAGGCGGGCGGCTTGGCCGCTGGTCGGGGCGAGGGCGATCACCTCCCGTGCCTCGGGGCGGACCAGGCGGCCGTCGAGGTGCGCCCAGGCGGTCACGGCGGCCGGGTGCACTGCCAGCAGTTGTGAGCGCAGCTGGAGGTAGTGGTACTGGCGGGTCCGGGTGGCTCGGAGCTGGGCGCGGGTCAGGGCGCCGACCGCGTCGGCGTCGTCGGAGTTGGTGTGCAGCGGGCGGTGGGCGTGGCCGTCGGTGCGCAGGATGTTGGCGAGGAGCGCGGCGTCCCCGGCGTCGGACTTCTTCCGGTTGCCGGGGTTGAGACGGCCCCGGTATCGGGCGACGGTGGACGGGTGGATCGGGATCACGGTCTGGCCGTGGCGGCGCAGCGCGGTGACGAGCAGGCCGCGGCTGGCCTCGACCGCGACCGGCACCGATCGGCGCGAGAAGGTGTGACTGGTCCGTAGGCCGGAGAGCACTGCGAGGGCGTCGCGGACTCCGGCGGGAGTCGCCTCGAACCGTGTGCTGGCGACGACTTCGCCGGACCGGTCGACCACGGCGAGATCGTTGAGGTGCTCCGACCAGTCGACGCCGGCGAAGAACTTCGGCGATGCCACAGCGCCCCCTCGGCCTGGTGCCGCTCGGGATGTCCGCCGACCCCACCGGTGAAGCCCGCTGGCCACGACACAGCTCGGGCGTGCCGGCGGACACCCCGCCCGGGTGGCGCGAGAGTGCGCCACGAATGGAAGGTAAACCTTCCAGTGGTGTTCGCGCAAGCAAGATCATCCGAAACGGGGCAGGATGAGGCGGTCACATCCCCGGAAGCCAGGAGCCGCGGTGCCACGCAACCATCAGGTGCCACGATCGTTCGTCGCGGAGGGGGAGTGGCCGGACGTCAAGCTGACTGCGGACGCTCCGCCGGAGGCGGTCGTTGGGTATGCCTTCGTGCTCAAGGTCCGAGCCGCGATGGAGGCCCGGTCGTGGTCGGCGAGGTACACCGCCGAGAAGGCGGGCGTGAAGCACACGACGCTCAACGACCTGCTGGCCGGACAGGCCTTGCCCGGCCTGTCGACCATCGTCGGCCTGGAGATCGCCCTCCAGCTCGACCTGTACCCGGCCGGGCTGTGGGCCGAGATCGCGGAGAGCGGCGACCAGGCCCGGGAAGGCCGCGCCGACCTGGCCGGATGACCGGTGCGGGCCGTCGGACAGGGTTGTTCGTGGGCGCTGCTATCTTCTCCGATCATGAACGTGGGTGGGATGCGGCAGGCTGCTGCCGTGGTGTCGATCGTGCTGGTCGCGGGTCTGTCGGCCTGCACGTCGAAGAGCGGCGGGCCGACGGCGGCCGCGGTGCCGTCGCCAACGGTGTCGGCGGTCGAGGGCAGCCCGGAGTGGGCCGGAAGGTGGCTCGGCGACCGCGAGCGCAACAAGGGCGCCTCCAAGGTGGTCGGCCGGTACGCGCAGCTCGCCATCGTGCAGCGCGGTGACCGACAGGGCGATCCGGAGCTGTGCGACGCCGAGTGGGCGAAGTTCGCCCCGGCGCAGAAGGTCATGGTCGACCGGGACGGCTTCGACGAGGGCTGCCGCATCCCGGCGTAGCGCGAGGCGGCTACGGGCGTTCGTCCAGGCGGCTGAGGAGCCCGGCCGTGGTGGCGATGGCAGTGACGGCGTCGGCCCTGCTCCACGTGAAGTGCTCGGTGGTGCCGGGGTCGTCGTGGTGCGCGCCGCCGAAGAGGTCGTACGCGGCCTGGAGGAGCATCGTCCACCGCTCTTCCTGGGTGCGCTCCTTCGCCTTCTTGCCGACGGCCTGGGAGTATGCGGCCTGATGGCCAGGCGGGCGGACGGCGTCGAGCGCGGTCCGGGCCTTGGCGACGGCCGCCTCGAAGTCGCCGGCGCGGATGGCGGTCTGTGCCTCGCGCAGGCGGCGCGCGGCGGTCGCCCGGTCCTCGTTGTCGGTGATGGGGACCAGCACGGTGACGAACGCCCCGTGCCCGATCTCGGTGATCTCCTTGGACCACTCCGAGTCCGGGATGTCTATCTGCTCCTGGAGGTTGCGTGCCGGCCACTTGCCGGTGGGGGCGAGCGCGGTGACCACTAGGTCGAGGCGCAGCCGAAGGTCCGCACCGCTGCGGGCCTGCTCCAGGGCGGCGAGCTGTGCATCGGTCAGCGAGACCTCCGGCCCCATGGTGATGGCGGAGTCCGCTGCGTTCAGCGGCCATCCCTGTATCAGGTGGCCCAGCCAGCCGGTGTGCCCCGGAAGGTCGGTGGCCCACAGCGACCCGGTCACGGAGTGCGCCGCGTCCTCGGGCCAGGTGCCGGTCGCGGCGCATTCCAGGTGGACGGTCAGGCGGTGGGTGCCGAAGCCGGGCAGGAAGCTGACCACCCGCCGCTGCGGTCTGATGTTGAGCGAGTAGCCGTCGAAGTCCAGGCGTCCCATCGCGTTCCCCTTCTGTCGGTGAGCTGATGGTGGCAGCCGCAGCGGGCTGACGGAAGCGACTTGATCTGCCCCGTAGGCTGAGCGGTGGCGTGGGGCCTGGTTGCCTGGGAGGGCAGCATCGTGGGCCTGCGCGAGCTGATCATCGACGGCTGGTCGTGGCTGAACTACAAGCCGGTCATGGCCACCCCGCCGAGGCGGGGCATCGGACCGTTCGGAGACCTCGCCTCCGGTTGGGTGCCGCCGGAGGACCTGCGGCGCCTCCAGGCGTACAAGCTCCTCGTCGCGTACGACCACAACCAGGCCGGGCAGCTCGCGTACGCGGCCGGCGACGAGTCCGGCCAGGACCGGCGGGAGCTGGGCGACCCGGCGAAGCTCAACTCGGCTGCGCTGAACTACCTCCTCGGCGCATCGCAGAGCATCGTCGTGCCCGGGGCGGAGGGCGACGGCGGGAAGCCGACCCCGGAGGCCGCTCTTGCCCGGGACGTGCAGGACCGGCTCCGGGCGTGGGCCCGCAAGGAGTTGCTGCCGATGAGGATGCAGCAGGCCGAGCGGTCCGCGGTGCGCTACGGCGACGGCGTGTTCACTCTCGCCTGGGACGCGCAGGCTGCCCGGCCGGTCCTGCGGACGATGGACCCCGGGTTCTTCTTCCCCGAGTGGACCGAGGACGAGGTTGACTCGGCGCAGTTCCCTGCCCGGGTGCACTTCGCGTGGGAGCTGCCGGAGGACCCCGTCACCGGGCAGAAGGCGAGGCTGCGCCGGATCACCTACGAGCTGGGTCCGATCGGTGGTGCGACCGTGCCGGTGGTCCCGGAGAAGGGCAGCCCCTACCGGGAGTGGGCGGCCGGGCCGGACGGGGAGCGGGTGCTGCTGGCCGGTGACCGGACGGACCCGGCGACGGGGCTGGTGACCCGCGTCTACCCGTGGGCGCCGGACCGTCCGACCGGTGTCACCTGCTATCTCACCGACGCGGAGTGGCTGCTCGAAGACCTCAAGGCCGCGCACAACGTGTACGCGCTGCCCGCCGACAAGGCGACCTACCGGGTCCGGCGGGACGGACAGGTCCTCCAGGCGCTGGACCTGCAGATCGACTTCCTCCCGGTCGTGCACCTCACCAACAGCATCCCGGACGTGGGCGAGCACTGGGGGCAGCCAGTGATCTCCCGGGTGATGCAGGTCCTTGACGAGGTCGCCGCGACCGACACGGACTCCTCCGCCGCGTCCGGGACGACCGGCACGCCGATCATCGCCCTGTCCGGGGTGCGGCTACCGAAGGACCGGACGACCGGTGCGGCGGTGCCGCTGCGCGTCGAGGCCGGCACGGTGTGGTCCCTGAACGAGGGCGGCTCGATGTCGACCCTGGACACGTCTCCGCAGCTGCGGGAGCTGCGCGAGCGCACCGATCACCTCCTCGACCGGCTCGCGGGCAACTCCCGGTTGACCGCGTCCGGTCTCGGTACGGTCCAGCCGTCCGAGGTGCCGTCCGGGTACGCGCTGGCCCTCGCGCTGGGCCCGCTGGATGCCCTGGTGGGGGAGATGCGTCTCGCCCGCGCCCACAAGTACGAGATCCTGCTGCGCATGGTCGGCCGCCTCCACCAGGCCGGGCAGGTCGGCTGGCCGGGCGGGGAACTTCCTGCCGGTCAGCTCGTCTGGGGCCCGCACGTGCCCACCGACAAGGCGGAAGCCCTGGAGCAGGCCGCGAAGGGCTACCAGGCCGGGGTGTTCTCCCTGGAGACGTGCGTGCGGATGCTCGCCGACGCCGGGTACCCGATCACGGACATCCCGGAGGAGGTGCAGCGCATCCAGTCCCGGGCGTTCGACGCGGCTGCCCGCCTCGCCGATGCCACCGGCGACATCGCCGCAGTCAGGGCCTACCTCGGACTGCCCGCCGGAGGGCCCACAATCCCCCCTGCGCCGCTCCAGAAGGCCGACCGGTAGAAGATCACCCCGCAAGGCCCGGGTGGCCTCTCAGGGGCCCTCTGGGCCCCTGTGGGGGATGTGGTGTCCGGGGGTGATCCTTCCGTGGCGACCGGGACCTCCTGGCCCCCTGCGGCGACAGCGGTGGGGGGTTGGGGGGAAAGGTAGGAAGTAAGTAGGAACAAAGGAAAGAAAGGGGTTCCCCCGGGGGAACCCATGGGTTGCGCGAGGGGAACCCACAGGGTTCCGCCAGGGGAACCCGCTGTGCCGACTTCTATGGGTTCCCCCGGGGGAACCCACTTCGGGAGGACTGGCCCCGTCGACAGGACACGGCGGGGGTGGCCTCCATCGACCGGTGAGACCGAAGCCCCGACCGGACGCGGCCACGACCCTTTCTCCGAACACGGTGTTCCAGGTGGCCCCGAACGGCTGTCCGGGCCGTTATGGCAACGCCCTATGTCTTTGCTTCCGTCCCCTGATCAGGCGGGTAGGTGTACCGACCGGCAGGGCAGGGCGCTGTGTCAGCAGGCCGCTCTACCATGGTGGGCATGCCTGACGACCGCCCCGCGATTCCCCGAGAGTTGGACCGCAGAGTCAGAGTCGAAGCCGGTCATCGATGTGCTATCCCGCATTGCCGCATGCCCGTCCTCGATATTGCCCATATCCGGCCTTGGGCCAAGGTGCAGCGGCACGAGTTCGAGAACCTGATCGCCCTTTGCCCGACCTGCCACAGGCTGTTCCACCGGGGTGACATCGACCGGAAGTCCATGCTCCACTACAAGGCGAGATTGAGCCCGTTCTCCCCGTATGCGCTTGCCGCGCATCCCGACCACATCGACCTCTTGGCGGCCTACCAGAAGTTCCGAGCGTTCATCGACATGTGGGTCGATGCCGCTCATGCATTCAGCACGGCGAAGCAGCAACGAGTCGGAGTCGACGAAGGAAAGCGTGCTTTTCAGGCTGTTGGCGATGCGGCCATGGAAGCCAGCTATGCGCGGCTGTGCTTTGCGGCCGAATCCCCAACTCGTGTCACACGGATGGCGGACCAGATCATGAACGCGGCCGTGTGGAGTGCTTCTACGACCATGGGTATGCCCGTCCCCGCCGCGTTCACGGACCTGAAACCGGCCTCTGACGATCTCGCCGCGATGTGGGCGGATCTGGATCAAGAGATTCACGAGGTGCTCAACAGCCACGCGCGGAAGAAGGTCAAGCTCATGCCGCAACGTCCACACTACGTGGATGAGCTTGATGAAGCGGAGCAGCAACGGTCCGGATGAGGTCGGCACGAGGTCCCGCGCGGGGTCTCATGGAGTGTGAGCGTGTGAGTGCTGAGGCGTCGTCGGCCAGCTTGACCGTTCCAGGGACCTGACCGGCGGGATGGCTCGTCGCGCAGTTCCGGAGATCCTGATCTCCGCGCCCCGAACGGAGGAGTAGCTACACTGATCACTGGCGCGGGGGCGCTCGCTGTTGCGGAGGAATCCGATGACTGCCCCCCTGCCCCAGGCCGCCCCGCCCGCCGGTGACCCGGCCGCACCGCAGACCCCGGCCGCCACCGACCCCGGCAGCGCCCTCATCACGCAGGACACCCTTGCGCGGCTCCTCGCCCGCGAGAAGGACCAGGGCTCCCGCGCCGGCGTCCGCAAGCTCGTCACCGACCTCGGC
Organism: Kitasatospora sp. NPDC092286; assembly: GCF_044755565.1. Classification (NCBI taxonomy): domain Bacteria; kingdom Bacillati; phylum Actinomycetota; class Actinomycetes; order Kitasatosporales; family Streptomycetaceae; genus Kitasatospora; species Kitasatospora sp. NPDC092286. The sequence continues at coordinate 96,778 of NZ_JBIVRD010000009.1, read as the reverse complement.
TTCGCCGACGGAGCCGCACTCCAGGCGTGGGTGGAGGCGCAGCGCACCGCCGAGCAGGCCGCCCTCACCGAGGTCGAACGCCGCGAGCAGGCCGCAGCCCAGCGCGAGCAGGTCGCCGTCCAGCGGGAGCAGCAGGCCCTCCAGCGTCTCCAGCAGGCCGTCCGTCACGCCGCGCTGAGCCGCCTCGGCGCGGCCGGTGACAACCTGGACGACGCGATCCGTCTCCTCGACGTACCCGACGACGCCGACCAGCAGGCCGTGGCCGACGCGGCGAAGGCCCTCGCCGACCGCCGCCCGGAGCTGTTCGGCCCGGCCGTGCCGCCCGCCACCCCGCCCGCGCCGAGCGGTTCCCCGGCCGGAGGGCCGCCGCCGCGCGGCCAGGCCCCCGCTACCAGCTCCTTCGGCACCGAGATGGCCAAGCGGCGCGGCTACCTCACGTCCTGACCGGACACCTTGATCGTCTGACCCGGCAGTGAACCGGGACCAGGGGACCACGCCCCTCCCCTCCGACGTGGACGGCACCACCAGCAGGTGAGTGCGTGACCGCCAGCTCCAGAAGGCGATCACACCCCTTGACCGTCCAGCCGATCACCACCACGGCGAACTACGCCCACGGCCGACCGTGGCTCGCCAGCCTCCACGGCACCGACCAGACCGAGACCGTCACCATCGACGCGTCGAAGCTCGTCGCCGGCACCCACTACGTCGCGTCCACCGACCCCGCCCAGCCCTACAGCCGCGTCCTGTCCGGCGTCCCTCTCGGCAAGATCACCGCGTCCGGCCTGTACGGGCCGTACGACCCGGCCGCCGCAGACGGCCGCCAGGTCCTCGTGGGCCTGGTGCTTGACGAGGCCCTGTTCGCGCCGGGCCAGCCGAAGATCCCCTGCGCGCTGCTGTGGCACGGCTCCGCCCGCGCCTCCAAGATCCCCGGCGGGATCGACACCACCAAGATCACGGCGTCGCCCGCCGGCGCCCTGATCCGCTGGGGGGCCTGACATGTCCCTCCAGGACCTCATCAAGGGCGTCAGCGCCGCCGATCTCACCACGTTCGCCCGCGCCATCCCCACCCCGGCGGATTTCCTCCTCACCAGCACGGTGTTCCCGGCGTCGGTCGTCCCCGAGGTGAAGTGGCGGATCCGCAGCACCGGCCGCCGGGTCAACACCGCCAAGTACCGCGCCTACGACTCCAGCGTGGCGTTCGCCGAGCGGACCGCGTGGGAGACGACCCGCGAAGGGCTGCTGCCCGCCCTGGGCCAGAAGTTGATCGTGGGGGAGCAGCAGCAGATCCTCCTGGAGCAGGCGCACGGCGCCGACCAGGACCGGCTGCTGGAGCTGCTGTTCGACGACGCCGAGCGGCACATCGAGGCGATCCGCTCGCGGCTCGAACTCGCCGCGGGTGACGTGCTGGTGGACGGCCGCTTCACGCTCGACGCGGCCACCGAGAACGGGCTGAGCATCGAGGTGGACTTCGGCGTCCCGGCCGGCAACATGCCGGTCGCGCCGAAGCCGTGGAGCGATCCGACCTCGGACCCGCTCGCCGACGAACTCGGCTGGCTCCAGTACCTGGACGACCTCGGCGCACCCGAACCCGAACTCGTCATCACCTCCAAGCGGGCGTTCAGCCACCTCGCCCGCAACAACGCCTACCGGGCCGCCTACTACCGGAGCGTCAACCCCTCCAACACCCCGACCCGCACCCTCACCGTCGCCGAGGTCAACGCCGTCCGCAACGACTACGGCCTGCCGCCGGTCACCCTCTACAAGGCCCAGGTCAACGTGGACGGGACGGCGACCAAGGTCCTCCCGGACGACCGGTGGATCATGCTGCCGCCGGACCGCGCCAAGTGGGGCCAGACCATCTACGGCGTCACCGCCGAAGCCCTGGTCCTCGCGCGCGGCACCAACCCGGAGATCGTGAAGGAGGACGCCCCCGGCATCATCCTCACCCGCGGTGTCCAGGACGACCCGGTCCAGATCTGGACCAAGGGAGCTGCCGTCGCCATGCCCGTCCTCCACACCCCGGACTGCCACATCGTGGCCAAGGTGCTGTGATGGCACGCCGACTCGCCTTCGCCGTCCACCTGGAGGACCCCGCCACCGGGGACCGCCTCGTGCTGCTGCCCGACGAGATCCCCGTCCGGGAACTCGCCGAGCTGATCACCCACCCAGGCGCCTGGCACCCCGACGACGGGGACGACCCGGACCCGGAAACTGGCGACGACGGCCCGGCCGACAGCGAGGACGGCCCGGCCGACGACGAGGAGGACGACCCCGCCCCCGACGCGGACGGCCCGCCGGCTTCCAAGGCGGCCCGCACCCGCAAGACCCGGGCGACCGCGACGGAGTAGCCGTGCCGTCCGCTGACCCGCCGACCGGCCGGATGGCGATCGTGCCGCTGCCGTTCAGTACCGCCAGCGACTACGTCAATCAGATCCACCGCAGCCACCGCGCCCCGCAAGGCCACAAGTTCTCGCTGGGCGCGGTGGCCGCCGGTGATCTGGTCGGCGTCGCCATCGTCGGCCGTCCCGTCGCCAGGGCCATGGACGACGGCCTCACCGTCGAGGTCACCCGCCTCGCCACCCCAGGCCACCCGAACGCCTGCTCGTTCCTCTACGGGGCAGTGTGGCGCGCCGCCCGGGCCCTGGGCTACCGGCGGGCGATCACCTACACCCAGCAGGGCGAGAGCGGCGCCAGCCTCCGGGCGGCAGGGTGGCGCAACGCCGCCGACTGCCGCGCCCGGCCGGGCTGGGACACCCCCTCCCGCCCCCGCACCAGCCACGGGACCGAGCAGATCCCGCGCACCCGGTGGGAGATCACCCTGCCCACCCACCCGACCCGCTGACCCCGACTCGGCGACCGGCGCCCAGCCATCACGCTGCGGGCGCCGGTCCCGTCTGACCGACGAAACGGAGCCCGCCCGTGGACCCCGCAGCCCTGGCCTGGCTCCGCGCCCAGCTCGGCCCCACCACCGACACCGCTGACCTCACCGAACGCCACGCCCGCCTCGGCACCGCCCGCGCCGTCGCCCTCGAAGTCCTCGCCGAACGCCGCGCCGCCCTCCTCGCTGACCCCCTCCGGCTGGTGGTCGACGGCGTCGTCACCATGGACCGCAGCGCCAACCTCACCGGCCTGGAACGCCAACTCGCCGAACTCCACGACACGCTGGGGCCCGACGAGACCGTCCCCGGCGGCGACACCGCCCTCCAGTTCGACATGAGCGTCCTGACCCCGGCCCGCCGCACCCGATGAGCGACATCCCCGAAGCCGACGCCGAGCAGGCCGCCGAAGACCTCGGCGCGGCCTGGCAGCCGCTCGCCGACGCGCAAGCCGCCGTTCTCGCCGCCCTCGCAATAGGCCGCCGTACCGCCCGTCTCGCGTCAGCCCTCGCCGCGTTCGCCGACGCGATCCGCAGCTTCCACCACACCGTGGACGCGGTGATCGGCGACTTCGCGCACCGCGAGGTCGCCCGCCTCTACGAGGAAGCCGCCCGCGCAGCCACCGCCGGCATCGGCCGCACCTTCGAGTGGACACCCACCCACCAGGACACCCTGAGGGCCCTCACCGCCGACACCTACAGCGATCTCCTCCGGCGCGCCCAGGAGACCGTCCGCACCTCCGGAGCGTTCTACCGCGCCGCCCGCGCAGCAGCCCGACACGACCTGCCGCTCCTCAACGTCGACCCAGGCGGCACCCGGGCCGCCGCCCAAGCCCTCGCCGACCGCCTCGCCGCGACCTACCGCCTCGACCGAGTCATCTACCGCACCGGCACCCGCATGCCCGTCCAGGCGTGGGCCGAAGCCGCACTCCGCACCCGGGCCGCCGTCGCCACCAACACCGGCACCCTCGCCGTCGCCCGCGAGTACGGCATCACCCACGTTGAGGTCTTCGACGGCTACGACTGCGGCTGGACCAGCCACCCCGACCCCGACAAGGCCACCCGCACCCTGCGCACCGTTGAAGACGCCGCCGAGTGGCCGATCTCCCACCCCCGCTGCACCCGCGCCTTCGGGCTGCGCCCTGATGAAGAGGACCGTGGAACCGGGGAACTGTGACCAGTCCCGAGTGTGTGTGCGGTACCGAACCGAGCTTCGAGAGGGCGCCCTCTTCTGAACGCCTTTGATCGCCGTGACGCCGATTCGGCTCTCTGTTCGGCGTCAGTGTGTTCGGTGAAAACGGGGAGGATTGCGTGGCGCCTTCCAGGGCGACCGGGGACCGTCGGGCGCGCTACGTTCTTCGCATCGGCCCACCCCGCTCCGGGGTCGCCCCGCCCGGTGTCTTCAGCACCGGACGAGGCTGTCAGGCCAGCCATGGAGGTAACGCCTACCTATGTATGACCGACCCGCTTTCGGACGGGCTCTGCCCGAGGTGTTCGCCCACGCTAGCAGGGGCGACGGTGCCTTCGCGGGATTGCGCGGAGCGTCTGCCTCCCGCGGTGCGGTGCAGCTGCACGCGGTCCTCGCCCCGTTGGTGCTCGTGTGGGCGGTCGTGTCGCCCACCGAGGCGGAGTGGACGCGCGCGGTGCTGATCCTTGGTGTGCTGAGGATGTGCCGCAGCACCGGCTTCGAGTGGGTTCGCTTCCGCCGGTTCTGAGCCCGACGCAGGTCGGTCCGGGTGCCGGTGGGCACCCGGACCGACCGCCGCGTATCGCGCTTCCACGCGCCGCAGCATGCGCCGTCGCGCCCCCGCGTGTCCTCCTTCCACGCGCCGACGTGCGCGCCTTCTGCCCCTCTGCATGCGGCAGGACACATCCCTCCCGACATCGACGCCGAACGGAGCACTGGTGGCTATATGCCTCTGCTACGCCGCCTTCGTCGAACTGAACCACGGCCACTACAAGATGTACGCGCGAGCGCGTCTGGGTGATACCGGTCTCGCCGAGCGGGTCGTCGTGCTCGTTCTGCGGCGGACGGAGGCGAACTGGGAGCGGGCGCTGCGTGACGATCCTGCGGCGTTCACCTGGCGCGCACTGTGCGAAGCCGTCACTGCGGCGCGCACACTCGCGCCGACCGTGCCCCCGGACCGCCTGCACCGTGTCATGCCCGACCAGGCGGCCGACGCCGCGCTGCTGCACGACCTCCTCGGCCTGGAGCCGGCTGCCGCGGCCGCGTTGATGGGGCTGGACGAACCCGCCGTCCATGTCCAGTTGAAGGCTGCACGCCGCTGGCGTGGCGGGCGGGCCGAGGCCGGAGGCGCCTGACAATCCGACATACGTTCCCGAGCGAGCCTGGCCGACCACCTACGCCCCTGGTCGGCCGGGCACTTCGCCATGCTTTCGCCACCTTCACCCTCGCGTGTGGTTTCGGCACTTCGGAACGCGCCCTAGTATGACGCGACGTCACAATTGCTCGGCGGCGCCTAAGTTCGCATCACGCAGGGGGTAGCGGGTGAACCGGAACGAAGCCGATTGGCAGGAGCCCATTGACAGGGTCAGGCCAAGCGCGGCTCGGATGTATGACTTCCTGCTCGGAGGAAATCGCAACTACCCGTCCGACCGTGCGGCGGTCGACGAGTTGCTGAAGACCGCGCCGAGCAGTCGCGAACTGGCGCTCAACAACCGCAGCTTCCTGATAAGGGTGGTCAGACACATCGCCCGGCACTACGGGATCAGGCAGTTCATCGACCACGGCTCGGGCCTGCCAACCCAGAGCAACGTCCACGAGGTCGCCGAGTCCGTCCATCCGGACGCGCGAGTGGTCTACGTCGACAACGATCCGATGGTCCTCGGCTACGGCCGGGCGGTGCTGGACGAGAGCCCGAACGCGGTGATCCTCAACGCCGACATGGCGGACACGCCCGCGATCGTGGCCGGCCTCAAGGGGCGGATCGACCTGACTGAGCCGGTTGCTGCTCTCTTCGTCTCCGTGCTCCACTGCGTTCCCGACCGGGGCAACGGCGACCCGAAGGCGATCATCGAGCGCACGGTGGACCTGCTGGTCCCCGGCAGCGTCGTGGTGGTCTGCCAGTTGGTCAGCGACGACGCCGCGGTCCGCGACGCAGTGACGGGGCTGATGCAGCAGCAGACCGGTGGCAAGTGGGGGCGCGTGCGCACGGAAGCCGACGTCCACGACTTCTTCGACATCGACAGGCTCGTTGTCGAGCCCCCCGGCCTGATGGACGTCACCGACTGGCACCCCGATGCCCAGGCCCCCGCCCGGCAGGAGACCCTGGAGTGGATCGAGTTCGGCGGGCTCGCGCGCGTCGTCTGACGCGCCCGGCCCGGCTCCGCTGCTACAGGCGGAGCTGGGCCTCCAGCAGGGCGTTCTCGATGAGGCGGCGGCTGTCCCGGTACCCGGGGGCCCTCATGAGCACGTTGTCGATGAGATCGTCCAGGTCCACGTAGTCGGGGTCGTCGGCCTCGGTGATTCCGGGCAGCGAGCCGCGGTGGAAGGACGCCGTGCGCCCCGTCTCGCTGTAGATCACGTCGGGGACCGCGTCCAGGAGCGACCTGCGGAAACCCAGACGCGCCAGGGTACTCACCGGGACGGCCAGGGGAGCCCGTGCAGTCATCACCCGGATGCCGACGGGCAGGGCCCGGTTCTCCACGATGTCGAGCAGCTTCTGCAACTGGTCGATCAGGACCCCGGGGTGGCCGAAGTCCGCGTAGAGCACGGCCTCCTCGATGAAGAACCGGCCCTTGGGTCGGTCTGTGACCAGCCGCCCCGCGAACCGGTATCGGCGCTCGGCCCGAAGGCCGACGATCACGTCCTGCAGCCCGGCGTCCTTCAGGCTGGCCGGCAGGGTGTAGTTGGTGACGAGCTTGGAGTACGCCTCGGTCTGGAGCTGGCCGGGGATCGCGTTGCGGTCCACCACGAAGAACTCGGTCGCCGACTCCTCCAGCGAGGTCAGCCGGAGCATCGAGTCGGGCACTACCTCGCGGTGCCCGCTGCGGAACCTCGACGCCCAGCCCTCCTTCGACGCCTCGAACGCGAGGGCGGTCAGCTGGTCGTGGTGGGTGCCCGGCGCGATGTCCAGGGCGTCCAGGATGATGGACACGATGTGCGGCTTGTCGATCCGCACCTCGCCGCCTTCGAGGCGGCTGTAGAGCGACCTACTGACCCGCCCCCCGGTCGCCTCCACCACCTCGCTCTGCTTGCGGCGCCCGCGCGCGACCTCCAGGTGGGCGCCCAGGATCAACCCGGCCTCCGCCCACGGCCGGTCCGCGCGGCCCCCGCGCCCGGAATTGAATGTCTCGACGGCCATCGGGCCCCCCAGTGCTTTATCCCAACCATTGAGCTATCCGGATGAGTTTTACACAAGGGGGCCCGACCGTCACACCAATCGGCTAAGACGGGAATCAGCCGTCAGCTGAACGTCAGGCGGTCAGGTGATCGAATTCACCGTTGCGGACGCCGTCGAACAGCGAGTCGATCTCGGCGCGGGTGAACACCAGGGCCGGACCGTCCGGGTGCCTGCTGTTGCGGACCGCCACCGCACCGGTGTCCAGCGGCCGGAGCTCCACGCAGGACCCTGCCTGCACGCTACGCCTGGCCTTCTGCCACGGCCCCGTCGCCTCGATGGTGTCCGCCGCGACGCCGTTGAAGATCTCCATGACGAGCCCTCCTCCATGATCGAACGACACTCCACTCCCATTGGTCGTATCAATGGGAAGCCCCCGTCGGGAGGTTTGCGCAATCCCGTGCGGGATTGCGCAGACCGAGCGAGAAGAATCATTCACCCTCCACGGCGAGAAAGGCCATTACACGATCGAGTGAACGTCCATGGATTTTGCACATCTATGACGGAACTATGATCGGACCATTCAGTTCCTGCCCTGCCGTTCACCAGGAAGGCGGCTAACTGCCCTTCAGAACGGCTTCTTCTGTCCCTGCGCGACACGGGCGCAGGTGGGGGCATGTGCAGACCGCCCCAGGAAGTGCGGTGCGGTCCCTATCAAGATCGGCGGGGCCGTCGACTGCCGGGTCGGAGGGTGATCGGCTCGGTATGCCTCCAGTTCGGTCCGCCGCACCGGAGGAAGCCGGTGTCCACGGTGGCCTGCCGGAGGCTCCGAAGCCAGAGCAGGAGGTCACCCGAGGGCGTCTATGGCGGTGGTGATCAGCGTGCGCGCGGCGGCACCGTGGACCGCGAGCCCGGCGAACCGGGCGAACGCCTGGTTGTAGAGCGCGAGGTCACCGGGAGCGGTCACGGTGACCTGGGCCGACAACAGTTCGACTCCGGCCTGCCGGTCGTCGAAGAGATTGAAGGTCTCCACCGGCCACATCGTACGAGGGCCCGCAGTGAACGGGATGATGCCCAGCGACACCGACGGCATCGACATGATCCGGAGCAGGTGGCCGAGCTGCCCGGCCATCACTGCCTCGTCGCCGAGCCGGTACCGCAGGACGGACTCCTCGATAACCGCGACGAAGCGGCGCCCGCCCTCGAAGACGACACCGGAGCGAGTCAGGCGGGCTTCGACCGCGTCCGCCACGTCGTCCGGGGTCTGGCGGACATCGGCGACCGTGCGCAGCAGAGCGGTGGCGTACTCGCGGGTCTGCAGGGCGCCGGGGACGACGCGGGAGGAATAGGCGCGGAAGTGGCGGGTGCGGGTGTAGAGCGGAACGCGGGCCTGTTGGGCGTGGCGCAGTCCCGTGCGGGTGAGGCGTCGCCACTCGACGTACAGGGAGTCCGCGGCGCGGTTGGAGGCGATCAGGTCGTCGGCCTGGTCATCGGCGTCGCAGGCCCGGCACCAGGCACGGATGTCGGCGTCGGCGGGGGCCGCCTTGGCGTTGAGGATGCGGGAGGTCTTGGCGGCATGCCAGCCGCAGCGGGCGGACAACTCCCCGCCCTTCAGGCCGGCGTCGCGCATCAGCTCGCCGAGACGGGCGGCGAGGGCAACACGGGCTGCCTGGGCGCTGGAGGACGGGGAGGTCGGCATCGTTGCTGTGGTGATTGGTGCGTTACGGGTCAGACGCTGTACTTCTCGTGCGGCACGGCCCGCTGCCAGACCGTCTCGAAAGCCGCGGCGCACAGCGTGGCCACGGCCGGGTCGTCACTGAACGACGGGCCGGCGGACTGGCCTTCGCCGGTGAAGTGGTTGAACCTCACCAGCTTGCCGTCGAACAGCCAGAAGTCGTTGCCCGGCAGGGCGATGTCGGACGCCCGGCGCCGGGGAAGCCACCTGATGTCCTCGCCGGCGGCGATGTTCGTGAACGTCCCGGAGTGCTCGTACCTGATGTACTCCGACACGGGCTCGGAGACGATCCGCGCGCGCCGGACCTCAACACCGCGGGCCACGGTCTCCTGGATCTGGGTGAGCCACGGCCTCCACCAAGCTGCGCGGTCGGCCGGATCGTAGCGGAAGCCGTCCCGCCACGCAGCGAGGGCCTCCGCCTCCTTCTCGACGCTGTAGGAGTCGCGCATCTCCAAGTGCACGGCGGTGAACCGAGCAGCAGCCAGCTGCTCAGCGAACGTCGGTCCCGTCGGCGGCATCGCACGCCTTCCTCAAGATCGGCACCATGCGCTCCGGCAGCCGGACCACATCCTCCGAGTCGGGGATGCTACCGGTCTCCAGACACGCGGTGCGCAGTCCGTCGCTGGCCTTCCAGCCCTGGACGACGATCTCGCGGGTTTCCTCGTCGAACCAGACTGTCGGGCACTCATCGTCCCCGGTGCTGGGGTCGATCCCAATGAGTCGTAGCCTCTTCATACCAGCCCTCCATCGCAAGCCAGTTGCGCAGATTTGCTCGACGATTCCCCACTGAGTGGTCACCGTCAAGGGCGTGGTGGGGAGTTCGGACCCCGTCCGACGGTCTCTGGCCTGTCCGCAGCGCGTTGGTCGTCCGCTCGCCCCCGAAGGGGCCGCGATGTCCGGGCGGCACCGGTCGACATCGCATGGGAGCGCAATTCTGCGCAAAATTCTGGCACCGTCCGCAACCGCCCCGCTACGGTCAATCACGCCTTGAGACGTGGAACACGGCTGCGAGCCCGCTCCCGCCCAGCCTCTTCCGCACCGCGACCGCACAAGAAGGAAGCGATGACCACCACGACCGCGCTTCACCCCGTGACCCAATGGGACACCGTGGCCCAACTCGTCAGCTGGCTGGACGCCAACGCCACCCTGCCGCCCGAGCAGGAACAGCTGATGCGCATCCTCAAACTCAGCGAAGAGGTCGGCGAGGTCAGCGAAGCCATCGCTGGCGTCCTCTCCTCCAACCCGCGCAAGGGCCGCAGCCACACCGAGGCCGACGTGCAGGCCGAGCTGTGCGACGTGATCCTCACCGCCATGGTCGCCCTGCGCAGCCGCACCCCCGACGCGAACGACGTCTTCTGCGCGCACCTCGACCGGGTCGCCCGCCGCTCCCTGCCCGACTACCGAGGCCCGGCCAGGATGCACGACCTGCACCTCCTGCCCGAGTACCACGCCCTGGTCGCCAGCGGTGCCAAGACCGTCGAGGTACGCACCGCCAGCCCGACCAAGAACCTGATCCGCCCCGGCGACCGGATCGACTTCCGCACCGACCACGACCGGCCGGTCACCTGCGAGGTCATCCGCGTTAGCCACTACCCGGACTTCTCGGTCCTCCTCAACGAAGAGGACCCGGCCGCGATCAACCAGGCCACCGACCGGGCCGGCACCCTTGCCGCCCTGCGCGGCATCTACCCGCCCGACAAGGAGCAACTGGGCGCCCTTGCCATCGAGATCGCCCTGCTGGCCACCGACCACCCCGACCGGTAGCAGGCCGTACAGCGCCGGTGCGCCCTGGCCGCCGCAATCCCGGCCCGGACGACCTACCGAACAGAACGGACGCACATGGGCCACCCACCAGGGAACACGCTCACCGCCGAGCAGCGGAACGACGCACTTCTGCTCTGGCACTACCAGCAGATGCGCCACACCCTGCGGCCGTGCACCGTCGCGATCGGCCTTGGGACACACGACCTCGGCGTTGCAGCCGAGGCGGCCAACCTGTACCTGCGCGGCTTCGCGCCGCGGATCGTGTTCACCGGCGGGCCGAACACCTCCCGCCCGGACGCCTTCCCCCGCGGCGAGGCCACGCACTTCGCCGAGCACGCCGTCGCGCTCGGCGTACCGGAGTCCGCGATCCTGCGCGAGCTGAACGCCCGCAACACCGGGGAGAACATCACCTTCTCCCGGGACCTCCTCACGGACGCAGGCGTCCAGGTCCGGTCCGTGCTGCTCGTCTCCACCCCGTACATGGAGCGGCGCGCCTACGCGACCTGCCGCAAGGTCTGGCCGGCGGTGGGCATCGTGTGCGCATCGGCCAGGACAGACCTGCACAAGTACCTCGAAGCAGTCGGCGATCACCGGCTGGTGATCAACAGCATGGTGGGCGATGTCCAACGTGTGATCCAGTACCCGAAGCGTGGCTTCGCGGAGCCCCAGCCCGTTCCAGAGGAGGTTCGAGATGCCCTCCAGCGACTCATCACCGCAGGGTTCGATCAGCGACTCGTGGCCTGACGAGAGCCACGCCGTATTCGTCGCCCCGCGCCGGACAGTGCCGACACTGCCGCGCCGCGCAGGGATACTGGCGGGAGCCCGTACCCACGCGGGCCAAGTCGACAGCACCACCACGCAGGAGGCCGCCAGTGCCCGAACCGTCCCGCCCGAGCCGCCCCCCGAAGCCCCGCGACCTCGACCTCACCGGGGCCCAGTGGCTGGCCGCGCCGGACGCGCCCGAAGGCCCGCAGATCGCCTTCGTCGACGAGTACATCGTCATGCGGCACGGTGCCGACCCGTCCGTACCACCGCTGGTCTTCGACCAGGACGAGTGGAAGGCATTCCAGCAGGGAGCAGCGGCCGGCGACTTCGACCAGTTGCCCTGACCTGCCCGGCCTGGCCCCCCAACGGCCCGGCCCGCACCAGCCCCGTTCAGGCGGTCGGCACCAGGCGCCCGGCGGCGACCGCAGCCACGAACGCGCCGAACACCCCAGCCGGGTGCAGGTGCGTTGGCCCGTGCGGGTCCTTGCTGACCCGGATTGCGACGGTGTCGGCCAGCTTCCCGCACTCCACGCAGTTTTCGTTTCCGCCGTTCGCAGAAGCCCTTCTCCAGGACGTGGGGAGGGCAGAGGCGATCAGGTGGGAGGTCATGGTCGGCTCCTCAGCAGCTGCATGGTCGGGCGGCAGGGTGTTCACGGTAACGCGGTCACCTCCGCCGCGACAGGCGGCGCGAAGAACGCCGTACGGCCCGCCACCCCGCGGAGGTGTCGGGCCGGACAGGGCCGTTCTATTCAGGCGACCGATGCAAGCCTGTTCCCGGCGACTGCGGCCAGGAAGGCATCGAAGGCCGCCTTCGGGTGAACGTGGGCGGGGCCATGCGGATTCTTGCTGTCTCGGACGGCGACGGCCCCAGTGAGGTTGGCGCACTCGACGCAGTCGCCGTTGCCTCCGCTGAAGCTGGATTTCGTCCACCTGACCTGCAAGGTTGTGGAGTCTGGCACGATGCTCACTTCAACTTGTCTTTCTGCTCAGTGATGAAGTTGATGGACTGGTCGACGGGCCAGGCTTCGGCAGCGATCTCGCGGAACGCCCTGTCGAAGACGCTCACCCGCTGCGGGTCTTCCACCCACTCGCTGCTCAGCAGACCTTCGAGCAGGACGACGTCGAGATCACTGCCAGGGAAGCCAAGGATGGAGAAGGGCCCGTTCATTCCCTGGTGGACCCCAGTCTCCGAGGGCATCACCTGGATGGTGACGTTCGGGAGGACGGCAAGTTCCAGCAGCTTCTCCATCTGCCCGCGCATGGTTGGTGCTCCGCCGACGAGGCTTCGGAGGGCAACTTCGTGGATGACCGCCCACACCTCCAACGGCTTGGGCTGGGTGAGTACGGCCTGTCGCTCACGGCGCACGCGTACCCTCGCCTCGACATCTTCGGACGATGCGCCTATGGCCAGCCGGCCGATGGCGGCTCGTGCGTAGTCGGCGGTCTGCAACAGCCCCGGGATGAGCTGAACCTGAAAGGTGCGGAACGAGGCCGCTGACGACTCCAAGCTGATCTGGTCCGCCAGCCACGGCGCCAGCACGTCCTGGTAGTTGAACCACCAGCCTCGCTTGTTACCCTCTCGCGCAACTGCCACGAGTGACTCGCGGAGTTCGTCGTCGCACTCGTACGCGCGGGCGAGCTTCTCGACATCGGCAGGCTTGGCGGGCGTCTTGGCCAGCTCCACCCGTGACAACTTCGCCGGGGTGAGGCCGGTGAGGAGTTCGACAGCCTCCAAAGTGAGGCCGCGCTTCTCGCGGATCGCCCGTAGCTGGTTGCCGAGCTGGCGTTGCCGAACTGTGGCCTCCGCCATCGGCAGTACCCCCTTCTCACGTTTGATCCGTCAGGTGGCCAGTTTGCCTCCTGTGGACCGGTACTTGCTAGCCCGGCCGAAGCCGAGTGTGCGAGCCAACATGTTCGAAATGAGAATTCTCAAAGTCTGCCCAACGGCTTGCGCTGACATTGGCTCAGCTGTCATCCTCGTTGTCACGGATCGCAAGACAGCACCTCCGGGTGGTGACCGGCGATCCCGTTGATTGGGTACGCCTAGACCTAGATCGGCACCGTCCAGGTTGCCGAAGCCCGGGATGCCTTCAACCCGTGATCAGCACTTCGCATGAAGCCGCTCCCTGCCGAGCCGTGCCGCCCAGTGGCGCGGTCAACGAGCTGAGCGCGCTCTTGGCGGCCTCCGAGTCGTCACCGGATTCACCCCCAGCCGCACCACCACCCCGGCCCGGAGGATCTGCCATGCACCGCGTCTTACAGTTCACAACCCCGCTCAGAACCGCCTCACTCGGAGCGACCCGCGACAGACTCCTGCGCGAGGTCACCGACCTGGCCGGCATCAAGCTCGATGACGACCGGAAGTACGCGCTGCGCGTGTGTGCCTCGGAGGCAGTCGCCAACGGGATCAAGCACGGATTCGGTGGCCAGGCGGCTGATGGGAGCGCCGCACTGTTGATCGAAGCCGACATCGACAAGGACCGCGAGCGGCTTCGGATCACCGTCACGGACGGGGGCATGGTCGTGCCCTCGATGAACGGGCGCATGGACGACCCGGAGGCGACCTGTGGTCGCGGGCTTGGGGTCATCGCTGGCTACGCCGACGACGTCGGATGGGGCCAGCGCACGAACTCCGCCGGCAGCGTCATGGGCTGGAGCGTGTGGTTCGAACTTGAGGTGCAGACTTCGTCGGCTGCCGATCAAGCCACGGCTCACTCGCAGACGCGCCCGGACCGGCGGGACGACCTCGGACCGGGCGGGAGCATCCGCAGCCGCATCGCCGTGTTGACCGCCGCCGTGGCCGTTCGGCGTTCGAGGCCCCAGATCCGGATCGGCACCCTTGGCGCACCGCAGCGCCAGCGCGTCGAGAGGGGCAGGACCGCGGCGTGACCCGGACCGGGCCGCCCCGCCCCGGTCCGGGTCACGTGCTGGGAGTAGCGCGGAGACTCCTCCGCGCCCGCCCAGGGAAAGGCAGGACGGTCGGCGCGCTTCAGGGGCCGACGGTTTCACCCCGGCCGCGGGGCCGACTCCGGGCGCTCAGCGCCAGGTTCCACGGCGGCTTCAGGCACCGCCCAGTGCGCAGGCCGAGCACCGCAGCACCCCCGTCGATGAGGAAGGGCGAGTAGTCATGGCTGGCCGTGGTCGACCGGGAGGAATCTCCGATGATGCTGTTCGCGGCGGCTGGTGGCTGGCCCAAGCCAGCGGCGACACCGCTCGTGCGCGCCTGGAGTGGAGCCGAAGCAGGCTCGTCGAGATCCCTGTCGGCATCCACTTCGACGTCGTCCGGCTGCTGTCGCCTCAGCTGGGACGTGCCGCGATCGAGGATCTCCGGGCTTCCGGGCTGCCGCCCGGGCCGGTGATGCTGGACCACACCCGGCGCCACTACTACTGGCTTGTGACCGTCGAGTCCGACCAGGAATGGGGCATCCCCGAAGGCGAGTTGCTTGTCCGGCGGCCCGGGGGCAGAGCGCCGCAGACGATCCCGATGCCCGCCGTAGGCGCCGGCCGCGTCGGTGACCGGGAATGGCTGGTCGGGCCGGACGGCAGCGGCCTCCTCACCAGGCGAAGAGATCTCGCCATCGCGATCCGCCGCACCCGTTCCAGCCTGCGGCCCGCCGCCGCACCCGCCCCCTGAGTGCCTCCCGGGCATGTCCGTCTCCGAACGGCCAGGCCTGCCCCGAACTGCCGTAGCAGGCCTCCAAGCGTCACCGCTACGGCCCCCATGTCTCCCGCGGCTCGGGAGACGTGGCGGAAACACGGTCCGCGTGTCGGAGGGTGAACACGCGGCCCACCCGGCCTGCCGCACCCCCGGTGCGGCAGGCCGACCCCAGGACCGAACACCGCCTTCAACCGGCCCGCCCGCGACCAGAATCCGGGCTGACCGAAGGCGGCTCGCCGCAGTGTCCCCGGCCTCACCCGGAGACCGCCCGTGGTCGTGTATTCCAGGGACTGATCCGCCGCGTTGCGCACACCGCGGCCCCTACGACGAGGAGTTGCCACCATGTCCACCTTGCCGAATACCTCCGAGCCCCACGAGCAGCTGCGCTCGGCCATGGTCGACGCGCTGCGAGCCGACGGCACGATCCGCACGGACCGCGTGGCCGACGCCCTGCTCGCTGTGCCCCGGCACGTCTTCGCCCCCGAGGTGCCGCCGACCGAGGCGTACGAGCCGGTGCGCGCCCTGGTGACCAAGCGCGACGAGCACGGCGTCGCGGTCAGTTCCGTCTCGGCGGCGCAGATCCAGGCCCTGATGCTGGAACAGGCCGACGTCCACCCGGGGATGCGGGTCGAGGAGATCGGATCCGGCGGATTCAACGCTGCCCTGCTCGCCGAACTCGTCGGCACCGAGGGCGAGGTGACGACGGTCGACATCGACCCGTTCGTCACGGACCGCGCATCCCGCTTCCTCGACGAGGCCGGCTACGGCCGGGTGAAGGTGGTGCTCGCCGACGGCTCCGAGCCCGTGGACGGGGGGCCGTTCGACCGCACCCTCGTCACGGTCGGGGCCTGGGACCTTCCCCCGGCCTGGACCGATGGCCTCGCCGATGGCGGGACGATCACCGTGCCCCTGCGGATGCGCGGCCTGACCCGCTCGATCAGCTTCCGGCGCGACGGCGGGCGCCTGGTCAGCGTCAGCGCGGAGGTGTGCGGCTTCGTCAAGATGCAGGGCACCGGCGCGCACGATGAGCACTTGGTGCTGCCGCGCGGAACCAAGGAGGTCGGGCTGCGCTTCGACGAACTCGACCGGCCCGACACCAGTCGGCTCGCGGGCGTGCTGGAGACGCCCCGCGTCGAGCGGTGGACGCAGGTCACGGTCGGCAACCAGGAGCCGTTCGACTCGCTGTACCTGTGGCTGGCCGGCGCGCTGCCCGGCTTCGGTCTGATCTCCGTCGACCCCGAGTTGGACACCAAGACCGTCGCCCCGGCGAACAGGATGGCCTGCCCGCTCGTCGTGGACCGCGACAGCCTCGCCTACCTCGCGCTGCGCAAGATCGGCGACGAGCCTGCGGTGTTCGAGTTCGGCGCGCACGGCTTCGGCCCCGACGGTGACCGCCTCGCGGACCTGATCGCCGAACAGGTCGGCGTCTGGACCCGGGAGCACCGCACCGGCCCCGGCCCGGTCTTCACCGCCTACCCGGCCGGAACCCCCGACGACCAGCTCCCGGACGGGCCGGTCATCGACAAGCGGCACGTCCGGCTCGCGATCACCTGGCCGTGACCCGCGACCAGGCAACCCAGCACCACCAACGAAACAGGAGGAACCGTCATGACCCGCAACGTTGACGCGGCGACCACTCTGGCCGACGACTTCGACCTCGACCTGCAGATCGTGGAGGGCGCCGACCCCGTCGCCGCCCTGCTGCGCTCCACCGACGACAACTGCGGCAGCACCTGCGACGGCTCGGCGTGCGCCAGCGGCGGCGGCAACGTCTGACCGTCCCCGTCCCGTGTGACCCGAGGCCCGGCGTGCGGCTGCTGTGCGTGCCGCCGCACGCTGGGCCTCGCCCTTCCTGGATTCCGGAGGTGAACCCCCTTGTACCGCCTTGTTGGACCGGCTCTGATCCGCGCCGCCGCGCGGCCCGCCGACGCCACGCCGCGATGGCCCGACCTCGCCGACCGCACCCCCGCTGGCGCGGCGGCCTGGCGAGCCTGGTTGCGCTCGGCCTGGGCCGATTCCCAGCTGGTGGCCGCGATCGAGGCCGCGGCAGGGGAGCAGCTGACCGGCCGGGTGCACGCGGTGGTCGCGGGCCGCCCGATCGGCACCGCCCGGCTGCGTCGGCTGACGGCCACGGTGATGCACTACGCGCTTCGGGCCCAGGGCAGGGCGACCCCGTTCGGCCTGTTCGCCGGCGTCGCCGCCTGCCCGATCGGAGACAGGGCGGTAGCCCCGCTGTGGGGTGGAAGCCGGACGGAGGCCAGGGCCGACGCGGCGTGGCTGGCCGGCGTCACCACCCGGCTGGAGGCGCTGCTCGCGGACCGGCTGCTGGCGGTGGCCAACGACCTGCGCGTGCTGCGCGGAGAGCGGATTGTGCTGCCGGTACAGCCTCACCCGGCGGGCAAAGCCCCGGTCGAGGTCTCGGTGCGCGCCACCCGGGCGGTCCTCGCAGCCCTGGAAGCCGCCTCCGAGCCTGTGTCCCTCGGCACGCTCGTCGGCCGCCTCGCCGCCCGGTTCCCCAACGCGCACCTCGACCAGGTGCGGCTGATGGTCGGCGAACTGGTTCGGCAGCGGCTGCTGCTGAGCTGCTTACGACCATCGATGACCACCACCGATCCGCTCGGTCATCTCCTCGCAGCCGTTGCACGGGCCGGAGCGGACGACAACCCCGAGGTCGTCCGCATCACCGACGACCTCCGTCGGCTCCACGCCGGGTTGGACCGGCACAACCGGCTCGACACCCCCCAGGAGCAGCGGGCGGCACGGGCGGCGATCACGGTCCCCATGAGCGGCAGCCCCGAGGACGGCCCGCTGCTGATGGTGGACCTGCGGCTGGCCGCCGGGCCGGTGACGCTGCCCGCGCGGGTAGCCCGGGAAGCCGAACGCGCGGCCGAACTGCTGACCCGGCTCAGCCCGCACCCCGACGGAAACCCGGCCTGGCTCGCCTACCACGCCCGCTTCACCGAGCGGTACGGGCCCGGAGCCGTCGTGCCCGTCACCGAGTTGGTGAACCCCGACACCGGACTCGGCTACCCAGCCCGCTACCGCGACTCGCTCCTTCCCGAGACACCGGCCAGGCTCCGGCGTCGTGACGCCAGGCTGCTCGCGCTCGCCCAGAAGGCCGCAGTCGAAGGCGCCGTCGAACACATCCTGGACGACCGCACGCTGGAGGACCTGGCCCCCGCTCCCGCTCCGTCGGCGGTGCAGCCGCACTCGGAGCTCACCGTCCACCTGGCCGCCACCGACATCGAGTCGCTGGACGCCGGAGCCTTCACCGTGACTGTGGTGGCCGCGCCGCGCGCCGCAGGAACCACTACGGGCCGCTTCCTCCACCTGCTGGACGGCGCGGAGCGGGACGTCCTCGCGAAGGCGATCTCCCAAGCGCCGACACTGCGCGCCGACGCGCAGCCGGTACAGGTCTCCGTGCCGCCGCTGTTCACCCGCGTCGAGAACGTCGCCCGCACGCCGGCGCTGCTCCCGGTGCTGCCGCTCGGCGAGTATCCCGGCCCCGGCGGCGGCCCGCTGAAGGCGGACGGGCTGGGCGTGTGCGCGGACGAGCGTCGGATGTGGCTGGTCTCCCTCACCGACCGCCGTCCGATCGAGCCCCGCGTGCTGAACGCGATCGAGTTCCGGGCGCACACCCAGCCCCTCGCCCGGTTTCTGTGCGAGATCACAGGCGCGTTCACGCCCGTGTTCACCGGCTTCGACTGGGGCGCCGCCGGGAAGCTGCCGTTCCTGCCCCGGCTGCGCCGCGGGCGCGTCGTGCTCTCCCCGGCCCGCTGGAACCTCCCCTCCGCCGACCTGCCGCCCCGCCGGGCACCGTGGGGCGAGTGGGAGCGGGCCGCCCGAAGCTGGCTGGTGCTCTACCGAGTACCGGGCAGGGTGCAGCTGACCCAGCACGACCTGAAGCTCCCGCTCGACCTCGACCAGCCCGGTCACCTGGTCCTGCTGCGCGACCACCTCAACCAGCAGGCCTCCGCCGTCCTCACCGAGGCCCCGGCCCCCGAGGCGAACGGGTGGTGCGGGGACCGGGCCCACGAGATCACCTTCCAACTGCACTCCACCCGCCCGCCGCTGCCACCGACCCGGCGCCGACCGGTGCACGTCACCGGCCATCGCGACGGGCACCTGCCGGGAGCGTCCCGGTGGCTGTACGCGCGCCTGTACGGCAACCCGGCCCGGGTCGGCGAGATCCTCGCCCGCATGCCCGCCCTGCTGGGCCGCTGGGTGAACGACCCCGCCTGGTGGTTCCTGCGCCACACCGACCCCGAACCGCACCTGCGGCTGCGTATCGGGCTGCCTGATCCGGCAGCGTTCGCCCTGGCCGCAGAGCGGACAGGCGCATGGGCCGGCGAGCTTCAAGCGGCCGGTCTGCTGACCCGCCTCCAGCTGGATACCTACCAGCCGGAGACCGGCCGGTACGGAAGGGGCGCGGCGATGCGCCAGGCCGAGGAGGTGTTCGCCGCCGACTCCCGGGCCGTCCTCGCTCAGCTCGCCCACGCCGACCGGACGAAGGCCGACCCGGGCGCGTTGACGGCAGCGAGCATGGTGGCCATCGCCACCGCACTGCTCGGGGCCGACGCCGCAGCACGATGGCTGCTGGAACACGTTCCCCGCCACACCGACCACCCCCTTCCCCGCGCCGCCCGCAGCCTGGCGCTGGCTCTCACAGAGCAGCCCGGCGCCTGGCCCGCACTGGCGAACACGCTCTCCGGCCGAGACCTGATCCGCGCCTGGCGGGAACGCGCCGCAGCCCTCACGGACTACCGCCTCCTGCTCGACCAGCAGGGGGAGCTGGAGCCGGATGAAGTGGTCGGCGCACTGCTGCACGTCCACCATGCGCGGGCCATCGGCATCGATCCCGATCACGAGCGCGCCTGCCACCGGCTCGCCCGGGCCGTCGCCCTGACCCACACCCATGTCTCGGAGAGGGCCCGATGACCACCACCCGCGGCCGCAACGTATCCGCCACGCCCACCGACCCGTTCCGCACTCCGCCCGACAGCACCTCCTCGAAATGGGGACAGTCCCTGGCCAAGGGCGCTCCGGGTATCACCCTGCTGCACATCACCCGCGCCACCACCGGCGCCGGCGACTGGGAGACGGTGCATGCCTGGATCGCCGCCTGCCTGCGCCAACCGGTGCTCTCCACCCCGGGAACCGGCCTGTTCTTCGGAGCCCCCGCACTCGCCCACGTCCTGCGCGCGGCCGCAACCGCTGGCCCGCGCAGCTACGAGCGGCAGATCACCGCACTGGACGCGACCGTCGACCGGATGACCGAACGGCGGCTGGCCGCCGCCCACCAGCGCATCACCCAGCGGGACCGGCCGATCTTCGCCGAGTACGACCTCATCTACGGCATGACCGGCCTCGGCGTGACCCTGCGAGCCCGAGGCGACAGCCACCTGCTGCGCGACGTGCTGACCTACCTGGTCCGCCTCACCGAACCCCTGCGCGACCTGCCGGGCTGGTGGACCGACACCGCGCCCTCCGGCGATTCCTCACCGCACTACCCCGGAGGCCACGGCAACCTGGGTCTCGCCTACGGCATCACCGGCCCGCTCGCCCTCCTCGCCCTGACCTGGACTGAGGGAACCCGGGTCTGCGGCCACCGGGAGGCGATCGACCGGATCACCCACTGGCTCGACACCTGGCGACAGGACACCGGCACCGGACCGTGGTGGCCCGAAGCCGTCACGCCCGCCGAACACCGCTCGGGCCTCACCCTCCAGAACGGTCCGCTGCGCCCGTCCTGGTGCTACGGCACCCCCGGCATCGCTCACGCCCAGCACCTTGCCGCACTCGCCACCGGCGACCTGCCGCGCCGAGAGCTCGCCGAACACGCGCTCCTCGCCTGCCTGACCGATCCGCGTCAGCGGACCCGACTCACCGACGACACGCTGTGTCACGGCACGGCCGGGACACGGCTCCTCGCCCACCGGCTCGCTGCCCGCACCACCGACGCCACGACGATGGCCAGGCTGCACGCGGCAGCCGACGCGATCGCCACGCTCGACGTCGCCCCTGCCGAGGCGGGCCTGCTCGAAGGCGCGGCCGGCACCGCGCTCGCTCACCACACCCTGACCTTCGACCGGCCCGCCGTCATCAGGTGGGACAGCTGCCTGCTGCTGACGTGACCCGGAGGACTCCGCCATGACCGATGCGAAGAAGCCCCCGCCCCCGCTGTTCCAGTTCCACCTGCACCTGACCGGCGCGGTCAACGCCGAGAGGCTCGCTGCCCAGCACCTAGGGCCCGCCCTCGCGGTGCTTGAGCGCACGGGAGCCGTCGCGAACTGGCACTTCGTGCGCAAGGGTGACCGATGGCGGCTGCGCTACCGGCCGGGCCCCGTCGACAGCGCGACCGCCACGGCCGCGGTGGACACGGTCCTGGAGCACTTCCGCACCACCGGCGCAATCATCGGGTGGACCCCGGTGATCTACGAACCCGAGACGATCGCGTTCGGCGGCGAGGAGGCCATGGAGGCCGCGCACCGCCTCTTCCACCTCGACAGCCGCAACGTCCTCGCCTACCTGCAGACCGTTCACAACGCCGAACGGAGTGACCAGCG
This sequence comes from Kitasatospora sp. NPDC092286, assembly GCF_044755565.1. Lineage (NCBI taxonomy): Bacteria > Bacillati > Actinomycetota > Actinomycetes > Kitasatosporales > Streptomycetaceae > Kitasatospora > Kitasatospora sp. NPDC092286. The sequence goes on along the minus strand of NZ_JBIVRD010000009.1, from coordinate 75,114 downwards.
GCGTGAGTTGTCCCTGCTTCTCGGAACCGCGATGATGCGCGGCGCGGGCCTGGACTGGTACGAGACCGGGGATGCCTGGGCCACGGTCGCGCGCAATCGCCCGCCCGACCCGGGCACCGGCGGCGGGCGCCGACTCCACCGGAGCGTTGCTGTTCTCCTGCGGGCCGACACCGCCCCCGCCTCCGCCCTCTTGACCGTCGGGCAACTTTCCTTCGCCGGCCAGTGGTTCAGCGCCTTCACCGACTGCGGCCGGGACCTGCGGGCTCTTGCCGACAGGGGCCTGCTCCAGCGCGGCCTGCGGGCGGTCCTCGCCCACCACCAGCTGTTCCACGCCAACCGGCTCGGCCTCAGCCACCAGGATCAGGCGCTGCTGGCCGAGGCCGCCGCCGCCACCGTCCTCGAACACACACTGGAGCCCTCATGACGGCCGCCCTGATGCCCGGTCCGCTCGCCGACGCGCTCCGCTACTTCCCCCTCGTTCCGCGGAGGCGTCCCCTGGGCCTGGCGCTGGACGCTCGGGTGTCGCGGCTCACCGAACTCGCCGCATCGGCCGACGTCGGCAACAACCTCGTCGATGCATCCGGTGTGCACAACCTCACCGCGCTCCTCGCCGCCGACCGCGGCCTGCCCGACCTCGCCCGAACCCTGTGTCTCAACCACGCCAACCTCTACCTCTCCGCCCGCCCGCTGCCCCCGGCCAGGGCCTGCCTGGCGCTGGAGCCCCTGGTCAACCTCGCCCTGCTGCGTATCCGCGAGGCTGACGGCGACGCCGCGATGGGCCTGATCGAACGGTTGGCCCACGCCGTCGCCACCGACGGCGACGCCGTCCTCGACGGGACCCCGGTTCCCCTCGCGGGCCTGACCGTTCCCGGGCCCGACCGGGACGAGGTTGCCGCGTGGCTGGACAACGTCCTCGTCTACGACGGAGCTCGCGCCCTGGTACGGGCCGGTCGATGGGTCGACGCCCACCTCCACCTGAAACTGGCCGGCGGAATCGCCCGCCGCATGTTCGACGGCCGCCAGATCGCCGTCATCGCCGTCGCCACCGAAGGTCACATCGACCTGGCGCGCAGCCTGCTCGCCGACAGCCCCACGGAGGAGCCCTGGGAGGACGCGGTCACCGCGGCCCTGACCGCGGCCTGCTCCCTGCTCGCCGGGCAGCCCTGCCCCGAGCAGGCCCGCGCCATGCTCAGCGCCCACCAGGCCGTCGGGCCCGGCGCCGGAACGCTGATCTTCGACACCCGCCTCGCCCTGACGGTTGCCGATCTCGCCGCCGCGGCCGGACTCCCCGGCCACGGGCGGCAGATCTTCACCGCCACCGTCGACCGGGTCCTCGCCGCCCCGGAGGGCTACAGCGCACGCGACCTTCTCACCCACCCCCGGGCCGACCACCTTCCCGCCGCCCGACGGCAGCAGCTCGCCGCCGCCATGGCCACAGCGGGCCTGGGCGTGCGCCGACTGCCGACCGACCTCGAAGACCGCATCGGCGCAGCCCTCGCCCTCGCCACCAGCGTCATCACCCGCACCACCACCGCCGACAAGCACCCCCGCCAGACCCAGCCAACCCAGCACCGAACGGAGTAGCCCCATGGCCGGACGATGGATATCCGCCTCCGAGGCGTTCGACAGCCCCTCGGCCATCACACCCCCGCGCACCGACCCCGGCTCCTACACGTCCCAGCACGGCGGGAGCTACCGCCTCGTCGGCTACCGCATCACCTTCCCCGGCCACGTCATCACGGTCCCGGTGGCGCCCCCGCGCCGCCGTCCGGTCCGTCCCGGCGCGGACGCGCAGCAGCCGACCACCCGCCCCCGGACGGCCCGCCACAAGGCCCCGGCGAGCGGGACCGGCACCGATGGCTGAGCGCCCGGAACGCCGACGGCGAATCACCCGCCCCGGTCCGGCCCGGCCGACGGTCCGTTCCCACCGCTGGCGCCGGCAACTCGGCAACCCCGCAGCCGCCCCGCAGCCGATCGCGTACCTCGTCGATTCCTGGCCGTCCTGCCCCTGCCACCGTCCCGCCCCCAGCCCGGAGAGGGCCAAGAGATGACCACCGCCACCGGGACGACCCGGCCGGTGCCCGTTCTCGGAGACGAGGCCGCCCGCCTGGTCCAGCGCACCGGCATCCCCGTTCTCCTGCTCGCCGGCCAGCCGGGCGAAGCCACCCTGAGCGCCACCATCGACGGAGACCCCCGCCGCTACACCGCCACCACCGCCACCTACCCGGACGGCCTGCGAACCGAGGTCCACGCCCCCGGCGCACCCGACCCCGAACAGCTCGTTCGCCGCGCCCTGCCCGGTTCCGACCGCACCAGTCCCGCCTACCTCGCCACACCCGGCGCGATGACGCTCGGCGTCGAGGCCCGCCACGACGGTCTGATGGCGCGCGCCGGCGTCTGGAACGGCTGGACCCTGCTCACCGTCACCGCCGACACGAACTATCGCGGCCCCCTTCCGGCGCTGCGGCTGATCGGCGCCGGCACCCTGCCCACCGGCCGCCCCGGTCGAGCCTTCACCGGCCGGACCGAGCAATGACCGGCGTGCTCCTCGACGGCGGCACCGAGCCGACCCGCCTGATCAGAGACCTCGCCCCCTGGGTGGTGGTCCGGGCGGGCGAGCGAAGGGCCGACTCGCCCCTCGTCGTCACTCCCCGCGGTCTCGCCTACGCAGACGAGACCCCGTACGACCGGGACGAGCACGGCCTCCTCTGGGCTCGCTGGACCGGTCGGCGCGAGGGCCGCCCCCAGCTGGCCAACGTGCACTCCGCACGCCAGCGGCGAGCGGTACGCCGATCGCTCTGTCAAGGCTGCAAGAGGCCCGCCGACCGCGACGAGAACGGCGTGCTGTGGCTCGTCGAGAACGGCCGCGCCGATGACTGGCCCGACTGGCCCGAGCAGATGATCACCATGCACCCGCCGACCTGCCTGCCGTGCTCCGACACCGCCCGCAGCCACTGTCCCCACCTCAAACGCACCGGCAGCGTGCTCATGCGCGTGCGAAGACCCGAACTCGCCGGAATCAGAGGCCACTTGTACCAGCCAGGCGAAGAGGAGCCCGCGCGCGGCGCGATGGTCGAGGTCGAGTACGGCGACCCGCGCTCCCGCTTCGTCCTCGCCGAACACCAGCTCGTCGCACTCGAAGGCTGCACCATCCTCAACGAGTCAGCTGTGCAGCGAAGTTGAGCGACGACTCGAATCATCGAAGGAGAGCAAGGCCATGACCCAGAGCACACTGGCCAGCAGGCCGACACCCGAACCCGACCTGCGGATTGGCGTCATCGGGCTGCGGCACGGAGCCCGGCACGTGCGCGGCTGGCAGCAGACCCCCGGAAGTGCGGTGACCGCACTGTGCGACCTCGCCCCGGACACCGCGTGGGCACTGGCGAAGGAGGCCGCACCGGGCTGCACTGTCACCGCCAACGCGGACGAGCTGCTGGCCGACCCGGCCGTGGACGCGGTCGTCGTCTCCGTCCCCAACGGCCTCCACGCCGACATCTCCCGGCGGGCACTGCTGGCCGGCAAGCACGTCGCCGTGGAGAAGCCTATCGCCACCACCGCGGAACAGGCCTCCGCCCTCGTGCGCCTGGCCGAGCAGCGCGGCCTGGTCCTGGCGGCCCTGCACGACTTCCGGGCCGACCCGGCGCACTGGGCCGCCCGCGAACTCGTGCGCCGCGGCGACCTCGGACAGGTGTACTTCGCCCGGACCCGATGGATCCGCCGCGACAACGTCCCCACCGGCTGGTACCGGCACAAGGCCCTCGCGGGCGGCGGCGTCCTGCTGGACCTCGGCACCCACCGCATCGACCTGGCCTTGTGGACGCTCGGATTCCCGGCCGTGCGATCCGTGAGCGCCGCCACCAGCCGACACCTGCTGGAACGACGCGACGAGCCCGGCGACGTCGAAGACACCGCCGTCGGCATGCTCCGCCTCGACGGCGGCTCCTCCCTCTCGGTCGACACCAGCTTCCTCGGCCACCTCCCGCGCGCTGAGGACGTGCTGCTGGAGGTGCGCGGCACGAAGGGCTCCCTGCGGGTGACCAACATCGGCGACTCCTACCGCCACTACGTGCTCACCGCGTTCGGGGAAGCGGGTGAGGAACAGCCACTTGCCGGCGCCGGGCTGCAGGCCGCCCCGTCGATGTACGCGGACTTCGTCGCCGCTGTCCGTGCCGGCACCGCCCCGCTGTGCCCCGGCTGGCAGGCCGCCGCCGTCGCCGACGTGATCGACCGCATGTACGCCGCTGCCGCGCAGAACGGGGACGACCGTGTTCGAGCCGCCTGACGACACGATCCTCGACCTGGACCTCGACGCCTTGTTCGGCGAGCACGGTGAGTGGCGTGCGCTGACCGAAGCTCAGGTCACCGCCGCACTCGCTGACCACGGCCTGGCGGTGCACCTGGTCGTGCTGTGCCACGGCACCGACACGACCCGCTTCGACACCACCGCCCGGCTGTGCCGCGCCCTGGCCGGACTGCTGCGCGCGCCCGGCGTCGACCTGACCGTCAGCTACCAGGACGGCCCGGCGCCGGGCGACCTGGCCGCCCGACTCGACCGACGGGTCCGGCTGCTGGACGGCTACCGCCCCCTGGCCGACCCCGGCACGGGTGCGGTACTGCCGGGCAGCGGGAAGACCGAGCACCTCTTGTCCTGCCTGCACCGACTGCTGGCCGATGGCGGGGACCCGGCCCGCCGGTACGTCGTGTTCCTCGACAGCGATTACCTCGTCTACGACGCCGACAACGCCTTCGCTCTGTACGCGCCGTGGGCGCTCGGCTTCGGCGGTGAACGCTGCGCCGACCCCAGGTTCACCGACGTGGAGTTCGCCAAGGGCGGCAGCCTTCGTCTGGCTGTCGCCCCGGGCATCGCGAAGCACGCCGCGGGGGAGCGGACGTGGCGGTTCCTCGACCTCCTCGACGCTGCGCTCGCCCGCGCCGTCCCCCAGGCCCCGCCGGTCAGCGAAGTCCTGCCCTCCGGGCGGCCGCCCACCCGCACCAGCCTGCTCGACGTGCTCGGCCCGACCGGCTTCGCCGAGCTCGAAGCAGCGGTGGAGCAGGTCACCAAGAACGGAGGCCGCTCCTCGCGGGCGCTCTCCCAGTGGCTCTCCAGCCGCAGCGAGTCCGTGGTCGACCGCTGGTTGGCCCGCTTCTCCCACCTCCTCCACGGCGATCAGGGCGCGACCCTCGCCGCGTGGACGCAGATGGAACTCGCCCCCGGCTACGGCCTGGAGGTTTCCTTCCTCCTCAACGCCCTGTTCCGACCCGGTCTGCACCGCCGGCGGATCGTCAACGCCTTGGGCCTGCCGCACGCCCACCTGCCGAAGGACGAGGCGGACAACTTCGCTCTAGGCGTCGAACTGTTCGCCCTCGTCCAGCGCCTCCAGCAGGGCATGACCAGCCACGTCACGGAGATGAGGCCGCGCCAGTCTCCCACCAAGCTCGGCTACAAGCCGGTCACGCTCGCGCCCGTCCCGCACGCCATCCCGGCGCTCTACCCGCCGGCGGCCACGCTGACCACCGGAGGAACCCGATGAAGCGACTCACCGTGGGTGTCCACTACACCCCAGCTCCGGGGGAGCCGATCGCCGACACCGTACGGGCAGCCCGGGAGATCGAGGCCATGGGCTACCGCTCCCTCGCGCTGCCCGACCACCTCACCCGCCCCCACGCTGCCGCCATCGCCCCGGTGCCCGACCCGCTCCTGCTGCTTGCCCGGCTTGCCGCCGACACGACCCACCTCACGCTCGCGACGATGACGCTCCTGGACGCCTTCCGCGCCCCCGAGCAGACCCTGCGCTCAGCCGCCACCCTTCAGCACATCACCGGCGGCCGCCTCGAACTCGGCGTCGGCGCTGGATGGCAGAACGCCGACCTCAACGCCCTTCCCACGGGCCTGCGCGCCGCCTCCGCCCGGATCGACGCCCTCGAACGCACCCTCGATCTTCTGCGCCAAGCCTGGCCGCTTGCCGACCGCCCCAATCAGCCCGATGCAGCCCGAGCGTGGCTCCTCGCCGCCGAGGCTGCCCCGCCCCAACTGATCATCGCCGCGGGCAGCACCCGCATGCTCCACCTCGCCGCCCGCTACGCCGACACCATCGCGCTCACCGTCCCCACCCGGCCGCGCCTCGCCGGAGCGGTACCGACCGCCCAGTCCGTCGCCGCGCAGATCGCCACAGTACGCGCCGCCCGCCCCGGCCACCTTCCCCCGCCCGGCTTCCACCTGCAGATCCGCGAGATCACCCCGAGGGCCTCCCACAGCGGAGACGACACCTGGTGGACCGTCGGCGGCAGCCCCGCCCGCATCGCTGAAGCCCTCCAGCGCCGCGCCGACGCCGGGATCACCGACATCGCCCTGTGCACCGAGGACCTGCAGCTCCTGGAATGGACCGCCGTCCATGTCCTGCCCCAACTGGAACAGGTGTGAACAGCATCGTCGTCCTGTGCGGAGGACGCGGCAGCCGCATGGGCCCGGCCGGGGCGCACCGGCAGAAGACCATGAGCGACCTGTTCGGCGCGCCTCTGCTGGAGCACGTCCTCGCCCAGTTGTGCGCCGCTGTCCCCGGCGCCGCGACGATCCGTCTCCTGGCCGGCTACCGGGCCGAGGACATCGAGGCCGCCGTTCCCGACTGGTGTACCCGCATCGATCCGCGCATCCACGCCGTCCGTGAACACACCCCCGGCCCGGCCGGACTCCTTGCCGCGGCCGCTTTCCTCCCGGCGCCGGTCCTCGTCGTCTCCGGCAACGTCCTGCTGCCCTATCGGCAACTGCTGCCCGACCTGCTGGAACGGCACGCCGCCGACGGCTGGCCGGTTGTGGCCGCCAGTGCGAACTGGCGGACCGACGGGCACCACACCGTGAACGCGCACCAGGGGCGGGTGTCCTCCTGGCACCGTGCGCCCCACCGCGGCCCGGGACGCTACGAACTCGTCGACACCTACCTCCTCACCCCCGAGGTGTTCACCGTGATGGCGGCCGGACCGCACCCCGTCAGCCACACCCGCGCCCTCGAAGCCCTCCATCGCGAGCACGGCGGCGTGGCGTTCGCCGAGCACCCCGGCGACTGGCTACACCTGCAAACCCCGGCCGACCTGGCCGTCCACCCCGACCGGAAGGACACCCTGTGCCCACTGTGATCGTCATCTCCGGACCGCCCGCCACCGGGAAGACCGCCATCGCCCAGCAGCTCGCCGCCCGCCTGCGCCTGCCGCTGCTCAGCCGCGACCGCATCAAGGAGCCCCTGTTCGACACCCTCGGCTGGGACGACCGCGAGCGGTCCAAGACCCTCGGGGCCGCAGCCGCCGCCGTCCTGTTCGCGCTGCTTACCGACACCCTCGCCGCCGGGGCCGACTGCATCACCGAGTCCAACTTCCGCGCCGGCCACGCGACCTCCGACTTCCGCCAGCTCCTCACCGCCACCGGAGCGCGCGCCATCCAGATCCAGTGCGTCACCGACGGTCCCACCCTGCTGGCCCGCTTCGCCGCCCGCTCCGCCTCCCCGGACCGCCACCCCGGCCACCGGGACGAACACAACCTCGCCGAATTCCACGACGAGCTGATGGCCGGCCGCTACGAACCCCTCGACCTGCCCGGCCCCGTGATCACCGCCGACACCACCGACTTCGACGCCCTCGACCTCGCCGCCCTCACCGCCCAGCTCACCGACCTCCTCCACCACACCCCGTAAGTCCCCCAGCCATCCGGCCCCTTCACGACGAGGAGACCCGCCCACCATGTACGCGCTACGCCTCAAGGCCCCCCAGGAGTTCGAACTCCTCGACGACGTACCCGAGCCGGTGCCGGGCCCGGGACAGCTGACCGTCCGCCTCACCGCCGCCGCCCTGTGCGGCAGCGACCTGCCGAAGTGGCGCAGCACGGCCGACCCGCGTTCGGGTCGTGTCGGCTTCCCGATCCACGAGTGCGTCGGCCGCGTCGCCGACCCGGGGGACACCGGCCTACGGGCAGGGCAGCGAGTCCTCGCGATGCCCGTCGAGGAGTGCGGGCTCGCCGAGATCTACCTCGCCGACCGCGCCGCCACCCACCCCATCGCCATCGCGCACCTCACCGACGCCCAGGCGACGCTGATCCAGCCGCTCGCCACCGTCCTGCACGCGACCGCGAAGCTCGGAGATGTCGACGGCTGCCACGTCGCCGTCCTCGGCCTGGGCCCGATCGGCCTGCTCACCGCGTTCGTCCTCAGCCGCCGCGGCGCCATCGTCACCGGCGTCGACCCCGTTGCCCGCCACCACGACCTCCTCGCGGCGTTCGGCATCACCCGCCACCTCCAGGACACCGCCTCCGCCTGGCCTGCCAGCAAGCACACCGCCACGCCCGTCGACATCTGCGTCGAGGCCGTCGGCCACCAGCAGCACACCCTTCGCGACGCCATCTCCATCACCCGCCACGACGGCACGATCCTCGCCCTCGGCGTCCCTGACGACCCCGACTACTCGATCCCCTACGCGCAGTTCCTGCGCCGCAACCTCACTCTGCGGGCGAGCATCACCCCGCCCTGGCAGCAGGTCTTCGCCCCGGCGGAGACGTACCTGCACAACCACCTCGACATCCTCGCCACCCTGCTGGGCGACCGCGCGTACCCCGCCATCGGCGTCAACCGCGCCTTCCGCGCGTACGCCAACCCCGCCCCCGACCGCCTCAAGGTCGTCATCATCGCCGACCACCGCTGGGCACCCCAGGGAGGCTGCCCGTGACCGCCCGATTCGTCATGATCCGCCACGGTCGGACCACCGCGAACGCCGACGGCATCCTCATGGGCCGGAACGACGCACCGCTACTGCCCGAAGCCCTCACCGGTGCCGACCGGCTCGGCGACGACCTCGCGCTCGACATCACCGCCGTCATCTACAGCAGCCCCCAGCCACGTGCCCTGGACACGGCCCGCCGTATCAGCAACGGCCGGTGCCCGCTGATCCCGCACGACGACCTACGCGAACGCGACTTCGGCAACTACAACGGAGCCCGCTTCAGCGACCTCGCAGGCGACCCGGACTGGCCCCGCTACGACGTGATGTACGACGCACGCCCCGAGGACGGGGAATCGCTACGCGACGTCGAACAGCGCCTCTTCCCCTGCCTCCTCGCCCTCCACGAAGCCCTGCCGGCGGGGCAGACGCTCGTCGTCGTCGGACACAGCACCTGCTGGCGGCTCGTCGAATCCGCCCTCCGCGACCGCCGGCACGACCCGCTCGACGAACCGATCCCGCTGCCTCTCGCGGTCCTCGACCACCCACGAGGCACCCTCGCCCGGCTCCGCAACTACTGCTGAGAGCGCCCAGCCGCAGCCCACGCCCCCTGCGAGGACTACCCGAAATGACCCACCTCCCGCCCTCGGACCCGGATGGGCACCGGCCGGTCCGGCCCGAGCCACGTCGAAGGGACAGCGTGAGCGGCGACAGGATCGACAACCGGATGCTGGGCGGCACCATCCACGGCAGTGTCGTACAGGCCAGCAACATCACCGGCGGGGTGCACATCCACGCGCCAGCACCGGGGCATGTCGTACCGCCGGTTCCACGCCAGCTCCGTCCTGTGCCGGCCACGTGGACCGATCGGGAGGAGTCGCTCACCGCGCTCGCCCGGGTGTTCAGCGCGGTACCGGATTTCGCATCCCCGTTGGCTGTGATCGACGGGCCCGGTGGCGCAGGGAAGCGCGCCCTGGCGCACCGCTGGGCCCACACCCTGTCTGCGTCCTACCCGGACGGCCAAGTGGTCACGGACCTGCGTGCGACCGCGCCCGGCGGCCCCGCACCCACCACCGAGACGCTTCGCTCGCTCCTGCGCGCCCTCGGGTACGAATCAGATGCCCAACTTCCCTGGATGCGAGCAGAGTTGGAGGCGATGCTCCGATCCGTGACGGCCGGGCGGCGACTGCTGCTGGTCCTTGGGGACGCCGCGAACGCCGATCAGGTCACCCCCCTGCTGCCCGCCGGACCCAACTGCCTGGTGGTCGTGACCAGCCGCGACGCGCTGCCCGGCCTCACCGCCCACGGAGCCGTCCACCACCAACTCCTCCCGTTCGCACCGCACGCCTCCCGGACGCTCCTCACCCGCATCCTCGGTGCCGAGCGTGCCGCCGAAGACCCCGCTGCTCTCGACCGGATCGCTGACGTCTGCGGTCACCTGCCCCGCCCGCTCTCCCTGATAGCTGCCGACCTTGCCCACGCCCCGCACCGCCGACTCCACGCCGCGGCCGCCCTCGCCCAACGCCCTTCCGACCGAACGGACAACAGCACCGTGACCGCCGCCGACACCGCATACCGCGGCCTGCCGGACGACTCCGCCCGCGTCTACTGCCTGCTCGCCGCCGTCCCGGCCCCCGACCTCGACCCTTGCGCGACAGCGGCAGCCGCCCGGCTCCGAGCCGACGAAGCCCGCGAACACCTACGCCTCCTCGCGGATCGTGCCCTGCTGGAAGCCGTGGGCGAGGTACCGGGCCGGGGCGACGTGTACCGGATGCCCGCCGAGATCCGCCAGCACGCGCAACAGCGCATCGCCGCCCACGACGGCCCCGCAGGCGCGGCCACCGCCACGCTGTCCTACCTCGATTACCTCCTGCGCACCGCCACCCGTGCCGAACGCCTCCTCGCCCCACACCACCGCGTGCTGCCGCGCACCTACCACCACCCGCCCGGCGAGGAAGCAGAGTTCACCGACCCCGACGCCGCGCGCACCTGGCTGCGCGCCCACCTGCCCGCTCTCCAACCCGCCAAGGACGCAGCCCGACGTCTTCGCAAGACCGCCTTCCGCTGGCAGATCACGCACGCCTTCGGACCGCTCTGGCAGCTGGACCGGCCCATCAACGAGTGGATCCGCCACCACGAAGACGGCCTCCAAGCGGCGCAGCGGTGCTCCGACCCCATGGCCCAGCGAGAGATGGCCAGCACCCTCGCGCTCGGCCTGACCTACGCCCAGCGGTACGACGATGCGATCGAGCAGTACCGCCTCGCGCTCGATCTCGCCCAGATGACCGGCGATCAGGAAGGAATCGCCCAGTACACCGCCGGGCTCAGGTCCGTCCTCTACGACGCCGGGCGCCTCGCCCTCGCCGCGCCCTACGTCACCACGGCGGTCGACCTCTACGACGGGCTCGGCCAGCCCCGAGGGGCCGCGCTCGCCCGCACCATGGGCGGCTCGATCGCCGCCACCAGGCGCGACTTCGACACCGCGCACCAGCTGCTCGACCGCGCCCGCCGTGACCTGCTCGCTCTACCCGCGCCGGACCTGCGCAACGCGGCCCGGGCCCTGGCCCGCCGGGGCGAGGCCCACTCCCTGCAAGGCGACCACGGCGAAGCCCGAACCCTGCTCCTCCAGGCCCGCGAGGAGTTCACCGCCGTCCCCGACGGCCACTGGACCGCCAGGGTCACCGAGTACCTCGGGCAGGCCGAGGCCCGAGCCGGCCACCACGACCGGGCCGCCGAACGGTACCGGGAGAGCCTCGACCTGTACCGGGCCCTGAGCAGCACCCGCGACGTCAACCGCCTCCGCCACCACCTGCGGGTGAAGCCGTGATCCGTCCCGCTGTCCCAGCCCGCCCGCATGCCCGTGGCCCGCCGACGCCCCACGGCCGACCACCAGCCCACCGCATCAACCCGATTCAGGAGACCGAGATGACCCGCACCATGGCCCAGCCGCCCCAGGCCCTCGCCGCCATGCACCACGACTTCCTGGCTCTCGCCGAGGTCACCACCGATCACCGCGCGTTCCAGCCCGAGATCATCTGGGGCGAGCTGCAGACCGCCGACTACATCCGTGCGACGTACGCGCGGTTGCGCCGCGTGATGGACGTTACCGGCGAGGACATCGACGCCGCCGTCATCACCCGCCTCGCCCGCGGCCGCCTGCTCGGCCAGGACAACCGCGCCTACCACGTCCTGCTCGGTGAGCACGCCATCACGACCGTCGTCGGTGGGGCCGACGTCATGCGCGCCCAGCTGCGGCACCTGTTGGACCGCCTCGACACCCCGGGCCTTCGCCTGGGCATCATCCCCTTCGGCGCCGAGCTGAAGGCGACAGTCCCCGGCGGCTTCGCGATCTACAACGGCGTCCGCGTCGGGATCGACAGTCTCGTCGGCCCCCAGACCGTCACCGAAATGCCCCTCATCAAGCGGTTCACGGCGATGTTCGACCTCCTGGCCCAGTCCGCCGCCTACGGCCCGGACGCCCGCGCGCTCATCGAAGCCGCCCACGACCGGCTCTGACCACCCAGCTCCGCGACGAAGGGCGCTGCTCGTGACCATCGCCCCGCCCGTTGATCGAGCGCGCGGACCGCCGTTCCGCCGCCTGCGAGCCCCGTCAACTCGACGGCCAGCTCCGCAGCACAACGACATCGATCAACCGAAATCCGATCACCAGAGGAAACCCATGTCTCTCCGCACCATCACCATCGCGGCCGCCGTCGCCGCCGCAGGCGTTCTCACCGCGCCGGTCGCCGTCGCCGCGCCGACCGACGTCGCCATCTGGGCGGCCCCGGCGGCATCCGGCCTCCCGATCTGGACGGTGCCGGCGGCATCCGGCCTCCCGATCTGGACGGTGCCGGCGGCATCCGGCCTCCCGATCTGGACGGTGCCGGCGGCATCCGAGATGCCGATCTGGTCGGCCCCGACGTCCGTCTAGGTTCCTCTGCCGAAGAGCGCCCCGGACGCCGGACGGCGCTCTGAGTGACCTCCAGCATGCTGTCCCGGGAGTGGAACGTCCCACGCGTTCCTGCTCCCGGGGCAGCGGTCCGTCGGATCCCCGACTGATCCGCTGCGGCTGCCCGGCCGGGGCTCCGGTCTACTGAGGGGGCTGGTTGCGGACCGGCTCGATAGCCGCCGGATCGAACACCAAGTGCCGCACCGGGGCGCTTTCGTCCAGGGAGGCCCGGACGGTCACCGTCCAGCTGCTGCCGTCGGACGGTTGGTGCCAGGCGAGAAGGCGCGCAAGATGCCAGCCTCCATCCGCCGCCACCCATACCGGGAGCCACGGCGCGGGTGTGGTGTGGAACGCGCCGGGCTTCAGTGCCTCGACCTCTTCGGCATCACGGCCGGGTGGGCCTGCCGGGGGCGCCAGCTCGACGATCACCTGCGGGTCGAAGCGCAGCACCGCCCGGTCCTGCTTCGGATCTGGGCCCCAGGTGACGCCCGCCTCCCACCATGTCGGCGGCCCGGGGTGCGGTATCCAGCGGTCGAGGATCCCGACACGCCACCGGTTGTCAGCCAGCACGGAGACCGCCCGCCACGCTGCCCGGGCCGTCGGTTGATCCGGGCCGCCGGGCGGTGTGGGCTGCGATGGTGACGCGGGTACGGACGTTGGCGGCTTCACCCCTCCATGATCGGCCACGGTCGGCCGAGACCGGACGGCGGCTACCGGGTGCGCCGTCCGGGTAATCCTTTGTTCGGACAACCGTCGGCCCGGGTACGGCCCACAGTGCTCGGCCCGCGACAGCTGCGCGCGGGTCTCCACCTACGGGAGGTCGAGCCAGTGTCCTTCGCCATGACCACCGCCGAGCGCGAAGGCTTCCTGGCCGCGCCCCACGTCGGGGTGCTAGCCGTCAGCGGTGACGGCGCGGAACCCGGCAGGGGCCTGCTCGCCGTGCCGATCTGGTACATCTACCAGCCCGGCGGGCTGATCACGATCATCACCGGCCGCAACTCGGCGAAGGCCAGCTTGATCCGGGCAGCCGGCAGGTTCGCGCTCTGCACCCAGCAGGAGGAAGCACCCTGCCGGTACGTGAGTGTGGAGGGCCCCGTCGTGTCGATCGAGGATCCCGTCGATCCGGCCGAACGCGGCAGGATGGCCCACCGCTACATGCCGCCCGGCCAGGCCGACGCCTACCTCGCCGCGACCGTCGAGCAGCTGGCTGAGGATGTCACCATCCGGATGAGGCCCGAGCGGTGGAACAGCGCCGACTTCGCCGCAGTCGCCGCCCGCTTCACGAGCGACCCCGCCGCAGGGCACGAGCAGGTCATCGGAGCACCTGCCCAGGTCCAGCGGTAGACGGATCACGGCGCCGGCGGGAAACCGGGCGGGGTTCCCCGTGCTGCTCCCAAGCTGAGACGGCCGTTCCCAGCCCTCCTGCGACGAGGAGAACCTCATGAAGGCGTTCCACCCCACCTTCGGCATCCAACCCTGGCCCGACGGGCTCCGGGCCCTCCAGGTGTACGCCCTGCCCGACCTGCCAGAAGGGTCGGCCCTACGGGGCCTACTCGCTGGCTTGCGCAAGGCGCTCGCGGGGCTGCCCGTCGTGCCAGTCCCGGACAAGCGCGCACATATCACCCTCGACATGATCACCTCCGCATCCGCTGACGCCATCGGCCACGCAGCCCGCGACGAATTCGCCGAGCGGCTGCGCACCGCCGTGGCCGGCATCGGGCCGGTCCTTCTGCAAGCCGGATCGCCGATCGCGTACCGCACCGGTGTGCGCCTGGACCTTCACCCCGATGACCACCTCGCCCTACTTCAGCGCCGCGTCCGTACCGCCGTCCACGAGGTCTTCGGCGCCGAAGCAGCCAGCTACCCGCTTGGCGTTCTCCACACGACCGCCGCGTACGCCGCGTCGGACATCGACACCGATCAAGTTGCGCAGATCATCCACTACGTGCGGCCCGGCCACGCGCCATTCACCGTGAGCCGGATTGCCCTGATCGAGGTGTACTGGCGGCGCGTCCCGACGCCCGGCGCGGACTTGCCAGGTTGGCAGATCTGTTGGGACACCCACGCTGTCATCCCGCTCGACTCATAGGCCGCCAGGGCCGCGGTGCGCGCGTGCCGGGCATTCGTGTGACTGGGCGGTGTGGCCTGCGCCGATCACACCAGCGCCGTGCTGCGGTCCGGCGACGGCCCTTCCCGGACGCGGTGCCTACAGGGAGGAACGCGACCGGCGTCGAGACAAGTTCCAGAGGCACGGTGAGGATCACTACCGAGGTAACTGCCCATGCGGCCGACGTGCTCGGTTCAAGGACGACGCCGAGCACGAGGCGGCGGTCCGGGCCGGAGTGATCTCCCCTCGCGTTCCGTGGCAGAGGACCGGTCGAGGACGGTAAGCAGCCAGCACGCGTGGGGGTCTCTCCGACGAACCTCTACTGTCCTCATAGGAAACTGTCCGAAACGCCGAGTTCGGACAGTTCGCCAGGCCACGGGAAGGTCAGGTCAGAGGACTGCCGTCGGAGTCGAGACCCAGGGCGGCCCACCACGGCTGCTCGGGCTGCTCCTCCCACTCGTGCACCTGGTCACGGTGGAGAACGGGGCCGGTGCCGTCCGCCCGCTCGCGGTGGCCACGCGGGCGCAGGCAGAGGCCAAGACCGGGTCCGGTGCGGGTGCCGGCCGGGCCTTCGTGACCGCACGTCGGCCACGTGCCCGTGACCGCCAGGTGCTCGCTGCTGCTCATGCCGCCGATGCTAGCGCCGGACGCCGTTGCTGCTGGCCGGGGGAAGTGTCGGCTGCGGTTCCTAGGCTCAGATCATGACCACCCCCACCACCGAACCCAGCTCCGGCGCGCCCGCGACCATCGGCGTCAGCGCCATCGTGGAGCGCCTGCTCCTGACCGAGGAAGTCCGGCTCAGCACGCCGGGCCCCCAGATCTTCGACCCGAACACCGGCCAGTACGTCCCCGGCCCGGGCGTTGTCGCCTACGAGGGACCCGGACTGCACCGCGCCGCCGGTGGGCCCGGCGTTGTGCTCCGCCTGGAGGGCCAGCCGTACAAGGACGACGGTGACGGCCGCTACCTCCTCTTCACCCCGATGTCCGCGCCCGTCGCGGCGGAGGGCAACACGGTGACGATCGTGAAGAGCGCCGATCCAGCTGCTGTCGGCCGGACCTTCAAGATCCTCGACCCGGGGGAGACGGGCGCCCTGTCCGTCGTCCGACAGACGTGGATGCGAATCGAGAAGACCAGCGGCGGTGCGGCGTGAGTACCCCTACCGCGCCGGTTGACCTCGAAGCGGTCCGGCAGGTCCTGGAGAGCACCGTGATGGTGGACGAGGTGCGGATCAGCAGGCCGACCGGAACCCCCGTGCTGGACGTCGAAACCGGGCTGGTGGGGCCCGCGCCGACAACGACGGTGTGGCAGGGCGCTGGAGCGGTGCTCTCCGCTCACGGCCTCGCCGCGGTCGAGCACCTGGTCGGCGGCCGGTGGCTGGAGGACACCGCGTCCTGGTATGGGCTCGTCACCCCGCTGTCGGCGCCGCTCCCGCAGCGCGGCGACCTCGTGACCGTCGTCACGGCGAAGACCCCGACGGCCGGCACGATCGGCCGCATCTGGCAGGCCCTCGACGCGGGGGAGGCCAGCACTGTAGCCGTCGCCCGGATCACCCGGCTTGACGAGGTCGTGGCCGTGTAGGTTCGGCGCTAGGGCTGGGGTTTGGCGTGCGGCCAACCCTCCGGAACGGTTGCCGCCATTTACTCCGAAAGAGTGAAGCGATAATGAATCGCCGCAGGTCAGAGCTTTGCCGTTTAGGTGGGGAAAGCGTGCCGCCGGCCGTTCTTTCTGCCATTCTTTTGGACTAAGACAGTGGGGATCGGGGCGCTAATGTTCATGGATTGACGGTCATTCTTTTACGTTGGCATCGTTAGAAGTGGTAGCCTTCTAACGGCCCTCCGGGGCTGAGTCCACGCAATAGGGTGGGACACCCCGCAGCAGGCGTACGACCTTCGGGCGGGGTGCCCCGGGACGGGCGCGGACGAGGGGGCGGCCCGGCGCAGCGGGCGCTTGGCCGTCCCCGCAGCTCTCGGCGCTAGCCGTTGAGAAAATGGAAAAATCTGACCAGAATCTCAATACAGCAGACAGTTACCGCCGATACGTCGGCGGTTCGCCTGAGCCATGTCCACACCAGCGGAGATTCGTTCGAATCCATGCCGATGCTCAATCCCGTTTTACCTCCCTCCTGCGGAGAGGGCGCCGCCTCTCGAAGAGTCGGCTGCGTGCAAGAGAATATCAGAGGTAATCCCCCAGGCGGGGCGCTCGCGAGCCAATTAGGAGCGCGTATGGGGGTGGTCGTGAATCTAGTTCAATGAATGCCACTTGGGATTCGAGTGCTGAGCTGATCCTATTGTTCGAAAATCAGCTACTTCCGGCCTCGCCGATCTGGAAGGCGCTTCTGGCGTGGCGTTCTGCCGAGCGAAGCTCTTCCTCCCACGCTTGCGCGCGGTTCTGCTGCTCCCGCTCGTGGAGCCGAACCTGATCTTCCGTGAGGCTCAACTTCGCATCGAAGTAGGCCGCTACCTCACAGAAGCTCCTGAAGTCTGCACCCGGATACTCCTCCCGCCGGTAGCTCGTCCGGTGACTTATCCGCACGAGCTTGTGCATGCCCGTCTCTATGGGACTTGCGTCGAGGAACGAGTTTGAGATCCACGCGTCGACGAGCCCGTGCCCGTTGCAGTGGTACTCGTTCAGGTGAGTTGCGATGCGGCCCCGAACGTCGGCCGTCACGCCGACCTTGATCCGTGGGTGCGTCCCCGCCACGGAGAGCACGTAGATTCGGCTCCCCACTGCTTCGTTCAGGTAGCGGGTCCGAGCCCACGCGCGCGCGAGGACGGCCTTCTCCACGGCGGACGCTACGGCGGGAAGCGAGTAGGGGGAAAGCTGTCCGGCGCGTAGGAGATGCACGTACGCCTCGCGCTGCTCCTCCAGTTCGGGTGACAGCGGTTCGAGTTGAGCCATGTCGGGATTCTCTCCAAGGCAGGTGCCCTACGTCAGGGGAACTGCTGGCAGCGCAGCGAGGTGTGCCTCCTGCCCGGCTCCGCAGAAGGATGTCCGTTGCCACGCCTAGGCTCGGCCTCATGACCCCCACCACCCCCTCTGAGCTGCGGCATGTCCGCATCCAGGCGTCCGGGCCGACCGCGCGCCTGGAGGTCGACGGCCACGACATCGCCGCCCACGTCGCCTCCTACCGGCTCCAGCACACCGCCGGGCAGCCCCCGGAGCTGCTTCTGCTGCTGCGCCCCACCGCCGACCCCCAGTGGGAGGGCGCGGCCCGGATCGTGGTCGGCGCCGACCCCGACCCGGGTCCGGCCGCCGCCGCGTTCCTCGCCGCCCTCGACCCGGCGGAGACCGAGCGTGCCGTCCTCGACCGTCACGACCTCCAGGACGGCGGCCCGCACGAGTTCGTTCGGGCGTTGCTCCTCCAGCTCACGGAGTGGGCGTTGGGCAAGCGGCAGCCCGCCGAGCTGGAGAAGGTGGAGGGCTGATGGCCAGCGTGACGAGCAACGCGGCCGTCGTCGCCGCACAGCTTGAGGCCCGCGCCGCCGTTGCGGTGCCGGCGGCTACGGCGGTGGTGCGGCACCACGCGATGCTGCTGGAGACCGCGATCCGCGCCGCCGCGTCCGGCCGCCCCGGACCTGGTGTGCAGACCGGCGACTACCGGCGTTCGTGGACCACCGAGGTGCGGGCCTCCGCGACGGGGGTGGAGGCGATCGTCGGGACCAGCCGCCCGCAGGGGCCGCGCCTGGAGTACGGGTTCGTCGGGCCGGACAGTCTCGGCAGGGTGTTCCATCAGCCGCCGTTTCCGCACGTTGGGCCGTCCGTGGAGCGCGTCGAGCCGCTGTTCCTCGCGGCGATGGGCCGTGTCGCCGAACAGGTGGTGGCCGGATGAGCCAGCTGACCGACGACATCCACCAGGCCGTCGCCGGGGCGCTGCGGGCGCACGGCGCCGGGCTGCTGTCGCGGATGGTTCTGGTGCTGGAGGTCGTGGACGAGGAGACCGGCGAGCTGGGCCTGTACGCCGAGGCGTCGCCGGCGGACATGCCCGCCTGGGACCGGGCCGGGCTGATCCGGTACGCCGACCTCGACCTGACCGGGCAGATCACCGCCTGCCGGATCGCCGACGCCGAGTCGGGCAACGATGACGAGGAGGGCGAGTAGATGCCTGTGCAGGGAAGGGTCGTCTCCCTCGCGCTCCGGGACGCGCTGGCCGCCGGCACCGGCCGCAGTTGCGGGTACGGGGCGGCGCCGGTCGCCGCGGACAAGCCGACCGGGAACACGATCCCCTACAGCGTGTTGTACCCACTCGGCGGCACGTCGTCGGGGCCGCCGTTCGGTGACCAGGCCGGTGACGGCCGCATGGTCTACCAGATCACGTCGGTGGCCAGCACCGCCGAGCAGGTCGAGTGGATGGCCGACAAGGTCCGCGCCACGCTGCTCGCAGTCGGGCCGAAGGGCGGCTTCGTCACGCCGATCGTCCCGGCCGGTCACACCGTGATCGGCCGGGAGATCGACAAGGAGGACGGCCAGTCCGTCGCCAACGGCGTATACAGTTACGTCACGCGGGTCCTGCTGCACGTCACGACACCTGACAGCTGACCCGCCCGCCGACCCCTGGTTGGCACATCTCACCGTGGAGACCCCCGCACGGACGCCCGACCGCCGGTACGGGCCGACTCCTCGACCACCCCTCGCAGTGGGTGGCCGTCAGGGGAACGGGTCTCCGGTGGTCATGAACCCCGGGTGCGGAGTTCCCCGGAAATGAGAGTCGCGTGGCTTCCACGCAGCAGCGGTACATGCGCCGCGGCGTCACCAAGTTCTTCTTCCTGACGACGATCGCCGCCCCGACGAACATCCCGACCCGGCAGGAGCTGACCGCCGGCACCGACCTGTCGAAGCAGATCGCGGACATCGAAGGCTGGTCGCTGGAGAACTCCCCGATCGAGACGCCGGACCTAGGCAACAAGTTCAGTACGAGCATCCCGGGCGAGGACAAGGCCGCGAACAGCGCCCTCACCTTCTACGAGGATCTGGCCAGCGACGTGATCGAGGCCCTGCTGTCGAAGGACGCGGTGGGCTACATCTGCATCCTCCGCAAGGGCGACATCCCGCAGTCCAAGTCGCTGGACGTGTTCCCGGTCCGCGTCGGCTCCCGCGCGCCGAGCTATTCGACCGGCACCGAGCCCGCCAAGTTCAAGGTCAGCTTCTCCATCAGCGACCTGCCGACCCTGGACGCGCCGGTTCCGGCCGCCGCAGCGGGCTGAGGGGGCGGGCGATGACGACCAACACGATCGAGCCTCCCGTCCAGGCCGTGGCGCGGGATGCGCACTGGCGCGCCAAGATGGCCCGCCTCAAGGCCCGGGCCCTGCCGGAGCGGACGGTGCGGATCTGCGACGACGACGCGGCGAAAGCCGCCGTGACCGACGCGCAGCTGAAGCTGGCGCAGGCCCGCGCCGCCGCCCGAACTGCCGCGGCCGGCCACGGCATCGAGGACAGCCAGGTGGACGCCTTCGTGGGGGCGCACCCGCAGGTCGTCATCGCCCACTCGGTCCTCGCGACGGCTGAACAGGCCCTCGCCGACGCCACGATCGAGCTGACGTTCCGCGCCCTTCCCCGGCCGGTGTGGGAGGCACTGCTCGCCGCCCACGCCCCGACCGAGGAGCAGGCCGACAAGGGCCAGGACTACAACGTCGACACGTTTCCGTCGGCCCTGATCGCCGCCAGCCACGTCGAGCGGGACGCGGCCGGCACGGAGGTGGACGGCATGACCGTCGCCGACGCGCAGAGCCTGCTGGACGAGTGGTCGGACGGCGACGCCAAGGTCCTGTTCACCGGGGCGCTGATGGTCAACCAGAAGCTCCGGGCCGACCTGGGAAAAGGCTGACGGCCGACCCGGAGTTCGCGGCGCAGATGGACCTGTGCGTGGCGTACCGCATTCCGCACTCGCAGCTGATGGGGGCTGCGGGCGGCCGGTGGACGGCGCTGGACCGGGAGAAGGCCCTCGCGTTCGCGGCGTACCGGCGGGATGTGTGTGAGGGCTGTGGTACGAGGCCGCAGGAGTGGGACCCCGATCAGGGCGGTGACCGGCACGCGTACGTCTCGCAGACGCACCGCTGCCCGGGTTGCGAGTTGATCGACATGGAGAACGAGCAGGTCCCTGAGGGGGCCGAGGGGCGTGGGGTGAAGATCGGACTGCTCCGGCAGTCCAGACAGGAGTAGCCGGGTGGCCGGCGCCTACACCCTTTACGTCCAGCTCCAGGCGGGGCTGGCCGGTCTGACGACCGGGCTGCGCGGCGGCGCGCAGCAACTCCGCTCTTTCGACGGGCAGTTGTCGAGTACCCGTGTGGAGCTGGAGCGGGTCGAGGCCGCCGCTGCCCGGCTCGGCCGGGCGCAGGTCGCCGCCGCGCAGGAAGCCGCCGTCGCCCAGCAGGCCGTGCGGGCCGCAGTGGAGCGGTCGGCGGCTGCCCAGCAGGCCGCCGCAGCTGCCGCCGAACGCTCGGGCCGCGCGGAGACGGTCGCGGCGCAGGCCGCCGCCCGTGCGGAGGCCGAGCGGGCGGCGGCGATCGAGGCGACGACCCGGGCGACCCGTGCGCAGGAGCTGGCGCAGACGATGGCCGCCCGGGCGCAGGTCACCACTGGCGCCGGGGCGGAGGCAGCGCAGCGAACCGCGCAGGCGGCCGCCGAGTCCGCGACCCGCGCCGGTGAGGCGCAGGCCGTCCAGGCCGGGCGGGCCGCCGCAGCGCAGGAGAGTGCCGCGCGCGCGTCGGCGCTCGCCGAGCGCACCAGTGCCGGGGCCGCGCAGGCAGCTGTGGCGGCGAGTTCCGCGCGCAGCGCCCTCGCCGAGACGGAGGAGCAGGCCGCACGGCGGGCCGCGACCGCCGCAACCGAGGTCGGCCGGGCACAGACCGAGGCAGCCGCGGCGGCCCAGGCCGCGACCGCCGCCCGGGTCTCCGGGCTGGTCACGGGCGGTCTCGTGCTCGGCGCGATCCTCGCCGTCGGCGTGGCGGGCGCCATCTCCTTGGAGAAGGAGATGGCCAACGTGCTGACGATCTCCGAGCAGATCACCGGCGACAACGTCCGGTCGTTCACCGACGAAATCGTCAGGCTCAGTACCGAACTTCCGCAGACCACAAGCCAGTTGGCGGAGGGTCTGTATCAGATCGTCAGCACGGGGTTCGACGGCGCGGAGGCGATGGAGATCCTGGAGGTCTCCGCTAAGGGGGCCAGCGCCGGTCTGACGACGACGGAGACCGCGGCGACCGCGCTGCTGGGCGTGCTGAAGGCGTACGGCATGCCGGCCAGTGCGGCGGCAGACGTCATGGACATCATGTTCATGACGGTCAACAAGGGCGTCATCTCGTTCGAGGAACTTGCCGCCCAGTTGGGCGACGTCGTGCCGATGGCCGCCGCCGCCGGCATCAGCTTCGACGAGGTCAGCGCGGCCCTGGCCGCGATCACCCTCGCAGGCATCCCCGCCGCCGAATCCGCCACCAGCCTCAACATGCTGATGACGCGACTGATGAAGCCCACGAAGGACCTGGCCGGGCTCATCCACGACCTCGGCTACGAGTCCGCGGCGTCCGCCATCGAGCAGCACGGCCTCTACACGGTGCTCGGCAAGATCAACGCCGCCACCGGGGGCGCCGCCGAAGCCACCGTCAACTACTTCAAGGACATTCGGGCTGTCCGCGCGATGCTGGCTTTGGCCGCCGCTGACGGCAAGAACTACGCAGACACCTACTCGGCGATCACCAGTGCCGTGGAGCGGGCCGACGCGACGCAGCACGCGTACTCGATCCAGATGGACACCGTGTCCGGCCAGTTCGCGCTGTTCAAGAACGAGGCAGCCGCCGCAGGCATCGACGTGGCGCGGATCCTGCTGCCCGTCCTACAGGAACTCGCCCAGTACGCGTCGATCGTGGCCGGAGCGTTCAACGACCTGCCCGCGCCGGTGAAGTCGGCACTCGGCGTGCTCATGGCGCTCGGCGCCGTCGCCCTAGTCGCCCGCGCCGGTGTCGCCCAACTGTCGTCCCAGCTGGTCGCGTTCCGTGCGGCCGCCGCCGAGGCGCAGGCCGGGGCGTCGATCCTGCCCGCCCTGCTGCGCGGCACGGCCCTCGCCGCGTCCGGCCTGACCGGCATCCTCGCCGTCGGCGTCCTCGGCTACGCCGCCTACTCGGCCAGCAAGCAGAAGGCGAAGGCCGTCACTGACGACCTCACCGCCGCGCTGCGCTCCGAGCGTGAGCAGCACGACGTCGGCGCCGGCATGCGGGCGCTGGCCGAATCCCTCGCCAACTCCGCCGACATGGCCAAGCTCAAGGCCGCGGGCCTGGAGATGACCGAGGTCATCGACGGCCTCATGTCCGGCGGCGAGAAGCTCGCCAAGCTCAACGAGAAGCTCGACCTGGCGAAGGCCGGTTCCTGGGACGCGAACGTGGGCGGCTTCGACGCCTCGTTCGACAAGGCCAAGTCGATCCTTGCGGAGCGCCACAAGATGTGGGACGACGCCATCAAGAAGGACGCCGAGCAGGCCGCGGCGATGGACATCGTGAACGCCAAGATGAAGCAGAGCGTCCAGACCAACATGGACGTGTGGTCGCCGTCGATGCAGTTGCCGACCGACAAGAACGGCAACACCAAGTGGTCGGACGAGATGAAGGCGATGGGCAAGGCGATGGAGTCCATCGTCGCCCCGGCCGACGCGTGGAAGGCCGCCCAGGAGAGGGTTGCGGAGAGCAGCCGCGCCGGGAGCCTGCAGATCGACCTCGCCAAGACCTCCCTGTCCGGGTACATCACCAAGCTGTCCGAGCAGGCCCAGGCCCACAAGTCGTTCCAGGCCGACCTGGACGAGCTCACCTCCCGCGGCTACGCCCCGCTCGCCGCCCACTTCGCGAAGCTCGGCGACGCCTCCGCCGGCATGGCCCACGACCTCGTGGAGAACCTGAAGCAGGGGAAGAAGGGCACGGCCGACCAGCTCGCCGACCTCACCGCCGTCACCAAGGCGGGCCTCGACGACTACATGGCGGAGATGCGCCGCCAGCTCCAGACCCAGAGGGATTTCCAGAAGAACCTGTCCGAGCTGGCCGTCAGCGGTCACACCGGCCTCGTCGACCACTTCGCGCAGCTCGGCGTGTCCAGCGCCGGGATGCTCGACGAGCTCGTCAACAAGCTCAAGAACGGGCAGGGGCAGGTCGCCGACGAGCTGGAGAAGATCGTCGAAGAGGGCACCGCCCGCTCCAACTACGCCTACCGGGCCGGACTGGAGCAGGTCCCGCTGATCGCCGAGAAGTACGGCAAAGACACGGCCAGCGCGTGGGCGAGGGCTGCCGAGACCGACGATGTCGCGACTTTCGGCAAGCTCATGCAGCAGATGGCGATCACCGACATGTCGGCGGCCGTCGGGGCGGCGACGACGACGGCGCAGGCCGACCTCGGGTCCGGCCTCGACCTGATCAACCAGATGGCCCGGGCGCGCGGCCTGGATGCCGCCAACGCCCTGTCGCAGGCCCTGCTCGCCGGTGATGTCGACAAAGCGATGGCGCAGCTGAAGGCGCTGTGGGGCACGTCGCCGCCGATGTCGCCCCCGGACCTGAACAACATCGTCGCCGCGTTCAAGGGCGCCGGTCTGACCTCGAAGGAGGAGTGGACGGCGATGCTGAGCCTGATCGCGCAGGTGTCGCAGTCCAAGGGCTCCGAGGCGGCCAGCAACCTCACCAAGGCCCTCATGTCGGGCGACATGAAGGCCGTGCAGGCGCAGCTGGACGCGATCGGCGGCTCGGTGAAGAGCATCCCCGGGCAGAAGACGATCAACGTCAACGTCAACAGCCCCAGCCGGATCGACATCCCGGTGGTGCTGACCCCGCAGGGCGCCGCCGGATACAACGGCGGCGCCTGGGACTCGCCGTTCGCCGCGCACAAGAAGGACGGCGGCATCGTCGAGTTCTACGCCAACGGCGGGATCCGCGCACCACGCGGCCCGGAGAACCACATCGCCGAGATTGTCCCCGCCGGCAGCTGGCGCGTGTTCGGGGAGCCGGAGACCCTGGGGGAGTCCTACATCCCCCTCGCCCCGTCCAAGCGCGCCCGCTCGAAGCTGATCCTGGAGGAGACCGCCCGCCGGTTCGGCGGCACCGTCCTCTACGGCGGCACCAGCGGGAAGGCCTACTTCGCCGACGGCGGGGTCGTCACCTCCCGCCCGGCCGCCGCCGCTCCCGCGCGCTCCGCGGTGAAGCTCGTCGCCGCCCAGGCCCGGGCCACGACCGTGGTCGTGCGCGACAGCACCCCCGCACCGCTGATCGGCGAGATGCCGATCACCGTGACCGGGTCGGCCGTCACCGGCGAGCAGGTCGCCGACGCCGTCATGCAACGACTTCGCCACCTCCAGAGGGGAGGCCGCGCCTGATGGCCACCTACCCGGACCTCACGGACTGGCAGATCGACCTGGCCGGAGTCGTCATCGGCCACGGCACCCCCGTCCTCATCGAGGACATCGACGGCCCCGGCACCCCCGACAAGCGCAGCACCGCCCAGCCGATCCCCGGCGAGGACGGCTCCTACCCGGGCCGCGACCTCCTCGGCGTGCGCACCCTGCGCATCCAGGCAGGTATCCGCACCCCCGGCGACCCTGCCGCCGCCCTCGACCTGTTCGCCCAGCTGGAGGCCACCGCCGACAGCCCGGTGCGCCTGGAACCGGGCGCCACGGACGTGCTGCGGATCCGCCGCCCCGGCCGACCCGCCAGCCGGCTGTTCGGTCGGGTCGCCAGCGTCCGAGCGGTCAGCATGGCACGCGCCGTGCACGGCTGGATCCCCGTCCACATCACCTTCGAAGGGCTCGACCCCGCCTGGTACGCCGACGAGGTGTCCGGCGTCAACCTGCCGCTCGACACGTCCAACCGCGACAAGGAGGGCTTCACCGCCCCGCTGCGCGCACCGCTCACCGCCGGCACCGCCGACCCCGAGTCCCGCCCGGGCCGCGCCGTCAACAACGGCAACCGGCCCAGCTGGCCGACGATCCGCATCACCGGGCCCGTCGTCAACCCGAAGGTCTGGATCGAGGGCCACCCCGACGCAGTCCTCGAATTCGAGCCGCTCGCCCTCGGCGACAGCGAGTGGATCGGCATCGAGACCCGGCCCGGAACCCGCTGGGTGACCCGCAACGGGCAGGGCTCCGCCGCCGGGCTCCTCACCCGCCGCTCGCGCCTCGACGCCTTCGCGATCCCCCCGGGGCTCTCCGACATCCGCTGGTCCGCCCAGGACGCCACCAACACCTCCCGCCTCTCCGTCACCTGGCGATCCGCCTCCACCTCCCTGTAAGGAAGCACCACCGCATGCTCATACAGCCCCCGCTCATGGTCACCGGCGGCATCCACCCCGCCCGCGCGCTGCGCATGATGATCCGCGACCTCTCCCGCGGTTCGCAGGGCGTGACCGAAGGCGGGGACCTCAAGGTCCGTGCCACCGCGACGCCCGGGCCCGGCGTGCGCGTCGGCAACGGCTCCGCCATCGTCCGCGGCGCCGTTTTCGGGCAGGGCTCCTACACCCAGTACAACGCCGGCGACCACCCGGTGCCGATCGCCCCGACCGGCGCCACCGGCCGGACCGACCTGATCTGCCTGCGCGTCGAGGACCCCGAGTACGAGGGCAACCGCGACCCCGTCAAGGACGACGTCGGCTACTTCCACGTCATCCCGGGCGTCTCCGCGACCACCACCACTGTGCCGCCGGGCATGACCGCGATCCCGCTCGCCCGCATCACCCAGCCGCCGAACTGCGCCACCGTCAACGACAGCATGATCACCGATCTGCGACAGCTCGCCAACCCCCGCCGCGAGCGCAGGGTCCGGCTGATCGGCGGCTTCGGGTACTCGCCGATCGGTGATCAGGTCGGCGTGTGGCAGGCCACCTGGCCGTCCGGTGCGAAGGTGTCCTTCGACGTGCCCGCCTGGGCGACCAAGGCGTCCGTCGTCACCAGCCTCCACGGCCTGCGCATCTCCGGATCCGTGTTCATCGGCTTCCGGCAGGTCATCGCCGGTGTGATCGGAAACGAAGCGCAAATGGACACGGACGCGCAGACCTGGTCGTCGCGCGCCGACATCTCCATGGTCGACGAGTTCTGGTGGAAGCCCGAGCAGCGCGGCACCACCCAGACCCTGACCGTGCAGGCCGGACGCTACGACCATTCCGTGGGCAGCATCGACGTCAACGGCAACACGACGCTCGTTTCGGACATCGACTTCGTCGAAGGCGTCTACTGATGCCCCCGGTGTACCGGTACTTCACCACAGATGCCCTCAGCGGCCAGGTCCTCGCCCGGGACCTGCCGCTGTCAGGCGTCGCCTTCGGGCCCGAGCTGAACGGGCCCGGCTTGATGCGCGCCACCCTCGCTCCCAAGTTCGCGCACCTCGCACCCCTCAAGACCGGAACCACCCTGCTGTGGGCGGAGCGCGACTACCGACTGGCGTGGGGCGGCCTGCTGTGGGACACCGACCCCGAAGACGACGTCCTGCCGCTCGACGCCGGCGGATTCAGCTCCTACCTGACCAAGCGCCGCGACCTCCACGGCAACCTCGGCGGACGCGGTCCCTACACCGGCACCGACCCGTGCCGCGTGATCGCCGACGTGTGGGCGTACTGCCAGGAAGCACCCGACGGAGACCTCGGCGTCCACGTCGACCTGCCGCCCGGCGGCAGCCCGCTGCTCCTCGGCGACAGCGAACACCCCTACGCCACGCGGGAGTGGGAAACCCCCGCCCTGTCATCGGTGCTGCGGGACGCGACCGGCCTGGACCGCGGGCCCGAATGGACGGAGAACGTCGCCTGGAACGGTGAACAGCCCGAGCGGCGCATCACCGTCGCCTGGCCCCGACTGGGAACCCGCCGCGATGACGTCTACTTCGCCAGCGGCGTCAACATCGTCAGGCCCACCCCGATCCGCGACAACGCCGACGACTTCGCGCAGGTCGTCATAGGTCTTGGCGCCGGCGACGGATCCGCGAAGATCCGCGTTGTCGACGCCGTCCGCGACGGCCGCCTGCGCATGGAGACCGTCCTGGACCGGCCCAGCGTCACCGACCCGACCACCCTCGCCCAACTCGTCCGCGCGGAACGCGACCGCCGCCAGCAGAGCGCCGCCGTCGAAGAGATCACCGTCGTCGACCACCCCGCCGCCCCGATCGGCTCCTGGTCCATCGGCGACGACGTTCGGGTATCCGTCCGCGACCAGTGGACCAGCTTCGACGGCTGGTGCCGCATCACCGCCTGGACGCTGCGCCCCGCCGAGGGCGACAGCCCCGAAACGGTCACCCTTCGCCTCGCCCGCGCCTTCACCACCGGAGCCTGAACCTGTGCCCAACGCCCTGGACGACCTCGCCCGGCGCATCGCCGCGCTCGAAGCAGCCCTGCCCGAACTGTCCCGCTCCTCCCACCTCGCCTACTCCAGCGTCGACGA
Organism: Kitasatospora sp. NPDC092286; assembly: GCF_044755565.1. Taxonomy (NCBI): domain Bacteria; kingdom Bacillati; phylum Actinomycetota; class Actinomycetes; order Kitasatosporales; family Streptomycetaceae; genus Kitasatospora; species Kitasatospora sp. NPDC092286. The sequence goes on along the minus strand of NZ_JBIVRD010000009.1, from coordinate 46,979 downwards.
CGGCGCACTCAAGGTCACTGCCGGCGGCCAGCTGCGCGCCATCATCGGCCAGCAGCCCGACGGCACCACCGCCCTGAACATCGTCAACGGCCCCACCCCGCCAGTGCCCGCCGCACCGACCGCAACGCCGACCCTCGGCGGTGTCCGCGTCGGCTGGAACGGCCAGTTCGCCGACGGCACGCCGAGCCCCCTCGACTTCTCCCGCATCGAGGTCCACGCCGCGACCGCCGCATCGTTCACCCCGTCGCCCGCCACCCTCGTCACCACCATCGAGTCCCCGCAGGGCGGCACCGCCACCGTGCCGACCAGCACCCCCGTGTGGGTCGTCCTGGTGGCCCGCTCGACATCGGGGAAGGCGTCCGGCCCGTCACCGACCGCGTTCGCCGGGCCAGCCCCGGTCGTCGCCCAGGACGTCCTGGCCGGCATCGTAGGAGAGCTCCAGCTCGCGGACGATGCCGTGACTGCCGCCAAGGTCGCGGTCGGCGCGATCGACGCGGCCGCCCTCGCCGACGCCGCGGTGACCGCCACCAAGCTCGGCCAGGCCGCCGTCACCGCCGGGAAACTCGCGAAGGACGCGGTCACCCCGGGCAGCGTCGCCGCCGACGCCATCACCGCACGCGAGATCACCGCCGGAGCGATCAGCACCGCCGAACTCGCCGCCGGGGCCGTCAACACGGCGAACCTCGCTGCCGGCGCCGTCACCGCAGGGCAGCTCGCCGCCAGCGCGGTCACCGCCTCCAAACTCGCCGTGAACGCCGTCACCGCCGGGAAGATCTCGGCTGACGCGGTGGTCGCCGGGACCGTCGCCGCAGGCGCGATCACCGGCCGCGAGATCAAGGCCCTGTGCATCACGGCCGACAAGCTCGCCGTGAACGCCGTCACCGCGGACAAGATCTCGGCGGGGGCGATCACCGCCGCGCTGCTGGCCGCCGACGCCATCGACGGCAAGACCATCAAGGGCGTCACCATCACCGGCGCCACCGTCACCGGCGGCATCCTCCAGACCGGGCTGACCGGCCGCAGGGTGATGCTCGCCCCGACCGACCCGGTCGACAGCTCCCCGGCGCCGTCCGCTCTCCTCTACTCCGGCGCCGACGTGGAGAAGCAGCCCGCCCGGCTGACCGCCGAGGTCCGCACCACAGCTGACGGCTCGACACCGATGACCCGGCTCACCGGTCCGCAGCTCACGGCGGACGGCACCCAGACCCCCCGCCTGTGGCTCAGCTCCGGCTGCCCGGGGACCGCCTACCCGGCCCGGGGCAGCTACTCCCTGAGCGTCGCCAGCGAGTACGGGATGGCCGGTGAAGCCGTCATCACCGGGAACGCCGGAGACAAGAACAACGCCGCGTCGATCGAGCTGAGCGTCCGCCGCAGCACCGGCGGGTACAAGACCGCGCTCACCCGCCTGGACCCGGAGTCGTGGTTCACTCAACTCGCTGACCAGATCGCCGCGATGTACCTCAGCAAGGACGGCCTGCTCATCAAGGCCCTCCAAGGGGAGGTGCTGATCCAGACCGGCAACGGGCTGCGCGTCCAGGGCGGCAACGTCGACGTGGGCTACGGCCTCGTGAAGAACAACGCCGCGTGGACGCCGATCACCTTCAAGCGTGGCTGCTCACAGCTCGGCGGATGGCAGTCCGTCACTTTGAAGAAGCGTCCGGACGGCATGGTTGCCCTGCGCGGCATTGTGTCGGTTCCAGCGGGTGTGACCGACAACGTGATCGGCACCATCGACGATCCCAACCTCCGCCCGAAGGTCGGCGAGGTCTTCCCCGTCGCCACCCCCAACGCGGTCAACGCCAACCTGTTCGTCCAGGCCAACGGCAACCTGGAAATCTGGAACGCCACCGGGCCGTTCGGAGGCTGGGTGTCGTTCGGTGCCGCCGAATGGTCCTCCGTCGACTGAGCCGACAGTTGGAGCAGTGACTCGGTTCCGGATCGGCTGACCACACGCCCATGCTTCCGCCTACGCTGTTGGAAGGTAGAGGGCAGTGGCCGGTGGCCCGTCGGCTGCCACAGTCAGTGGCACGGCTCTCCAGATCCGTGAAGGGGTGGACATGAGGCGGGCGCGTCTGGTGTTAGTGGCGATGGTAGGAGTACTTGCAGTAGGCGTTACGGCAACTGCAGTGACTTTGGTTCGTGGTTCCGGGGCCGTGGTAGTTCACGAGGACTTCACGATCTCACCGGAGATGCAAAGGTACGTGGACGATCCAGCAGCTTTTGAAGAATTTATGCGGACGAATCCTCCGCAGCCGATGATGGAGACGATGCGGGCGCCGGGAAAGTAGAAGAGGCAGTGGGTCCGCATCCTCGCGGGCCCACTGCCTCAGTTCTTTCAATGAGCGTTGAGCCAGTTGATCACACCTACGGCGGCTGATCCATGGTTGGACGAGTAGAGGTAGTTCTCGACGAAGTTGTTGTTCGCGTCAACAAGGCGGTGGCTATTCGCCCCTACGATTTGGTTGTTGCCCCCGAAGTTGACGATCTGTGGGCCCCCGCTGGCCCCATGGCCCATGTCGCAGGCCAGCTTCAAGCGATTGTCGAGAGGGTTCCAGTTTCCGGCATCGACGGCAGTTCCGTGGCAGTACATTGGCTTGGCGCCATCGTGTAGGCTTGCGCTTGTACGGTTGTATCCGTCGCTCGGATATCCGAGGGACGTAACGTTGTTAATATCGGTGTTGCCATTGAACTGGTACCCATAGGCGCCGAGCCAGTCCTGAAGGTTGCCGAACTGAGAGTTCGGGAAGACGATCCCGCCGGCGATGTCGCTCCAGAGGAGGTCGGCGTCGTCGGACCAGCCGGCCGAAACGACGCCTGTCCGAAGGGGCCAGTATCCCCATGGGGCGGTTTCGTCGTACCCGGGCGCGAAGAGGAAGTTGGAGTGGAAGCTTCCGCTTTTTCCCCCGCTGTGCAGGCAGTGGCCTGCGGTCCAGATCGAGTTCTTGTTGTTCGAGACGATGCCGGCTGCGGTGCACGAACCGAGCCGGTCGCCGACGGTGTAGAAAAGCCTGCCCGTTATGTTGATGTCCGGACCTAGCGGCGATGCGAGGTCGGAGTATGAGCGGTCGGCGATCGTGGCGCTGGTAGCCATTGGTGAAGCCGCAGCTTTGTTCTGGCGCTCCGGGGCGACTGAATCTGCCGCTACAGGGCCGCCCTGCTGTGTCTTCTTCTGGTTCCGCTCCGCCTTCTCGTGAGCCCTCCTTGCGGCTTCGGCGGTGATGGTTGGAACAGGCTGTGCATTCTCTGCGGCCTGCCGCAGGCGATCCGGCGTCCAGAAGTCGACTACGGACCTGGCCGTAGACTGCGAGAATTCGATTGTCTTGGTGCCCTCGATGGATACTTCGTTGGTCGCGGGAGCGGCCTTGGCGGCGCCAGCCCCAGCTGCCGAGAGGATGAGCGCAGCAGCTACCGAAACTATGCGTCGAACTATCAACCCCAGCTCCAATTCTAATTGGATCTTGTGATTGTTGTACGTGCACGGCGTTCCATTTGAAGGTATCAATTCGTTGAAGATCGGAAATTGATCGGAGGGGTTGTGGCTGGAATGATTGCCGATTCGACCGGTAATCGCCGGGAGGGGTGAGGATTTGGTGGGTGATGTCGCATTTGGCATCCATAGGGGTTGATTTAGGACATGTGGCGATTATTGGGTGCCAAGGGTCAAGCGTGGGTGGGCAGTCGAGAGCTGACGGAGGGACATCGCCGTGAGTTGACGGCCTGAACTTCGGTCGAGAGGCGCCGCGTTGCGGCTTGGTGAGTTCGGCGACTGCGGTGACTGCGGTGACTGCCCGTAGGATGGCGGTCGGCGCGGGGAACGCCCTTTCGGAGTTTCAGTGAGCGTCCCGCCGACCGCAGAGCCCACGCTGTGGGAGCTTCAGCGCGTCATCCTCCAGATCCGCGAGGACCAGCGCGACGGCATCGCCGGGCTCCGCGAGAACCTGCGCGCTGACCTCCAGGTCCTGGCCGGCCGAATCGAGCAGGCCGTGACCAAGGACGTCTACCTCTCCGATCAGCGCCTGACCGAGCAGCGACTCGCTGTCCTCGAACGTGACCTCGCAGCCGAGGTCAGGGCCCGGGCGGCAGCCGAGGATTCGGCGGCGGCCGCGAGGCGCTGGCTGATCGGCGCGTTCGTGGCTCCGCTGGTCGTCGCGGCGCTGCAGCTGTGGATGCTGTCGAAGGGCGGCCACCCGTAGAACTGCGGCCTTCCCCAGGCCGTGAGCCCGGGCAGGCCGCCGAGCACGACCCATCAACTGGTGCGCGGGGGAGAAACGCGAACCAACCATGGCAACACCTCTGTCCGCCGACGCCTTCCTCAACGCCCTCCGAAACGAGGGGGTCTCCGTGAACGAGATCGGCGGCTGGCGCAACCACAACCGCAACAGCAAGGGGGCGTGGGGCCCCGTTCACGGCATCGTGATCCACCACACCGCCACGTCCGGCACCGACGCCTCCGTGCAGATCTGCCACGATGGCTACGCCGGGCTTCCCGGCCCGCTGTGCCACGGCGTGATCGCCCGCGATGGCGGTGTGCACCTCGTCGGCTACGGCCGGACCAATCATGCCGGGGCGGGCGACGGCGACGTGCTCGCCGCGGTCATCGCCGAGCGGAACCTGCCCTCCGCCGACCAGGCCAACACCGACGGCAACAGCAGGTTCTACGGCTTCGAATGCGTCAACACCGGCTCAGGGTCAGAGGATTGGCCGGACGCCCAGGTCGAGGCGATGGTGCGTGCGGCTGCTGCGGTGTGCCGCGCGCACGGCTGGACCGAGCGGTCCGTCATCGGCCACAAGGAGTGGCAGCCCGGGAAGCCGGACCCGCGGGGCATCGACATGGGCGAGTTCCGGGCCCGGGTCGCTTCCCGCCTGGGCAGCCGCCCTGCCCCGCAGCCGCAGCCGTCCGGGCCGCCGGCGTACCCGGGCCGGGACGCCTTCGGGCCGGGCCGGTCGAACAGCAGCATCCTCGCCCTTGGCCAGCAGCTGGTGCGCCGAGGCTTCGGCGGGGCGTACAGGGTCGGGCCGTCCCAGTCGTGGGGCGAAGCCGACCGGCAGAACGTGGCCAGCTTCCAGCGCGCCCAGGGCTGGGGCGGATCGGACGCCGATGGCCTGCCGGGCCCGGAGACCTGGCGCCGTCTGTGGTCCTGAACCCCGCCCCCGCCCCCGCCTGTTCGAGGATTTCCGTGAACCTCTACCTCTCCCTGCTGCGCACCGCCGTCCCCGCGCTGGTCGGCTGGCTGGTTGCCCTCGCCGCCCGGTACGGCCTCGACCTCGACTCGGCCGCGCTCGCTGGGGTGCTGCTCCCGGTCGTCTCCTTCGCGTACTACGCGCTGTTCCGGCTCGCGGAGCACTTCGTGTCGCCGCGCTGGGGCTGGCTGCTCGGCTACGCGAAGCCGCCGGCGTACCCGGGCGGTAAGGCCGCACTGCCGCAGTGATCCGGGCGGCCGGGTGGATCGCTGCTCGGTGATCTGCCCGGCCGTGCTCGCCGGGGTGTGCCGCCCACGAGTAACCCGCCTCCTACCCCCGGAGGGCGAGCCGAAAGGGGTCGCAGGACCGTACTGCCCCGGATACAAGTTGGGCCCCTGTTCCGTATGGAATGGGGGCCCGACCTCTTGGACCTTCGACTCTAGCAGCAGAATTTCGGCGCCTGGCCTCCGAGACCCTGCCGCATAGACTTAATACTCACATGTCGGCGAGTGCAGGGAGTGGCGCAGTGGGTGGTACTGGACGGAAGCCGGTGATCGTGGGCGGGCAGGAGCTCTCGGCGATCTACGACGGGCCGCCGCGCAACGCGGCGCAGTGGATCCAGCGCGGACAGCTGGACTACGAGGAAGCGAAGATCGTCAGCGGCCGGGCGTACTGGACGCTGCAGTTCGCGGTCGGGCTCGGCGAGCGGTTCGCGCGGCCGAAGGAGCCGAACATGGCGGTCGTCGAGGAGCTGGTGCAGACGCAGTCGCCGGGGCGGAGCCTGGTGTCGGCCCTGGCCGTGCATCTGGCGGACCTGCCGCCGATCGTCGGCAAGCAGGAGTTCGTCGCCATGATCGTCGGCGAGGACCCGGTGCACGGCCTGCCGAGGCTGGACCACGCGCTCAAGACGGGGACGTTCCCCGCGCCGGACTGGAAGCTGTCCGGCTCCCCGCTGTGGCTGCTGGACAACGCCCTTGAGGGTGCCGCCCGGATGAACGCGGCGCCGAAGGCCAAGCCGGTGGTCATCGACGAGGAGGTGGAGAAGGGCCTGCGTGAGGGCACCTACGCGGGGCCCGGCTCGGTGATCCTGACCAGGGGCGTCACGAAGAAGAGTTGACCACCCCACGAGAATGAGTATAGAATCTAGGCATAAGGAGAGCGACGGGCTCTCCGATCGAGACTGGGGGTGTTCATGACGGTACGACCTGCGCCCTGCTGAGGCGTCGAGGGTGGCGCCCCGCCGGCTCCCCGTGAGGGGGTGTCGGCAAGGGATTCGACTTGTATGGGGAATCTTCGTAGTATCCCCATCACGTCGAGGGGAGAGAGCACGTGCTTGCCGTCACGCAGGACCACCTGCCCGGTCTGGAGGCCGTCCGCCGAGTCGTCCTGCCCGGTCCGCAAGAGCCCCGGCGCGGCACGATCCAGGAGCGGTTCGAGCAGTTCCACGACCTCAACGGCTGGGTGCTCGCCGAGCTTGAGCGGCTGACCGCCGAGTGCATCGAAGCGCGCTTCTCGAAGATCAGCCTCGGCATGCTCTTCGAGCTCGTCCGCTACAGCTACGGCCGCGCCACCCTCAGCGCCGACGACTTCGCACTGAACAACGACTACAGGTCGCGCTACGCCCGCCTGCTCATCGAGCGCCACCCCGAGTGGGCCCCACACATCGAAGTCCGAGCCCTGCGCACGGACTGAGCACCACCACGACCTCTTGGAGAAGTCACCGTGCCACCGAAGATCAAGTCCCGTAAGCCCACCTGCGTCATCCCCTACCCGTTCCTCCTGATCGAGGGCGAGGAGGGCGCCGGCAAGACGTACTCGGCGTTCGAGCTCTCCGCGTCGGAGCGGATCGGCCAGATGTACGTCGTCGACCTGTCCGAGGGCTCCGCCGACGAGTACGGCGCGATACCCAACGCCGACTACGAAGTCATCGAGCACGACGGCACGTACCAGGACATCGCCGAGCAGGTCGAGGCCGTCCGGGAGGAGGCCCAGCGGGCCGCCGCAGCCGGAGAGAAGCCCGTCGTCCTGGTCATCGACTCCGGCACCGCCCTGTGGCGGATGCTGTCCAACTGGGCGGGCGAGCGGGCCAAGCGCACGCAGCGCAACCGCGACAAGCTGCGCAACGACCCGGACGCCAACGTCGACGTGACCCGCAACCTGTGGAACGACAGTTCCAACCGCTGGTACCGGATCATCCACGCGATGCAGACCTTCCCGGGCATCGCCATCATCCTCGCCCGCGGCAGGGATATCTCGGCGACCGGCGAGGACGGCCAGCCGCTGCTGGACGACCGGCGCCGCGTGGTGCGGGAGTGGAAGGTCGGCGCGCAGAAGGACATCGGCTTCGACGTGTCCGCCTGGGTCCGAATGCGGCGCGACCGGACGCCGGAGCTGATCAAGGCTCGCACGCTCAGGTTCCGTGTGGAGAGCGGCAATCCGCTGCCGCTGCCCGGCTTCTCCGTCGAGCGGCTGGTGTTCGACCTCCTGGGCTGCTCCACGGCCAGCCAGCCCCGCCAGATGCCCGTGCTGGTCGGCGACCGCACCGGCCCGTGGATGGAGCGGATCGCCGCCGCGACGAGCCGTGACGAGTGCCTCGTCTTGTGGACCGAGCTGGACGCCGGGGCGGAGACGGGCCTGACCGAACCGGAGTGGAACACCGTCCGGGGGGCTGTCAGGGCGCGGGTCGCCGAACTCGCGGCCCCCAAGCCGGGTATGGACGACGCCCCGGACAGCGACGCCGCGCGGCTGCGGGCCGCCGCCGAGGCGCAGCAGGCCGAAGCCGACGCCGAAGTCCTCGGCGACCCGCCGACCCCGGCGCCGGCGCCCGCCGCCGCTGCGTAGCGGAGGAAGGCCGGGCCGCCCCGAACAGGGTGGCCCGGACCTGCCCGTACGAGCCATGATCGGCAACTTCCGCCCGGCACCCCTGTGCCACGGCGCGGCCTGCCATGCCCGCTGCGACTGCTGCACCGAATGCGGCTGGCCCCCCGAGGACTGGTGCCCCGGCTGCGCGGGCTGCGCCTGTGTCGGCGGCTGCGACTGCCCGCCGTCGGTCCCGCGCCCGCGGTAGAGCCGTCCCCTCCCCGGGGCGAGGCCCCGGCGTCTCGCCCCGCCCCTTGACCTCTTGGAGCAGTACACCCATGTCCACCCCCGTTCTGGAACGGCCCGAGTCGCCGTCCATCTGGGTCGCGGCCGACGCCGCCGACCAGGCCCGGCCCCGCTCCCGGCAGCGCCAACTCGGCGCCTCCGACCTCGTGTGCGAGCGCCGGGCCGCGCACATCTACCACGGCTCGCCGCGCACCGACCACGTCGTCAGCCCCGCCGCGATGCTCGGCACCTACATCCACGAAGGGCTGACGACCGCCGCCCGCCGGGAGTTCGGCTGGCTGGTCGAGAAGAAGGTCGCCGACGCGGCGATCCGCGGCAGCATCGACGTGGTCCAGCTCGACCGGGTCACCGCCCGCCAGCTCCCGCGCCGCCTGCGCCCCAAGGTGCCCGCCGACGTGATCACCGTCGAGGACATCAAGACGCGCACCATCTACCGCTGGGACGAGGTGCTGCGGTACGGGGCGACTGCCGGCGAGCTGCGCCAGGTCATGACGTACGCCCGGCTGCTGATGACCGGAGGGTTCTCCGACGACGACGGCCAGCGGGTTCTGGCCCGCCTCGGTCCGCTGCGCGTCGAGCGGATCCGGCTGCGGTTCATCTGCCGCGACGACGGTGCCGAGCACATCCAGGAGGTCCCGTACGACCCGGAGATCGCCGAAGAGGCCGTGTGGTGGCTGGAGCGGATCGCCGACACCGCGCACCCCGAGGAAGCGCCCCGCACGTTTCTTGGGCCCGGCATCGACGCGCAGTGCGACTTCTGCCCGTTCGCCACGGCCTGCTGGGGCGAGTCGGTCGGCGGGCGGCCGGTGCAGGCCAACATCGTCCGGGACGACGCCGACGTGGCCGTTCACCTGGCCGACTACGTCAACGCCCACCGCGAGTGGGCGGACGCCGACCGGATCAAGAAGTTCGTGCGCAAGGCCGTCGACGGTGCGGTGGAAGGCCCGTACGGCCGCAACGTCCTGCACTGGCAGGGTGCGGACAAGCGCGTGGAGGAGCCCGACATCCGGGCCATGATCGAAATCTTCGACAGCCTCGACGCGCCGATCCCTACCGTCCCGGACACGGACCGGATGGTGAAGGCCCTCGTCTCCGCCGGCATCGCCGTGCCGCTGCGCTCGGTCACCAAGAAGGCGTCCCGCCGGATCGACGTACGGGCGGCCCGGGAGTGAGCACGGCACCCAACGGCACCGCACCGCGCCACCGAGGGGGAAGGCCCGCATGTCGATTCACCTGATGCTCATCGCGGCCTACCTGCCGCCGGACATGGTCACGCCGACGGAGAAGCTGGCGCTGATGAAGATCTGCGACTCCGCCGACGACGAAACCAGGCTGTCGCGGCCGGGCCTGCACCGGCTTGCGGCCTGGACCGGGGTCAGCGAGAAGCGCACGATCACGTTGGTCACCCAGCTGGTGGAGAAGGGCTTGGTGGAGCGCATCGAGGTCGGCAAGATCGGCCGGACGGCGGTGTACAGGGTGTTTCCGCTGGTGCTGCCGACGCTGCCGCACACGGAGGAGCTGAAGGAGCGGCGCAGGGCGGCCTCCACGGCGCCGCGCAACCCCCGGCTCGCCCGGCCGGGTGTCGCCCGCTCCAAGCCGGCGGCCCCGGCGCGCACCTACGAGGATGTCGACAGGCGGGAGGCGCGGGCCGCCGAGAAGCGTGATGGGTTCCCCCAGGGCGACCCACCAGTGGCCCGGTCCCGGGTTCCCCTGGGGGAACCCGCTGGGTTCCCCCAGGGGAACCCAGTCAGTTCCCCCGGGGGAACCCCTTTCTTTCCTTCTGTTCCTACCTCAGTCCTTCCTACCCCCCTACCCCCCACGGCTGACGCCGCAGGGGAAGCGCCTCCGGGCACAGGGAAGGCGGGCCGGGCCTGCCCGCGGCACAGCAGGGTGGCGAAGAACTGCCGGGCGTGCGGAACCAGCGCCCGGGCAGGGCGGGAAGCGGAGGAGAAGCGCCGCCGCGAGGACGCGCACCGTGCCGAGCAGGCCCGCATGGCGGACTTCCTGCGGGACAGCGAGGCGCAGCGGCAGCAGGCAAGGGAGCGGTCGGACGATGTCCAGAGCGCGCGGGCGCTGGCGATGGAGGTAGCGCGTGGAGCCCGCCAACGCAGCCGATATAACGAATAGATAACGGTAAATCGGGTGTTGTGCCACCTTCTCGAATGAGTATAGAATAAAGACGAAGGAGGGGGACAGGCCCCTCGGTCAGGAAAGGAAACGGGATGCTGCCCACGCTCGTCACCGGCAAGGACTCCAAGGGTCACTGGACCTACGCCCTCGACTACACGGGCATTCTCGACCCGCTTGTCCGTGCCATCGCCGTCGAGCGCACCGAGGACGAGGACGTGGACCGCGACCTCGACGAGATCGCCGACTTGGCCAGCCGCGTGAAGGGCGCGGTCGACGAGGACGCTGCGGAGAGCCCCGCCGCCGAGCTGTCATGGAGGGTCGACCAGTTCGTTGCCTCCCTCGGGCTCGACCGCTACGACTTCCCGGCCGAGCCGAATCGGTTCGACATCGGGAACGCCCGGGTCGTCGCGCTCAACATGCGGGCCATGGCCGACGCCCTCACCGCCTGGGCCGACCGGCACGCCGGCGACCGGGCCGCCTGACCCCCCACGGCCGGGGGGTGCATCCCCCCGGCCTCAATCTGTATGGGGACTCATTGACGAGCCCCCGGCTACTGGAGATTTGCCGTGACGCTGCCCGACACCCCCGTCCTCGCCCCCGCGTACAGCCCGATCACCGAACTCGCCCGCCACCGCGGCGTCACCTTCCACATCGCCAGCCGCCGCCAGCACGCCAGCCTCCTCCTCCGCCTCCCCGACGGCTCCCTCCTCGACATCACCGACGACGGCGTCGGCGGAGCCACCGCCCGCAAGCCCAGCGGCGCTACCGGCTGGAAGGCCGCCCGGATCCTTCCCACCGGCCACTACACCCCCCTCTACGACTCCACCCTCCTCGGCCGCTACCACCACCTCGGAACCGACCCCGACCCCCTGCTCGCCGTCCTCGCCCGCTACCTCCCGCCCCCGCCCTCCATGCCCGACCCCCGTACCCGCCGCAGCCACCTGCTGCGCCGCCTCCTGCGCCTCACCTGACCCACCCGACCACCAGCACCACCGCCCGACGACCTCTTGGAGAACCCCGTGCCACTCGCAGCCGTGCCCGACCACAACCGCGTCACCGACCCCGCCTGGCTCGCCCTCTACGCCATCTACGAGCCCCTGATCACCCCGCTGCGTCGCCGGGGCCTCGTCACCGACATCGACGGCTGCGGAGGCCAGGACCTGATCCTCACGAAGCTCCCCGACGGCACCCACCTGGCGATCGGCCCCGGCGCCGAAGCCGGCGGGCTGCCCGGCCACATCGACAGCATCACCGAGTGGCTGGTCATCCGGGACAGCGACGACAACCCGACCGTCCGGCACGTCGTCTACGACTCCACACCCACCGGCCCCGACGCACCGCACGGGGCGTTCCTCGCCCCGCTCCTCGTCGCCATCGACGCCTTCCTCACCAGCCGCGGCATGCTCCCCGAGCCGGTCACCCACTCCGCCGTCATCACCATGACCACCGTCCACGAGTACGGACCCGCCGCCTACGCCCCGACCCGGCCCCTCGACTCCGTGACGGAAGCCGCGCAGCGGGCCGCCGAGATTGCCGAGACCTTCCCCGGCGACATCATCCAGCACCACGCCAGCCGCGACTGGCCGCGCTACGTCCTGGCCGACGGAGACCGCCTCGTCGTCGTGCAGGTCACCCTCGCCGAGCTGATCCCCGGCGGCCGCAGCCTCGGCGTCCGCTGCTACTGCCCCTTCGCCCACCCCGAGACGGAAGAGGACGAGCTGCGCCTGCGCGAGGGCATCGAGTACCTCCACCGGATCGGCGACGCGAACGGCCTGTACATCGCCATGATCCGCTTCTACACCGCCCGCGACTGCCCGGCCCGGAAGGCCAACCGGCATGCCTGACAACACCCCCGGCCCGCTGCCCGACGGCGAACACCCGGCCCTCCAGCGCGTCTTGGACCTCCTGTGGGCCTCCCCGGAGCTGCGGCCCCTGCCGAGCCCGGCCGGGTCCCGCCGGCGGGCGGCCGACCGGCTCGGCCACGCCGACCTGGACACCACGACCGCCACGTACACCACGACCCGAGGAGAAGCCGAATGAACGCCGTTGAAGCCGTAGGACTCGCGATCGCCGTGACCGGGTTCCTCATCGCCTTGTACGCGCTCCGCATCGCCCTCCGCGCCCGCAGGGTCATCCGGCAGGACCGCACCAAGCCCTGAACCCGGCGAACAGCCACCACGCCCCGGCCCGCGAACGCGGGCCGGGGCCACCCCTACAGACCTCCACCACGCACACGAAAGGCACCTCGATGGGCAGGGCCTACCGCCTCAACGGCAACGAGTACTCCGCCGTCTACTTCCTCGACCACTTCACGCACGCGGCGGTCCTGCGGGCCATGGACGGCTTCGGCATGATCCAGGACCTGGACGTGCTGCGCCTCGCCGAGACGGCCTTCGACAGCGCCTTCCGCGGGGGCTGCCCCGTGGACGACTCCGCGACCAAGGCCCTCGTCGAAGCCCTCCGGGAGACGGGGGCCGCTGAGCCCGCCGGCATCCCCCGGCACAAGCTCGCCACCGGCGAGGGCTGGCTGATCACCCCTCCCGAGATCACCGCCGCCCTCGCCGCCTACCAGCGGGCCCCGCACGACGAGCGGGCCGCAGCCGTCGCCCGCATCGACGACTGGGACGGCTGGATCGACTTCCTCCACATCGCAGGCGACTTCGCTGGCATGCGCAGCCACTGACCACCACGACCTACCGGGCGGGCCGCAACGGCGGCCCGCCCACCCCGAACGGAGACGAACCTGATGGGCTTCCAGCTCAACATCGAGACGACCGACGGCACCGACGACCGCACCTGCTGGCAGTTGTTCAGCAATGGGGGGATGGCGGCGATCCGAACTGCCATGAGGGACTTCGGGATGCTCGCCGATCCGCCGGTGCCCGACCACGTGCTGCTCAGCACCTTCGGCCTCACCCGCGACGACTTCACCGGACCGGGCCAGGTCGTGCCGGGCAAGGAAGCCAACCTTGCCGCCGTCCAGGCCGCCTACGACGCGAGGATGAGCGCCACCGAAGCGGAGATCCGAGGCATCCCGCACTACAAGGTCGACGGCAACGACGGCTGGCTGATCGCGCCGGCGGAGATCACGGCGGCGCTCGCCACCTACGACGCGGCCCCGGCCGGACGGCGGGCCGACATCGAGGCCACCTACAGCGACTGGGCTCCCTGGCTGGCCTTCCTCCGCCGCTCCGTCGAGCACACCGGCATCCGCGTCTACTGACCCGCACCCTCAACTTGACTGGGGACACTTCAAGTGTCCGACCTGACCTCTTGGACTTCCGATGACCGACCACCACAACGCCGAACCCGCACCCTCCGACGACCTCCTCGCCCGGCTCGGGTTCCACGCAATGCCCGAGATACGGCCCGTCACCTCGTCCCACGACGACCTCCTCGCCCGCCTGGCCCACCAGGCACTCCACGGAGTCCGGCCCGCCACCGCCGCCCCCGGAGCCATCGAGATCGTCATGGGCCCCAACCACTGGGCGAAGGCGATAGAGCCCTACCGCGGCGAGCTGGTCGCCACGGCCGACAGTCAGGACGCCGCCAGCCGCGCCACGCCCGCCGCCGTCCGAGCCCAGCTCCCGCCGGGCGAGGTCACGCTCCTGCGTGAGCGCATCCGCGACGCAGTGGTCTCGCTGGAGCACATCCACGACGGGCTGATCTTCGACAATCCGGACGCCGCCGACGCCATCGCGGCCGTCATCTTCCGCCTCAGCCCCTCCAGCGAGGAGGACAGCGAGCACCCGGAGCAGAGCGAAGCCCTCGGCAACCAGGCGCCCCCGTCCACCCACACGCTGCCCGACCACAACGAGAGCTGAGGGGAGCCACCGTGTCCGTCAAGTTCATCGACTTCCTCTGCGGCGCCGGCGGCTCCAGTACCGGTTTGGTCGAAGCCGGGCTCGAACTCGTCCTCGGCGTCAACCACTGGGCGCTCGCCCTGGAGACCCACGCCGCCAACCACACCAAGGCCGACCACCTGCGGATCGACGTCAGCGCCCTGCCGATGCGCTACCTCCCGAAGGCCGACGTGCTGTGGGCCAGCGTCATCTGCACCGAGATCAGCCCCGCCGGAGGACGGCCCCGCGAGAACCAGACGTTCGAACTCCCCGATGGTGACGACGAGTTCAAGACCCTTCCCGACGCCGCTTTCGAGAAGACCAGGGTCACGGCCTGGTGCGTCGTGCGGGCCGCCGAGGTGCACAAGTACCGGGCGATCGTCGTGGAGAACGTCACCGAGTTTGCCACCGACTGGGTTTTGTTCCCGCAGTGGATCGCCGCCATGCAGGCGCTCGGCTACAACTACCAGGTCACATCGGTCAGTTCAGCGCACATCGGTGACACTGACAACCTCCACGCCCCGCAGTGGCGGGACCGGATCTACGTGACGTTCACCCGCCGCGGCATGCGCAAGCCGAACCTCACCCCGTCGCCGGCGGCGTTCTGCTTCGAGTGCGGGGAGCACGTCAATGCCGTGCAGACGTGGCGCGATCCGGCGGTGACCATCGGCAAGTACGGCGTGAAGTACGACTACCGGTGCCCCAACTCCCGCTGCGACCGGGCGCTGGTCGAGCCGTTCGTCCGTCCCGCCTCGGCCGCCATCGACTGGAGCGACCTCGGTAAGCGCATCGGGTCACGCCGCAAGCCGCTGGCCGACACCAC
This sequence comes from Kitasatospora sp. NPDC092286, assembly GCF_044755565.1. Classification (NCBI taxonomy): domain Bacteria; kingdom Bacillati; phylum Actinomycetota; class Actinomycetes; order Kitasatosporales; family Streptomycetaceae; genus Kitasatospora; species Kitasatospora sp. NPDC092286. The sequence continues at coordinate 31,898 of NZ_JBIVRD010000009.1, read as the reverse complement.
CATGGACCGCATACGCGCCGGCATGGCCCTGTTCCCGCACGTCCCGTACTCCGTGACCCTCACCCACGGCAAGGACGGCGGAGACCGCGCCTACGCCCTGCACGAGCGGCCGATGCCCACCCGCTCCACCAAGCAGGGCGAGGCACTGCTCGTCCCGACCGGCGGTTCGTGGAACACCACCCCTTACCCGGTCGGCCAGCCGCTGCGGACCCGCACCACCCGCGAGTCCGAGGCACTGCTCACCCCGCCGTCGCCGTTCGTCGTGGAGTACCGCAACCACTCCACCGCGTCCAGCGTGCACAGCCCGCTGGCCGCCGTCACCGCGCAGGGCAACCACCACGGGTTGGTCCTGCCCGGCGGGCACGTCGACCCGCGCGACCGCAACACCCTGGTCGTCCCCTACCGCAAGAGCGCGCCCAAGCACGCCGGAATGCCGTTCCACACCCTGTCCACCAAGCAGTCGGCGGCGATCGTCGTCACCGAAGAGTCCATCGCCGACTGCTGGTTCAGGATGTTGAAGCCGAAGGAGCAGCTGGCCGGGCAGAGGTTCCCGGACAGCTACATCGTGCTCGGCAATGGCGCGGAACAGACCATGCAGGCTGGCAACGCCGTCTCGGTGAACGTCGCCCGATGGATCGGCCGCCAACTGCTGGAAGTCCTGTGACCGGCCCCCTGGCCCCCTCCCGGCCCCGGCTGTGCCGGCGCTCCACTTCCTGACCACCTCCCTTGCCGTCCGCGCCCCGACCGGGGCGCGGACGGCCACCACCGAGAAAGCCCCGACCTGTGTTCACCGCTCTTCCCGACACCGACCTGTTCACGCCCGCGTGCTTCCGCGACCCCCGCTACAGCCCCGCCGAGGGGGAGTGGAAGACGAAGGACGGCCTCATGGAGATATGCGAGCCGGTCCTGCCGAACTGCACGCTCTGCCCGCACCGCGCCCAGTGCATCAGCCAGGTCGCACCCCACGCGCGGAAGTTCGACGGCGTCTGTGGAGGCAGGATCTGGCTTGACGGCGAGGTCATCGCCACCGCGGTCGGCGTCGACGAGGAGGACCTGCCGCTGCCCGGGAAGGCCCGCGACGTGTGCGGCAGCACCGCCGGCGTCGACAAGCACCACGCCTTCGGCGAGCAGAAGTGCGAGGAGTGCCAGGCAGTCGCTGACGCCGACACGGAGGAGCAGTCCGCCAGCGAGGAAGAGCAGCTGTTCCTTGAGTTCGCCGCCTGACCGGGCCAGGGCTTCCGCCCGAGCCCCACCCGAGTGCACGCCCGCGCCCACCCAGACCCCCGAGACCACGGGAGAATCCGCATGCCGTACAGCCCGACCCTGGCCGACCTGGCCGAACTCGCCCTTGCCGAGAAGCGAGCCCAAGACCGCCGCCGAACCCGGGCCGGTGCGGGCGACGCCGGGCGCTTCGCCCACGTCCACGCGACGGAGGTCCTCGGCGCCGGAGCAGCCGGACTGCTCGACTGGGAGGACACCTCCACCTACTCGGGCGAGTACCGAGCCGCCCGAGCCGCCGTCCCCGGTACGCCCGGCTGGTACCTGCGGTGGGCAGGCGATGAAGACGGCGACACCGACAAGTTCGAACTGCTCCGGCCGTGCGCGCACGTCGGCCACCGCAACCACATCCACGGCCTCGCCGAACTCGGCGCGCTCATGGAGCAGCTGAACGACAACTGACCGTCCGGAGCGGGCCCGCATCGTGCTGGCACCCGGCGACCGCCGGGGACGACGCGGGCCCGCGCCTCCAACCACGAACCACCACGACAAGCACCCGCGGCCCGGATGGGGCCGGCGGCGGGAAGTCACGAGAAGGAACTTCCCGATGAGCACCACCGTCACGGCCAGCGGCCCCGTACCCCTGGTCATCGGCCTCGACCTGTCCCTCACCTCCACCGGCGTCGCCGGACCGGACTGGGCCGACGCACTACGCCCCAAGACCGGGATGCGCGGCCACGCCCGCCTCGACTGGCACCTCCAGGCGATCACCGACCGGGTCCGCCGCGCCGACCTGGTCGTGGTGGAGGGCGCGGCCTACGGCCACGGCGCCCAGGCCGGGCACCACGAACTCGCCGGACTGTGGTGGATGGTCACCCAGGAGCTGTGGCGCCAGCGCATCCCCTACGCCCAGGTCCCGCCCGTGCAGCGCACCATCTACGCCTGCGGCGTCGCCAACCCCGCCAAGGAGCACCCGAAGACCGTGCGCGCCCGCGTCGCCAAGGGGATGGTCCGCGACGCCGTCGCCGAACGGTACGGCCTGGAGTGCGACGGCGCCGGACGCTACGACAAGGCCGACGCCTGCATCCTCGCGCACATGGGCCGGGACTGGCTCGGCCACCCGGTGGTGGCCCTGCCGGAGCAGTACCGCCGCGCCCTCACCGGAGTCAGCTGGCCCGCACCTCCGGGACTGGTCGAATGACGGCAACTCCTTTGCAATAAAGGGGAATTGCTTTACCCCGGAGTGGACCTACCAGGAAGGATGAGTATAGAATCTAAGTACAAGGTCGAGGGGAAGGAACCCAGTGAGTCTGCACCGCGAGAACGTCGCCTGGCAGTGCCAGGACGGAACCTGGTCGATCGGCTTCTACGTCTTCGAGCCCGATGGCGACGAGGGCGCGGAGGACTTCGACCGCGAGTGGGGCGTCCACTACAACAGCAACGCCTTCTGGTTCCTCTCCGTCGGCCACCCCGACCCGGACGCCGCCCTCGATGCCTATCTCAAGGAGGAGCCCAACCCGGGCGGCGGACTCATCCTGCGCTGGGAGCTGGAGAACCACCGCGAGATCGCCCGGCTGGACGCCATTGCCGCCGCATACCCGGCCCGCCTCGCGGCCGAAGCCGCAGTGGAGGAAGCCAGGTGGGCCGCGATCTTCGCGGGCTGGAACCGGTAGGCCGAGCGCCCGCCGGCCGGGGTGTCCCGGCCGACGGGCCCTGAGCCGACCCGCCACATCCGCTTCATGGTCAAGGCCCCGGCCCGCGCCCCGGCGACGGACCCTCGCGGACCGCCGCAACTCTGGCTCTTGTCAAGGGGATTGAATCGCCAATGAGTGGACACCAATGCATCAGGGAGTATAGAATCTAAGTATAGGAATCAGGGAAGCGAGAAGTAGGGAAGACCATGGCCATCACCACCGCCGACCCCGCCCAGGCCGCCTCACAGCTCCACACCCACCTGCTCGACGGTACCCTCGCGGCCTGGATCGGCCAGCACTACGACCTCGCCGCCGACGAGACCGTCACCGCCGCAGCCGCCGCCGAGTCCGCCATCCGCGACACATGGGCCCAGACCGCCCACACCCAGCCCTTCACGGCATGGCTGTCCGACGTGAGCCCCGCCCTGTTCCTCGTGCTCGCCGACGGCGCGGCGCGGACCGTCGGGGACCCCTGGGCCGGCGCCAACCAGCTGCGCATTGCCCGCCTCAGCCTCGGACTCCTCGCGACCGACTCCCACCTCGACGCGAACTGACCACCCCGGGCGGCCCCCGCCGGGGGCCGCCCGCCCAGGAGAACCATGACCACCGCCACCGCCACCGCTCCGGCCGACCTTCGGGCGCTCATCGGCGCCCCAGACCTCATCCCCCTCGCCGCCTGCCTCGCCCGCTCGCACGGCCTCGCGGCGATGCCCGCCGCCTACGCCGCCGCAGTCGCCGAATGCGCCACCCACGCTGTGTGGGAGGGTGCCGGCGGATCGACCCCGTATGCCCAGTGGCTCGCGACGGTTCCCGAGGCGGTGATCGCCGCCGCCGTCGACCTCGCCGTGGCCGCCGCCCGCGACGGGCACGAGGTGGCACTGCGACACCTTGCCTGCACCCGCGCCGTCCTCGACGCCATCGCCACGCAGCTCGGCCACTGAGCGGACCCGGCCCCGCGCGGCCCGCAGGCGAGGGCAACTCACCTGCATAAAAGTCGAGTTGATGGGCTCAGAGTTGGACACCGACTCCGAATGAGTATAGAATCTAAGTAAGAGATGAGGGAGACACCCCCACTCAAGAAGGGAAACCCCATGTACGCCGCCGTCGCCACCGCCACCGCCGAGCTGATCCACAACCCGGCTATCGAGGCCCGCGCCGTCCTCAACTCCGTGTTCGTGGACGTCACTCCGGACGACGACCGCACCGTCAAGATCGCGTTCACCGGCGCCCCGGAGTGGGGCCACATCCGCGTCGACTTCATCCTCCTGGACGCCCGCAAGGCCCACGTGGACACCGTGACCGGGACTTTCCCCGCAGGGCAGGCCGCAGGCCAGGCTCACCAGGCCCTCTTCGACGTGATCGACGCCTGGTACCCGCCGGCCTCCTGATCCCCGCCCGGCCCGGGGGTCGCGCCACGCGGCCCCCGGGCGGCCAGCCCGCCTCGGAGGGTTCGGCCGACCGGTCGGCGGGGCTCTTGTCTCGGCCCTGCGTGCTCCTGCGCATCCTGGGGCGGGGTGTCTGTGATTCTCGGGCAACTCGGTCCCCGTGTGCGGGAGTTGATGTTCCTGGGAGTGGACACCCCCTCTCAATGAGTATAGAATCTAAGTAAGAGATGGGGGAGACACCCCCACTCAAGAAGGGAAACCCCATGTACGCCGCCGTCGCCACCGCCACCGCCGAGCTGATCCACAACCCGGCTATCGAGGCCCGCGCCGTCCTCAACTCCGTGTTCGTGGACGTCACTCCGGACGACGACCGCACCGTCAAGATCGCGTTCACCGGCGCCCCGGAGTGGGGCCACATCCGCGTCGACTTCATCCTCCTGGACGCCCGCAAGGCCCACGTGGACACCGTGACCGGGACTTTCCCCGCAGGGCAGGCCGCAGGCCAGGCTCACCAGGCCCTCTTCGACGTGATCGACGCCTGGTACCCGCCGGCCTCCTGATCCCCGCCCGGCCCGGGGGTCGCGCCACGCGGCCCCCGGGCGGCCAGCCCGACACCACCATCACCAGGCAGGAAGACCGACATGCCCACCACCGCAGTGCCCGCAGACCGACGAATCCAGATCACGGCAAGAGAGTGCGAAGGCCGACCCGGGACTGTACTCGTCACCGCGCCGGAGGGCAGCTGCACAGTACGGGCCGGCGACGACCCCGCAGGCAGGGCCCTGCCCTACCAGCCGCACGAGTTCACCGCGGCCGAGCCAAACGCCCTGCTCGTCGGGCCCACGGGAACCGCTCTGCGGGTGAACCTCCCGGTCGGCCGCCCGCAGCGCCGGACCGCAGCCGCCCAGATCCTCGAAGGCGAAGTCGAGTACATCCGCCTGGCCGCATGCGTCCACGGAGTACCTGTCCTCAGCCTCGCGGTCCTCCAGCAGGGTGCCGACCAGTCGGTCAACGACTACGCCACGCTCATCACCGAGATCCTGCCGGGTGGCCCTGGCCGCAACCTCCGGGGACCTGTTCTGTTCTTCGGCGCGGCCGACGACCACGGGTGGCCCACCGACCTGGGCGCCAGGGAACGCCAGATCATCGAGAAGTTCATCGGGGCGCTGCTCACCGAGTTCTCCAGCCCGCTCCGGCCGTGAAGATCCGCATAGACCTGCGCGTCAGCCTGCACGCGGACCGGTGGTCCGAGGCTGCGGGTAGCGACCCTGCGGACGCTGCCCGCGATGCCTGCTGGTACCTGAGCGATGCTGCCTGCAGCATCCCGCACCTCGGCGAGGACGGCTGTCCGGCCGACCTGTACGCCCTGCCCGGCTGGATAGAGGAACAGGACCTGCTCGGCGCGGTCGACATCGGCACACGCTGGAACGTCGAGTGCCCGGCGGCCGACTGGATCACCTGGCGCGCGGACCCCGCTTTCCACGCCGACTGGCACACGATCCCTCCGGGGGAGGCGCGCCAGGACCTCGCCCGGACCGTGATCGACGGGCTCGCCAGCATGGCGCTGATCGCGGACTCCCGGGCTGTCGTCACCCTCACGCGCCCGTGGCACGAGGTCTACGACCACCGCGAGCAGGCACGGCCCGAGCTGCACCGAAGGGGCCACGAGTGAGCCGTGCGGAAGCCCACCTGGCCGGAACGGGGTGAGGTCGTGCTCGTCGCCCAGTACGACATCACCTGCGCCCGTTGCGGGTTCACCGTCGAAACCGGCGACTTCGTCGGCTGGGTCTTCGACGAGCTGTGCTGCGAGGACTGCGTCTACGCCCATGAGGCCCTGATTGTCCTGCCCTGAACATCCCCGAACGACAAGAGAGTTGAAAGACATGATCAAGACCTTTGCCTTCGCCGTGGACCCGGACGGAACTCAGGACGAACTCAGTGGCCACGTGGGCCGCACGGTGGTCGTCCACACGTCGGCCGAACAGGCCGTGTTGAAGTCGAATCTGGGCCCCGGCTACTCCTCGCTGCCGATCGGCCCGTACATCCTGCACCACGGCAACGGGCCGTTCGAGGAGGAGAGCAATCGCTACGCACAGCAGTTGTGGACCGGCCTAGCCGGTGGTGGACGGGCCCCGCTCTTCCGGGGCTCCGTGTTCGTCACCGGCCGGCGTCGAGCTGACGGAACGTACCAGGAGCTCGCCCGGGACGAGATCACCCGGCTGTCCGGCCTCGCCGACTCCGCGCAGTGGGTGCATCCGGGCGGCCCGGTCATCTCGGCGGCGCAGTCGAGGGGTCTGCGCAGTGAACAGTGCGACGCCTTCGCTGTCCACCGGGACCGGGCCAGCGGGGTCTGGGCGTTCGTGGTGTGCGACGGCATTGGGGACGACGAGGAGGTCACCGAGTTCGTCCAACACTTCGCACCGTTCCTGGCCCGCTCGGCGGCGGCCACCGGCTCGCCCGGCCACGCGATCAGGCTCGGGCGGGACGCGGTGCCGGACTGGAAGGAGAGCACCGACAGCTGGGTAGCGGGCACGACGGCGGTCGTCGTGACCTGGCACCCCACGTGGACGGGCCTGCGCGTCGGCTGGGCGGGCGACTCCCGCGCCTACGCGATCAGCCCGACCGGCCTGGGTGAGCTGCTGACCACCGACCACAACCTGGCGCAGAAGAAGAGGTCCCGGAACCTGCCAGTGGGCCCCAACGACCACCACAGCCTGCTGTCGGACCTGGGCTACGGGGAGATCGGCGAGCGGACGGTCAGCCGGGGCCGGGTGGACCGGCTCCTGCTGTGCAGCGACGGCGCATACCAGCCGATGGAGGAGGCCGGCGGGCGGCTGGCCGGAGGCTTCGGCGCTTACCCGGTGACGGTCCTCGACCTGTACCCGGCGAAGTCCGCGGCCGGGGTGCTGGTCACCGACGCGGTCGAGCGGGCCCGGACGACCAGCCTGCGAGGCCCGGGAGATGAGCACGCCGACAACGCGACCGCCCTCGTTGTTGCCCTTCCGAAGCTCTGACCTGCGGAAACGGTCGACGTCCACCGGTTGAGAACTTCCCGCCGAAGTGGACCCCCACTCGTGATGAGTATAGAATCTAAATCAAGAGGGAAGGGGGGAAGCCTCAACCCGAAGAGGGAGGAACCGCCGTGAACGCCCTGACCGCAGCTGCCGCCGCCGAAGCCCGCCACTACGCCAGCGTCGCCCGCTCCCGCGCGGCCCGCGCCGAGCAGGACATCCACCGCCTCACCCTCTCCGCCGCCGCCCTCGCCCTCGACTCCGTCGCCCGGCTCATGGCCCGGCCCGGCCGGGACGCCGCCGTCCTCGACGCCCTCGACATCGCCGAGAACTACGCCACCAGCGCCGACGCCGGGCCGGGCGCACTGCCCCGAGGCTTCTCCCTCGCCGTCCTCGACTACCTCACCGCCTGACCCGCCCCGCCGGCGGCCCGGCCACCCCGGCCGGGCCGCCCACCCCACCCACCCGGAGGAACATCCCATGACCGTCGCCGCCATCGGCTCCCTCAACTTCTCGATCATCGAGATGCGCTGCCCCGAGAGCCACATCGACGCCGTCATCAACACGCTGAACGACGCCGACCCCACCCCCGCCGTCATCAACAACGCCTTCAGCATGGTCGCCACCGCCAGCACCGTCGCCTGGGTGATGCGCCGCGCCGACAACCAGGCCCTCACCTACCACCAGTTCCGCGACCTGGTGCGTGCCCGCTACTTCGGCGACCTCTTCCGCCACGCCATCTCGATCGGCGCCGACTTCGACCAGATCGGCGACCTCGCCGAGCGAATCACCGCCGCGCTGGCCGAGGACCCGCAGCTCAACTCCTGATCCCGCCCGGCCGCCCTCTCCGGCCTGAACGCCTAGACCGGCCAGCTCGCTTCACCGACCCACCAACCAGGCCAGTACACCGACAGGAGCACACCATGAGCATCGAGATCGGCCCCGGCCTCTCCGTTGGCATCGCCGAGATCCGCGGCCCCGAGCACCACCACTTCGCCATCCTCGACGCCATCGACTCCGCCGACTGCATCAGTGCGGGCCTCGTCGCCAACGGCTTCTGCATGGTCGAGCACGCCATCTCCGTGGGCTGGGGCATCCGGCCCGACTCCTTCGGCGCGCTGACGTTCCGCCAGTTCCACGAGCTCGTCCGCGACCGCTACTACGCGGAGCTGTACCGGCACACCCTTGCGATCGGGGCCGACTACGAGCGGATCGGCGAGGTCGTCGCGGACATCGCGGTCGCGCTCCTCAACGACCCGCAGCTCAACTCCTGAACTTCTCCCCTCCCGGCCCGGCCGCCCCGGCGGCCGGGTCCCCTCCCGAAGGAACACCCCCCGGTCATGACCCACAGCCCGAGCCCCGACCTGTCCGCCCCGCTCCGCGACCAGCTCGCCTACGTCCCCGAGCACCACCTGCCCGCCGTCGTCTCCCAGGTCGTCGCCCACAGCCTGCCCCCCGCCCAGGTCCACGCCGCCGGCGCCCTGGTCGATCACGCCATCACCGTCGCCTGGGCCAACCGCCTTCCCGGCCTCTACCGCCTCGACCTCGGCCAGTACCGGCACCTCATCCGTGACTTCCACTACGCCGAGCTGTTCCACGGGGCGATCCACCAGGGTGGCGACCTGCGCAACGTCGCCGCCCTGGCGGCCCTCGCCTCGACCTGCGTCCTCAACAACAGCGACCTGCACCACTGAGTACGGACCGGAGACATCCCATGAACACCCCAGCGCCGAGCGTGCCCCAAGCGGTCTTCAGCACCCTCGTGTCGGCCACCAACATCGCCGCCGCCAGCTCCATCCTGTCCGGAACGCCAGGACGGGTCGACCTCCTCATCGACCGGGACTCCCTGACCGGCGCGACCCACGTCCTCGGCTACGCCGACGGTCGGCTCCTCGTCCGGGAGCGTGTCCCGTTCAACCCGGCCGAGGTCCGCCTCCACCTCCACGACCTGCGCTCCGGGCCGGTCAGCGCGGAACGCAGCCACGCGTGGTTCAAGGCCGTCGAGGAGGCCGCCGCAGAGGCGCCGGAGCCCGTCGCCGAAATGCTCACCGAGAGGGCCCACACCTACCACCGCCCCCACCGGTGCCAGCACTGCGGAGCCTTGGATCCCCTGCGGGAAGCCCCGCGCTGGACGGTCATCCTCGACAAGGACTGGGAGATCACGGGCGTCTCCGCAGGGGACCTGACGGAGGGCGCGAAGCGAGCCGTCCTCGACTCCGGCGGGTTCGCGTTCGTCCTCAACGCCTCCTCCATCCCCTCGGCCTACGACCGGGCCCTCGTCGTACTGGACGACCATCTGAACGGCGACCGGAGCCTCGGCGACAACGAGCTGGTGCTGTCTGTGACGGCTCCCCGCCAGGAGGGCCGGTGAGCAGCCCCTTCCCTGCTGCGCTGCGGGCCGTGAGCGTCAGCCTCGGGCTCCGGCCGCACATCGAGCGGACCGTCCGCGAGACGGTGGACGCTGCGATCGCCGGCGCCTACGGGCACCGCCCGCGTGAGCTCCGGGGGCTGACCCCCGGGCAACACCGCGAACGCCTCACCGCGACGGCGGGCCCGGCCTTCTTCGCCTACACCGCACTCCACCTGAGCGGGGAGTACGGGAGGGCCGCCGCCCACCTGCTGCACACCCTCGATGCCCAGGCGAGCGGACAGGCGGCCCGGTCCGGCCCTTCCCCGGACCCGGCACGCGGGCTCAACGGTGCCGGGGCCCCTCGCTGTCCGCGCCGAGGCGTCTTCCACGACGGCCCCGGGCTGGCGGACACCCTGATCGGCCTCCAGGTCGAGGTCACCGCCGCCGCCGAGCTCCTGAACAGCTTCGACTACGAGCGCGCCGACACCGCCACGCTCGCCATCGCCGCCCGCCTCGCCGGCGTGGGCACGATCAGCGTCCGGTTCGCCACGGCCGTCGCCCGCCACCTCGTCGAGACCGAGGCGCGGCGGCTGACCGAGGCGCCGCCCTCCGGCTGACCCCTCCCTCTCCTGCCATCCCTGCGGCCCGGCCGGTCGCCCCCGTGACCGGCCGGGCTTTTCCATACCCAAAATCCGAGGACAAACCATCATGAAGCGGACCCAGCAGCTCAACCTCTTCGCCCCGGCCGTCGTGGAGGACGACGAGGACGAGTACGACTTCTTCCAGCCGAGGGACGAGCCCCGCCTGCGCCTGGTGCGGACGGCGCCGGCGGCCCCCGTGGCCCCGAGCATGCCCAAGGCCGCGACGAGGCCCGCCCCGAAGCGGGCGGTCCGCCGATTCCCCGTACCCCGCGGCACCAGTCCGCACGCGGCGGCCCGCCGCACCGCCGAAGCCGTCGCCGACGCCTGGCACCGCAGCCACGGCGGCAGCCGGATGGAGATACCCGTCGGCGTGGTCGCCGCCCTGTCCTTGTGGCCGGTCAAGGGCGCCGACGCGCACCTGCAGACCGACTTGATGCTCGACCTGGACGCCAAGGGCCTCGTCGGGCTGATGCGCGAGTGCTGGGCCTACTGGTGGCTGCGCCGTCCCGACCTCGCCAACCGGGCTCTGCCGATCTGCACGTGGATGGAGGAGGCGCTGAGCGACCACGAGCTGTCCTGCGTCAAGGCGGTCGCCCATGCCGCGATCACCAACAGCCTGCTGGAGCTCACCGGCTCCTCCGTGGACCCCTACGACCTCGCCGAGTGCGACCTGATGTCGTGGACGATCACCGGTCTGCGCAGTCACGGCGCCCGCGAGGGACTGGGGGAGTACCACACCCCGCCGGAGGTGTGCGAGCTGATGGCGCGGATGGAACTCGGGGACTGCTCCCAGGTCGGGCCCGGGTTCAGCATCTGCGACCCGGCCGCCGGCACCGGGGGGATGGTGCGCGCCGCCGCCCAGCTGATGCGCGAGCACCAGGTCGACCCGCGGACCTGCCGCTGGCACCTGGCCGACATCGACCCCATCGCCGCCGCCGGGGCCGCGACGAACATGATCCTCTGGGATTTGGGCCCGCACACCACGGTCTGGTGCGGGGACACCCTGGCGCAGGCGGACACCGAACGGCTGGCCCTGGAGGAGAAGGTCGCGATCTTCAAGCACAGGGACGGCGTGGTGCGCGACATGACCATGCTGGCGGCGATCGGCGGGGCCGAGCGGCTGTCGGCCGGTGCGGTGGCGGCGCAGGCCGCCTGACCGGGGGGAGGCGAGTGGACACCCCATCCAATGAGAGTATAGAATCTAAACATAAGCCAAGGGAGAGGGCGGGTGAAGGTCGAACCCGCTCCCTTCTGGCCCAAATGAGTATTGAATCTAATCAAAGTGGGGTGGGTCGGTGATAGGTCGACCCACCCCGGAGGAGCCAGCCGTGATCGTCACCGCCACCACCCTCGCTATCGCCTTCGACGACCTCGCCAACATGCTCGACGGCTACCGCCCCGCCCCGCAGCCCGGCGACGACCTGACCGTCCAACGCCTCGCCAACCCCGCAGGCCGCACCATCAGCGCCCGGGCCCGCACCGAAGGAACGACCCTCCAGCTCTGGATCACCGCCCCCCGCACCCCAGCCGCGGAGCCGAGCCCCGACCGGCCGCGCCCGCTCCGCCCCGGCCGCAACTACCACACGGTCCTGAACCTCCTCGACCTCGACGGCGACCCCGCCCAGACCATCCACGGCGTCCTCACCCACGACCTCCTCCCCGTCTTCGACGCCAAGCCCTACTACGTCGGCCACCGCCCCTGGGACGCCGCTGCAACCGCCGCCCGCCGCCCCAACTGGCAGACGACCGGCGACACCGACGACGAGGCCGAGGCCAACGCCGCACAGCCGACCCAGGCGGCACCGTCAGAGCCGACCGACCCCGCCAAGACAAACACCGACCCGGCCCAGCCGTCCACCGCCGAGATCACCCAACCCGCCCGCACACCGGAGCCGACCCCGGCCGCGAAGAAAGCCACCCCCGCCAGGAAGACCCCCGCCAAGAAGGCCGCCCCCGCCAAGAAGGCCACGCCGACGAAGACGGCCTTCGCGAAGAAGCCCCCGGCCGCGAAGAAGGCCACCCCCGCCAAGAAGGCCACCGCCCCGAAGCCGGACCCGGTGCCCCCGAAGAAGGCCACGGCCGTGAAGAAGCCCGGCCCGGCCCGGCCATCGACCCGCGCCGCCAAGACGGACACCCCCACGACCGGCACCCGCCCCCGCAAGTCCACCGCCAAGACCACCAGCCCGAGCTGACCGCCAGCCGACCTGCCGAAGGAGCCGACCGTGGGCCGCCTACTGGCCGACGCCAACCCCGACTACCGCCGCAAGTGCCGCTACACCCAACGCGGCTGCACCTGCTACCGCTACGCCGGCACCAGCACCGCCGCGAAGAAGCTCCGACGCCGAGCACAGCGACACACCGAGGCCCGGCAAGTCGCCCGCGACACACAGCACCTGGCCACCACCTCGCGTGGCCGCCGAACCTCCACCCCCTGAACCACCAGGCCCTCCCGCAACCCCGGGGGCGCACCCCGCGCCCCCGGAACCCGGACCGCCAGAAGGGACATCCCGTGATCGACACCACCGTGGGCCAACTCGCCAGCCTCGCCCTCCATCGCAGAAGGATCACCACCAGCAACGGCGGCCGAGCCCCCTACCTCGTAGTCGCACTGCCCGGCGGCACCGAGATACGGATCTCCGACGACCGCGCCGACATCACCATCACCCCGGACCAGCTCACCGGCCTCACCGCGACCCACCACCTCCGCGACCCCGAAACCAACCCCGGCCACGCCGTCACCATCCACCAACGCGCCCTCGGCGACACCAGCCCGGCCAACGCCATCGAAGCCCTCGCCCACGACGTGTCCACCTACATCACCCGGTGGAACTCCACCCCGGCGGCCCGCCACCCCGAGCGCCCCATCAACGAGTTCGGCGTCATGGACCTCCCCAGCCGCTGGCTGCGCCCCGGCGACATCATCGTGCACATCGCCACCGGCCACGAATCCGTCGTCACCCACATCCACCACCTCGGGCGCAGCGAGTACCGCCGCACCGCCCGGACCGTCACCCCGCCCACCCGCGGCGGCATGAAGGCCCTCCCCGACACCTGGTGGCAGTTCCCCACCACCCTTCGCCCCACCGGCAACACCCCCGTCACCGTCTACGCACACCGCCACATCGACCCCAACAGCCTCCCGCCGATCCCGTACCCGCCCGTGCCGGCACACCTCGCAGACGGGGACCACATCGTCCACGACGGCGAGATATGGGAGCGCACCGGCGGCTTCTGGTTCAACCAGAACCGCCGCCGCAACACCCCGCCCGTCACCGACGAGTTCGCCCGGCGCTGGTTCACCGAGCACGCGTCGCTCCGCAAGGGCATCCCGGTCCACCAGCCCGCCCACCCGGCCACCACCGTCCGGGCGGTGACCGCGTGAACGACATCGACCGCCTCCTCCGAGACGGAACGCCGATGGCAGGCCACGCCCTCCACCAGGGGCTCCACGCCAACGCCATCCCCGTCGAACTGCTGGGCACCGCCGGAGGCTGCTGGGTCCTGGTCCTCTACCTCGACACGGGCGAGGTGCGGATCAGCGACATCGACTCGCACACCACCGAGCCCATCGCCGACCACCCGGGCTGGATCGCGAACTTCTACCGGGACGACGACGAGGAACGCGTACGCCCCGTCCCGATCTACGAATCCCCCGGACTCCCGCACGCCGCCGACACCGAAGCCTGCGTCCGAGCCGTCCGCGACTGGCTCCACAACCACCCCAAGGACTGACCCGATGCCGCTCAACCTGACGACCCGCCGTAACGCCCAGTCCGCCACGACGGCCATGGACCGCCTCGACGACCTCGAACTCGCCGCCCTCCAGCCCTACCCCGGCTCCGACGTGCTCTGGCCCTTGCGCTGCGGCCGGACCGGATGCGACTGGACCGGAGCCCTCTTCTACTCCCACCTTCGCGCCAGCCGCGGCCACAACCGCCGCCACGTCGGCTGCACCGGAACCCCCGACACCTACCGCGTCCACCGCCCCGACTCCGAGATCACCCACAGGCTCGCCGAAGCCTTCCCCGGCATCGACTTCACGCTCACCACCGGACCCGACGGCCGCACCATCACCTGGACCGGCGGCCCCGAACCCCTCCACGTCACCGCCCGTATCGGCACCCACCAGGGCACCTGCAACCGCCTCCCGTAGCCGGCACCCACCCGGCCGGGCGGCACTGGCTGCCCGGCCCCAACCCCTGGACCCCACCCGTGGAGATCGACCTCACCGACCTGCCCCTCGACCTCGTCCCCGTGATCACCGCCCGCACCCGCCGCGAACTCGAACAAGCCGCCCCCTCCCTCCCCGAAGCCCACGCCCGAGACGCCACCCGCATCACCCACCGCCCGTTCGGCAACGGCTGGGCCTACGTCCGCTGGACCAACCTCCACCACAACGGCACCACCATCCACAACGCCCGCCACATCCTCACCAGCGACCCCGAACACCGCTGGTGGTCCATCCCCGTCCACCCCCGCTCCCCGTACTACCTGTTCAACCCCGCCAACGGACACCCCGTCGACGGCTCCGCCCGCCCCTACCCCCACCCCGTCACCCCCGACGACACCGACCCCCTCGGCCTGTGCCCCCACTGCGGATCACGCGGCCGGCACCCCGTCCGCTGCACCCCCGACGACCCCGACCGCCACCACGAACACCACCGCCACCCCCACGGCCGCCCCTGGAAGTACGCCCCCTGCCCCGCCGCCTGCCAGCCCATCACCGACACCCGCCGCCTCTTCACCCCGGAGCGCCAACCGTGACCCGCCACACCTACACCGGCCCCACCGACTACCCCACCGAAGACGGCTGGTTCCCCGGACCCCATGTCACCGATGCCCCGATCCTCACCGTCACCCCCATCACCTTCGAGGCCCCCACCCAGCCCGTCGTCCGCCTCACCGTCGCCAACCCCCGCCCGACCGGCCCCCGCGAGCTGACCACCGCCCAGTGGGGAACCCCCACCACCTGGCAGCCCCACCGCCACCCCGACCACGACCGCGCCACCGACATCGTGACCGCCCTCACCACCGCCGGCATACCCGCCCACCTCCACCACGCCCCGGACGGCCAACCCGGCGCGCTGCTCCACATCCGCTACCGGCGCGACCGCCATGCCCAGCTCGTCATCACCGCCACCAGCCCCCTCACCTGGACCGTCCACCGCCCCACCAACACCCGACCCACCGCCCACCCCTGGCCCGACACCAAGCCCGCCGACGTACCCGCCCGCGTCCGGCAGCTCTGCCTCCTCCTCAACGCCCGAATACTCCGAACAAGCCCCACCGATGCTGTACCTCGCTAACCCGTCCACCCCTGAGATCCGCCACGCCATGACGGTCGGCGGCCTCGGCTGCATCACCACCCTGCGGCAGGGCAACGGCTGGGCTTTCGTTCGCTGGCCCCCGCTGGTGCTCCCGCCCCGACCGCCCCCCTTCCTCTCACTACCTCTTCAACCCCAACAACGGCCGCCCCGTCGCCAGCTCCGGCTGTCCTTTCCCAACCCTCTGCCCTCCAGGCGGCCGAAAGCCTCTCATCGGAAAGAAGCAGTTCAATGACCATCCAGATCACCCACACCCGCCGGGACGGCACCCTGGTTGACGGCACCAGCCGGGGCGACGGATCGGCCGAGATCCTCAAGCTCCGCGAGTACGGCCGCACCCAGCGCCAGCCCTTCCGCTGGAGCCGCAACCTCGACTGCTGGTACCTCCCGCACAGCCGCGACCACGCCGCCTACACCCCCAACCTCGAACTCCTTGCCCAGCGACTGCGGGACGCCGGCTTCGACGTGAACCTCACCGTCGACAACGCCGACCGCCGCAGCTTCGCCGAGGCCGAGCAGGACCGCGAGGAACGCGCCGCCGCCCGAGCCGACCGCTTCGCCGGGTACGCCGACAACGCCGCCCACAACTCCCAGGCCGCGTGGAAGTCCGCCCACCAGATATCGGAGCGGTTCGAGTTCGGCCAGCCCATCCTCGTCGGCCACCACTCCGAAGGCCGTGCCCGCCGCGACCGCGAGCGCATGGACACCTCGATGCGCAAGAGCATCAAGGAAGGCGACCGCGCCCAGCACTGGGCCGACCGGCAGAAGGCCGCCGCCAACTACGAGCGGTTCCGCAAGGACCCCGGCACCACCCTCCGGCGCCTGGACAAGCTGCGGGCTGACCTGCGGGCAGTGGAGAAGTGGCAGCGCGGCGAGTCCGCCAAAGGGTTCTCCCGCAACCCCTCCGACCCGGAGCTGACCATCGAGCACGAGGAGCTGACCGAGGAGATCGAGCTCTGGGAGCAGGTCATCAAGGACGCCGAGGCCAAGGGCTTCAAGGTGTGGACGAAGGCCGACTTCAAGCGCGGTGACTTCGCGCTCCACCGAGGTACCTGGTACGAGGTCCTGCGCGTCAACCCGAAGTCGCTCACCATCCGGCACATCTTCAACGGCACCGGCAAGACCATCGTCCGCGCCACCGACGACAGTTACGACGGCTGGACCTCCACCGCCACCTACGACTCCATCTCCGGCCGAAAGAGCGCCGACGAGATGCAGCAACAGCCCCAGGCGGAGGCCGCCGAACACCAGGATCAGGCCGAGCAGTCCCCGCCGACCGTGGAGCCGACACCGACGGCGGAGACGTGCCCCATGTGCCACTCCAGCCGGTGGCTAGCGGACGTACGCCACTGTGCTCACTGTCACCACGCCCCCGACGGGCAGCCGAACCACACGGCGGCTCCCGCCGCAGGCGTGGACCAGGAGGAGAGCACCGCGCTGGTGCTCATCGCCTCGAAGCACTCCTCACGCCGCCGCAAGCGGGCTCTGTGGGCGATGACCCGCCGCGAAGCCCAGGCCGTGTGCGGCGACCCCCGCACCTCCGGCCACTCCTACATGCTCACCTGGACCGAGCGGCCCGGCACCGAAGGCACCGACTGGGAATGGGTACCGGACAACGGGAGCCTTGACCAGGTTCTCGAAGACCTGGGCATCACGCCGTGCCGTGAATGGACTGCCACCACACAGTTCCCGGGCGTCGCTGCATAGCGACCGTCCGCCCCGGCCGCAGAGCGCGCCGGGGCGGGCCCTCTCTCCCCAACGCCTGGAAGACCGGCCCCTCGCCGAACACCTCGCCTCCCAAGCCCACCAGCTCGGCAAGCCGATCCACATAGGCCGCGTCAACTCCCGCCGACGCCTCGGCATCGCCGACTGGTTCGGCTGCGCCTCGGCGGACGGCACCTACCTCACCTACGGCCCCGACCAGAACCTTCCCCGACTCCTGCGCTGGCTCGGCGACCTCGACCACCAGCCCACCCTGCTCACCCCCGAGAGGACCCCATGATCACCATCCGCAGCCGCCACCGCGGCACCGTCCGCATCACCCGCTACCCGGGCGTCACCCACTACAAGCTCGGCGGCCACCACGACACCACCACCTGCGCCGACTGCGGCACCACCACCCGCAGCGCCTTCCGCCCGTGGGAGCGAACCGACCGGCTCTGCCCGCCCTGCACCGGCCGATACCTCCACCAGAACGTCGGCACCGCCACCCCGACCCAGCCCGGCCGGACCCTCCAGCGCGGCGAACGCCTCCGTAGCCCCCACTGCTTCTGGACCGTCATCGCCGTCCGCCGTGTCGAACTCCCGATCTGCGGGCCCGGCAGCCAGTACACCGCCTACGTCCTCCGTTGCGACGACGGCAACTACCAGCTGTGGCGCGGCGCGCTCCTCGCCGCCGCCGACTTCCACCTCCTCCCGCCCACCCAGCAGCTCAGCCTGACCTGAACCGACAAGGACCACCCCGTGACCATCACCCCGTGGCGCACCGCCAACACCCCGGGCCCCTGCGCCGAGCAGTGCACCGGTTTCCCGCACTGGCCGGATGATCCGCTGTTCGCCGTCTTCCGCGACGGCCACCGCCTGGTGATGGAGCAGTCCGGCCCCGGCCTGTTTACCGGGACATGCGTCTGCGACGACCTCCAGACCGCACCCTGGAGCGCCTCGGCCGTGCACGAGGCGTACGACCAGCACCTGGCCGTCGTCCAGCACGAGCTGCGCCACCCCGGCGCCCCCGGCCTCGAAGGTTGGGGAACCGACGAGATCCACGCCACTCTCAGCGAAGCCGCAGCCAGCCTTCCGGTCGACCACCCGGTGCACGTCCTGTGGACCGTCCTCGACACCGTGCTGACCGCAGGCGGGAAGGAGTGCCTGCCTGGACCCTGGGACCACCCCGACGACGACGCCTCGCGCTGACCCCCGCCCGCCGGGCGGTTTCCAGCGATCGTCGCAACACAAGATCGGTTTGTTGACGTCCCGTGACAGTAACAGGCGGCCCCCACTTCGTTGTTCGAAGTGGGGGCCGCCGTCGTCGGTGGTACTGGTTGGAGCAATCAGTCAGCCAGCTCAAGGCCGTGCTGGGCTGGTTCGGAGCACGCCAGGACGGTGGAAGGCTGCCTCGACCTGAGACGGCCACACATGCCGCCCCGGCTCACATGATCAGCCGGACAGCTACTTGTACACGCCGAGGATGAGGCCGCCGACAGTGATCTCCGGAACCTGCTGGCTCTTGAGGAAGCGGCCGGCACTGACGGCCACCGCGCGGCTGTCGACCACGCCGGACGCACCCTTGCCTTCCCGAAGGGCAGCGCCCAAAGTCGTGCTGCCGGTGTAGGAATCGCGGTTGGTGACGGCCAGGACGAGACGCTTCAGCTCGTCCTCGCCCAGCTGGTCGTTGCCGTCGGTGTTCGCGATGTGGAACAGGGCTCCCGCGATGCCGCTGACCGCCATATCGGTGAAAGCGGGGCTGCCGACCGCCTCGCCCAGGGCCTTGACGAACTGTTCCTTGGTCATGCGGTCGCCGCCACCGCCGTGGTGCTGCAGCTGAGTCCAGAAGCCCTGGTACGCCTGCTCCAGCTGCGTCACCTTGTCGTTGTCCGCCTCAAGGCTGTACGCCTTCGTGACGCGCTCGACCAGGCGTTGGTAGTCGGCCCACTCCACGGTTCCGTTGCTGTCCGTGTCGATGGCGTCGAAGACCTTGCCGTACCGCGTTTCCAACTGACCTGCCATCAGACCGTCCTTTCGCTACAGGGGCGGAACAGGCCACCCGACGCAAGATCTATCCGCCCTCATACCGGCAGGCAACGACCGCCCAGCGGGAGAGCCGCGCGCCCACCCGTCCGAGTGACACGACGCCGCACATCAGTCCGGTTGTCACCCCGGCATTCGCCCGACTTCGAGCCACACACTCTTGGCCGGCATGCATGCCAGCCTCAGAGATCAACGGAAGCGGTGATCCAGTGGATCAACGCGCCGCACTAGCTCCTGCCTGCCCGAACGGACCCTGCGCCTGATCCTCGGAGCCCTGGCCACCGGACTCGGGCTCCTGTGCGCCGTACAGGGCGTGATGTGAACCTCGGACAGGTCGTGCTGCTACGTTGATCGACACGACCCGGAGGGCGCCAACTACCTGGACGACGAGGACGGCGACGAGGAGTGAGGGTGCGGTCTGGCCGGCGGAGGCGTCGAGCTTCGGTTGGGGAGTCTCTTGTCGGCTGTTTCGAGGCAGCGCATCGCCGCAGGCCAGCGTCGGCAGCCTCGGAGGAACCCGCAGGGCCTCGGTTTTAGCGGACATTCAGCGGACGTGGCGTTGGTGAAAGGCCGTGAAAGCTAGTGAACGCCAACGAAGGGTGAGAGCCGGAAACGGCCTCTGACCTGGGGATACGGGGAAAGACAGAGCAAGGCAGTGAAGACCAGGTGAGTTCTTCGGAGGACTCATAATCCCTTGGTCGTGGGTTCGAGTCCCACCCGCCCCACTATCAGATGTAACAGATCATCTGACAAATGGTGTGGCTGACCTGCAGAAACATGCCACTCTCTGGATCTGACTGTAGAGCAGGACGGCTCGTTCCGGGGCCCGCCACGCCGAGATTCACCCGGATGGGAACGCCATGGGAACGGGCGGGGGCAGGAACGCCGACGCCCCCCCCGGCGGGGAACTCCTTTCGCAGCGCCGCCCGCCGTTCGCGCGCCCTTCCGTATCCTGGCCCGATGCTCGAACCCGCGCTGCTGCCGACCCCGCTGGTGGACTGTACCGACGAGGCGCTGGCGCGGGCCGGGGTGGAGCTGCGGCTCAAGCGGGACGACCTGCTGCACCCCACGGTGCCGGGCAACAAGTGGCGCAAGCTCGGGCCGAACCTGGCGGCGGCGGTCGAGCAGGGGCACACCCGGCTGCTGACCTTCGGCGGGGCCTACTCCACCCATCTGCGCGCGGTCGCGGTGGCCGCGGCGGCGCTGGGCCTGGAGAGCGTCGGACTGGTCCGGGGCGAGGAACTGGCCGGGGCGCCGCGCAACTGGTCGCTGCGGGCGGCCGAGGCGGCCGGCATGGAGCTGTCCTTCCTCTCCCGGGCCGTGTACCGGGAGACGGCGGGCCGCTGCGGGACGGACCCGGCGGTCGAGGCGGAGCTGCGGCGGCGGTGGGGCCCCTGCCTGGTGCTGCCGGAGGGCGGCTCGAACCCGCTGGCCGCGATCGGTGCGGCGGCCGTCCCCGCCGAGCTGCCCGGTCTCGGTGCGCGGGACGTGGTCTGCTGCCCGGTGGGGACCGGTGGCACCCTCGCCGGGATCGCGGCCGGCCTGCCGGCGGGCGCCCGGGCGCTGGGCGTGGCGGTGCTGCGCGGTGGCGCCGGCTATCTGGAGGGCGAGGTCGCCCGGCTGCACCGGGCCGCGTACGGACGCGAGTTCGGCAACTGGTGGATCGACCACGGCCACCACGGCGGCGGCTACGGCCGGGTGCCGGCCGCGCTGGAGGCCTTCGCCGACGGCTTCGAGCGGCGCCACGGCATCGCCCTGGAACGCCGCTACGTCGCCAAGCTCCTGGCCGCCCTGTACGACCTCGCCGCCGCCGGCGCCTTCCCGGCGGGTACCCGGCTGACCGCCGTGATCACCGGCCTGCCGGACCCGCGGTAGCCGCGCCCGGTCCCGCCCGGGCTCCCGCGCCGGTCCCGCGGCCTCAGCCGAAGGTCAGGTCGGCGCAGGGGTCGGTGTCGGCGCTGCGCGAGTTCTCGGCGATGCCGCTGGGGACACCGCCCGGCGTACCGCCCGGTGCGGAGGCGGCGGGAGTCGCGCCACCCGGGGCACCGTCGGGGGCACCGGCGGCGGCCGTCGGGTGGTAGTCGCGGCCCAGGGTCACGGTGATCCCCCCGGAGCCCGGCTCCTCGACCAGCCGCGCCTGCGGGAAGAGCGGCGTCAGCTGCTCGGCGGCGGCCTTCAGCGCGGGGTCGTACGCGATCTCGGTGTTCAGCCGGCCGCCCTTGGGGGCGTCCAGGGTGACGTTCTGGAAGCCCTTGGCGCGGATCGCCTCGGCGCCCTTCCCGGCCAGCCCGGGAGTGCCGACACCGTTGACCACCAGGACCGGTACGGCCGCCTGCTCGGGCGCCAGCGGGGTGGGCGTGGCGGTGGCCGCGGCGGAGGCGGACGGGGACGCGGAGGCGGTCGGGGCGCCGTTCACCTGGCCGGTGCTCTGCCCGTCCAGCGTGCGGTCCTCGCGCAGCAGCCGCCAGAGCGTGTCCACATCGGGGTGGACCAGGGCGACCCGGTCGCCGGCGAAGCGCCAGGGGGTGGTGACGAAGGTGATGTCGGCGAGCTTGATGTTCTGCAGCGACTGGGCGAAGTCCACCAGCTTCATCGCGGTGCCCAGGCTCTCGTCCACGGTGAGCGAGCGGGTGGCCGCGTCGGCCAGCGGGAGCAGGGTCGGCAGGGAGAAGCCGAGGCCCTGGATCTTCTTGATCATCGAGGAGAGGAAGGCCTGCTGGCGCTTCATCCGCCCGATGTCGGAGTTGTCGCCGAAGCCGTACCGGGCCCGCAGGTAGTCCACCGCGGGCTGCCCGGAGATCTTCTGCATGCCCTTCTTGAGCTTGATGTTGTGCGAGTTCACGTCGTTGGGGACGCAGACGTCCACACCGTTGATCGCCTCCGTCATCGCGGCGACGCCCTTGAAGTCGACCACGATGGTGTGGTCGATCCGCAGGCCGGTCAGCGCCTCGACGGTGTTCTGCGTACAGGCCGGGTTCCCCTGGGGGAACTCGCCTATGGTGAACGCCGAGTTGAACATCTGGTTCGTCTTCGGCTCCGTCCACCTGCCGCTCTGCAGCTTGCAGGACGGGATGGTCACCAGGGTGTCCCGGGGTATGGAGACGCCGACGGCGTGCTTGTGGTCGGCGTATATGTGCAGCAGGATCGCGGTGTCGGAGTGGCCGACGCCCTCCTCGCCGCCGCCGAGGTCGGCGTTGCCGTCGTCCCGGGTGTCCGAGCCGAGCAGCAGGATGTTGACCGGCACCGAGGCGCCCGGTGTGACCGGGACGGGGGCCGGCGGCCGCTCGGTGGCGACGCCGCCCGCGTCGAAGGTGCTGATGTTGCTGTCCAGCCGGTGGTAGAACCAGGCACCGGCGCCCGCCACGGACAGCACCAGTACGGCCGCGAGGCCCACGGCGGTCCGTACGATGCGCCGCCTTCGCGGGCTGCTGCTCATCGGTTCCGGCCCCCGTCTTCCGTCTTCTCGTCTCGGCTTCCCGCGCCGCCTGCCGCCCTCCGGGCAGACCGGTGCCAAAGTCTCGAACATTAGACGTTTCGGCGAAGTGTTCGGTTACATCCGACAGGCGGCCAATTCGGCCGGATCCGCCGTAGGGGCTGTGATGCTTCTCACGCCCCCGGGCCGGAGGCCCCCGCGAGCATCCGGCGGAGCAGGTCGCGCAGGACGGTCCGCTCGTCCGCACCGAGGGCGGCGAGCGGTTCGCGGGCGAAGTTCAGCGACTCGCGCAGTTCCTCGGAGGCGGCCGCGCCGGTGTCGGTGGCGGCGACCAGCTTGACCCGGCGGTCCTGCCGGTCGGCCTCCCGGGTCACGAAGCCGCGCGACTCCAGGCGGTCGACGATGCCGGTGATGTTGGACGGCTCGCAGCTGAGCGTCTGCGCGATGTGGCGCATCGGCATCGGACCGCGCCGCAGCAGGGCGAGGACCTTGGCCTGCGCGCCGGTGAGCGAGCGGGCGGCGGCGGCCTCCTCGTACTCGCGGTGGAAGAGCGCGACCAGATTGGCCATCAGGTCGACGACCTCACGGGTGATCTCGTCGGGCTGCGGCATGGCGGTCCCGGCCTGCTGGGTGTCCATGGGGGACAGTCTACCGGAACAGTTGACAACATGAACCTTTCATGTCCATCGTTACTTCAGTCGCTCAACCTTTCAGGTCGAGCGGTAATCGCCCGGGGATCACCCGGAACCTCAAGGAGCACACCTGATGGCAGAGCAGGCAGCGCCCGCCACCGCCCGTGAATGGCACCTCACCGCCCGCCCGGAGGGCTGGCCGGTCCCGACGGACTTCGCGCTGGTCGAGGTGCCGGTCCGGGCCCCCGGCCCGGGCGAGATCCTGGTCCGTAACGCCTATCTCTCGGTCGACCCCTACATGCGCGGCCGGATGTCGTCGCGCAAGTCGTACGCGGAACCGTACGAACTGGACAAGCCGATGCTGGGTGGCGCGGTCGGCCAGGTCGTCGCCTCGCGGGCGGAGGGTTTCGCCGAGGGTGACCATGTCCTGCACTCTTTCGGTTGGCGCGAGTACGCGACGTTCGAGGCCGGGGCGTCGGTCAAGGTGGACCCGAACGCCGCGCCGCTCTCCACCTACCTGGGTGTGCTGGGCATGCCGGGTCTGACCGCCTACGCGGGTCTGACGCGGATTGCGGAGATCAAGGCCGGCGACGCGGTGTTCGTGTCCGGCGCCGCCGGCGCCGTGGGTGGCATCGTCGGCCAGATCGCCAGGCTGAAGGGTGCGGCGCGGGTGATCGGCTCCGCCGGCTCGGACGAGAAGGTCAAGCTCCTCGTGGAGGAGTACGGATTCGATGCCGCGTTCAACTACAAGAACGGTCCGGTCGCCGAGCAGCTTCAGGCGGCGGCTCCCGACGGCATCGACGTGTACTTCGACAATGTGGGCGGCGAGCACCTCGAAGCGGCGATCGACTCGATCAACCTGCACGGGCGCATCGCGGTGTGCGGCATGATCTCGCAGTACAACGCCACTGAGCCGACCCCGGCCCCCCGCAACCTCGCGCAGATCATCGCCAAGCGCTTCCGCATGGAGGGGTTGCTCGTGGGTGACCACTACGACCTTCAGCCGAAGTTCGTCGAGGAGGTCTCCGCGTGGGTGCGCTCGGGTGAGCTGAAGTACCGCGAGACGGTGACCCAGGGCATCGACAGTGCGGTCGACGCCTTCCTCGACCTGCTGCGCGGCGCCAACACCGGCAAGATGCTGGTCCGCCTGGACGGCTGACGCCGGATCACGACCGCGACCGCCCCGCCGCCCACCCGGGCGCGGGGCGGTTTGCGCACCGGGCGCAGAGAGTCGGGCCGCACTACCGCATTCCGGTCGGATCCGAAAGTGCGTCATCCATCGTGCAGGGCGGCGCGGTACGGTGGTCCCGCCTGGCGATGGGGCCGTTCGGGGGAGAGATCCGACCGGGGGGTGGACCTCGTTGAGGATTCGACTAGCATTGAGCGAAAGCCTGTCCGTTTTGCTCAAATTAGTGGCTTAATGTCGGCTAGCGTGGGTAACTGTGGATCAACTGCAGGCACGAGGCAGCTGGGGAAGGCGACCCTCGTCCACAGCCTGGAGGTCCCGGTGACGACACGTGGAGTCCTGTACATCCACTCCGCGCCCCGCGCGCTGTGCCCGCACGTCGAGTGGGCCGTAGCGGGGGTGCTTGGTGTGCGGGTGAGCCTGGACTGGATCCGCCAGCCGGCCTCGCCCGGACACTGGCGTGCCGAACTCTCCTGGAAGGGGGAGCCCGGCACGGCCTCGAAGCTCGCCTCCGCGCTGCGCGGCTGGCAGCTGATGCGGTACGAGGTGACCAGCGAGCCCTGCGCCACGGCGGAGGGCGAGCGGTACAGCAGCACGCCCACGCTCGGCATCTTCCACGCCGTCACGGGCATCCACGGCGACATCCTGATCCCCGAGGACAGGCTCCGCGCCGTGCTGCTCCGCGCCCGCAGCGAGGGCGCCGACCTGGAGGCCGAGATCTCCCGGCTGCTCGGCAAGCCCTGGGACGACGAGTTGGAGCCCTTCCGGTACGCCGGCGAGGGCGCCCCGGTGCGCTGGCTGCACCAGGTGGTCTGAGCGACCGGTCCGGTCGGGCCCGAGCGGACCGGCGGACGCGAAAGGGGTCCGGCGCTCGCGATGAGCGCCGGACCCCTTCGTGTGGGCCGGGCCGGACCTCCGTCACGGAAGGCCGGGCCCGCCCCGAGGGCCTCAGACGGTGCGGAAGGCCAGCACCACGTTGTGGCCGCCGAAGCCGAACGAGTTGTTCAGCGCCGCGATCCGCCCCTCGGGCAGCCGGCGGGCCTCGTCGCGCACGATGTCCGCGTCCACGTCGTCGTCCAGCTCCTCGACGTTGATGGTCGGCGGGGCGATCCGGTTGTACAGGGCCAGCACGGTGGCGACGGTCTCGATACCGCCGGCGCCGCCCAGCAGGTGACCGGTCATCGACTTGGTGGCCGAGACGGCGATGTGGTCGAGGTGCTCGCCGAGCTCCTTGCGCAGCGCCTTCAGCTCGGCCGTGTCACCTTGCGGGGTCGAGGTGGCGTGCGCGTTCACGTGCACGATCTCGGCCTTGTCCAGCTGGTTGCGGTCGAACAGGTCGGCGAGCGCGCGGGCCACGCCGGCACCGGTGGGCTCGGGCTGGGCGATGTGGTGGGCGTCCGAGGACAGGCCCTGGCCCACGGCCTCGCAGTAGATCCGGGCGCCGCGCGCCTCGGCGTGCTCGATCGACTCCAGCACGACCACGCCCGCGCCCTCGCCGAGCACGAAGCCGTCCCGGCCCTTGTCGTACGGGCGGGAGGCGCGCTGCGGCTCGTCGTTGTTCTTGGACATCGCCATCATGTTGGCGAACGCGGCGATCGGCAGCGGGTGGATCGCGGCCTCGGTACCGCCGGCCACCACGACGTCGGCGCGGCCGGAACGGATCATCTCGATCGCGTAGCCGATCGCCTCGGCGCCGGAGGCACAGGCGGAGACGGGGGTGTGCACACCCGCGCGGGCGCCGACCTCCAGACCGACGTTGGCCGCCGGGGAGTTGGGCATCAGCATCGGGACGGTGTGCGGGGAGACCTTGCGGGAGCCCTTCTCCTTCAGCACGTCGTACTGGTCGAGCAGGGTGGTGACGCCGCCGATGCCGGAGGCGATCACGGCGCCCAGACGCTCGGGGGTGAGCTTGGAGGAGTCGTCGGTGGCCGGGGTCTCGTAGCCGGCGTCGGCCCACGCCTCACGGGCGGCGATCAGCGCGAACTGCGCCGAGCGGTCCAGCCGGCGGGCCAGCGGACGGGGCAGGATCTCGCCCGGTTCGACGGCGGTGCGCGCGGCGATCCGGACGGGCAGGTCGGCAGCCCACTCCTCGGTCAGAACCGCCACTCCGGAACGCCCGGCGACCAGGTTCTCCCAGGTGGTGGCGGCGTCGCCGCCCAGCGGCGTGAAGGCGCCGATACCCGTGACTACCACGGTACGGTTTTCAGCGGTCACTGGATCTTCTTCTCTCACGTTTGTGCGGCGTTCGGCGGCGCGCCGGGGGGTGGGACCCGGCCGGGGCGCCCAACAGGGCGTCCCGGCCGGAGAGTCGGGGGGGGGGGGGGGGCCCGCCCCCCGCCCCCCCCCGCCCCGGGGAAAAAGCCCGCCGACCGCACCCCGGGGGGGGGGGGGTGTGGGTTTTTGTACACCCGCGCCCCCGGGGTG
>NZ_JBIVRD010000009.1:0-4843 GCF_044755565.1 Kitasatospora sp. NPDC092286 | reverse complement strand
CGGTCACTGTATCTTCGTCTCTCCCGTTTGGGCGGCGTTGGGCGGCGCGCGGGGGGGGGGCACCCGGCGGGGGCGCCCAACCGGGCGCCCGGGCCGGAGTGTCGGCCGGCTCTGGGAGCCGGCCGACGGTCAGACGTCGTCGAGTGAATCGAACGCGTCGATCGCTCAGGCGTCGGCGTTGGTGAGGATGTAGTCCACCGCGTCGCCGACGGTCTTCAGGTTCTTGACCTCGTCGTCCGGGATCTTCACGTCGAAGCGCTCCTCGGCGGCCACGACGACCTCGACCATGGACAGCGAGTCGACGTCCAGGTCATCGGTGAAGGACTTGTCGAGCTCGACGTCCTCGGTCGGGATGCCGGCGATCTCGTTGACGATCTCAGCGAGACCTTCCAGGACCTCGTCCTTGGTAGCCATACTGGCTGCTCCTCTTCGGTGTTGAATGCGGCCGCCCGGCGGACGGACGCAGGCTTGCGGGATAAGTGGGGCGAAACGCGCCTAGGGGAGCGTAACGACTGCCGCGGCGTAGACCAGACCCGCCCCGAACCCGATGATCAGTGCGAGGTCGCCGCTGGAGGCTTCGCCGCTCTCCAGCATGCGCTCCATCGCCAGCGGGATGGAGGCCGCGGAGGTGTTGCCGGTCTCGGTGATGTCGCGGGCGACCGGCACCGTGTCGGGCAGCTTCAGCGCCTTGATCATGGCGTCCGTGATGCGCATGTTGGCCTGGTGCGGAATGAACGCGCCGAGCTGGTCGGCGGTGATCCCGGCGGCGTCCAGCGCCTGCTGGGCCACCTTGGCCATCTCCCAGACCGCCCAGCGGAAGACCGTCTGACCCTCCATCCGCAGGGCCGGCCACTTGGTCTCCGGGCCCGCGCCGTTGACGGCGTCCTCCTTGGCGAAGGCGGTGTCCCAGGCCTGGGTCTGCGTGATGACGTCCTTCTGGGAGCCGTCCGAGCCCCAGATGACCTTGCCGATGCCGGGAGTGTCGGACGGGCCGACGACCGCCGCGCCCGCGCCGTCACCGAAGATGAACGCGGTCGAGCGGTCCGACTGGTCGGTCAGGTCGCTGAGCCGCTCGACGCCGATCACCAGGACGTACTCGGCGCTGCCGCCGCGGATCATGCCGTCGGCCAGGCTCAGGCCGTAGCCGAAGCCGGCGCAGGCGGCCGAGATGTCGAAGGCCGGGGCGGTGCCGCAGCCGAGCCGCTCGGCGATCTCGGTGGCGATCGCGGGGGTCTGCTTGAGGTGCGAGACCGTCGCGACGATCACGCCGCCGATCTGGTCCGGGGTGAGTCCGGCCTGGGCGATCGCCTTGCCGGAGGCCTGCACCGACATCTCGGCGACGCTCTCGTCCGGACCGGCCCAGCGGCGCTCGGCGATCCCGCTCCGGGTGCGGATCCACTCGTCCGAGGAGTCGATCCAGTTCAGCACCTCGGCGTTCGGGATCACCCGGACCGGGCGGTAGCCGCCGACACCGAGGATGCGCGAGTACTGCGCGCCGATGGCCGGGCGGATCTGAGGGGCGCTTCTCATGCCTCGTTCTCCTGGTCCTGACCGCCGTGCTCCGCGACCAGCTCACGGGCCTTGTCGAGGTCGGCGGGCGTCTTCAGGGCAAGCGTCGCCACACCCTTGAGGTTGCGCTTGACCAGTCCGGTGAGGGTGCCCGCCGGGGCGAGCTCGATGACGGCGGTCGCGCCCAGCTCCCGCAGGGTCTCCATGCACAGGTCCCAGCGGACCGGGTTGGAGACCTGCGACACCAGGCGGTCCAGCACGTCGGTACCGGACGACACGACCGCGCCGTCCCGGTTGGAGAGGTAGGTGACCTTCGGGTCGGCGACCGACAGGGTCGGGGCCAGCTTCGCCAGGCGCTCGACGCCCGGCGCCATGTGCTCGGTGTGGAACGCGCCGGCGACCTTGAGCGCGATCAGCCGGGCACCGGCCGGCGGGTCGGCCTTCAGGGCCTCCAGCTGGGCCAGCGTGCCGGCGGCGACGATCTGGCCGCCGCCGTTGTTGTTGGCCGGGGTCAGGCCGTGCTCGGCGAGCTTGGCCGCGACGGCCTCCGGCTCGCCGCCGAGGACGGCGATCATGCCGGTCTCGGTGGCCGCGGCGGCCTCGGCCATCGCCAGGCTGCGCTCACGGACGAAGGTGAGCGCGTCGTGCGCGGTGAGCACCCCGGCACCGGCGGCGGCGGTGATCTCACCGACGCTGTGGCCGGCCACGGCGCCGACCAGCGTCCGGGCGCTGTCCTCGTCCGGGAACAGTGCGCGGGCGGTCACCAGGCCGGCCGCGACCAGCAGCGGCTGGGCGACGGCGGTGTCCTTGATTTCCTCGGCGGACGCCTCGGTTCCGGCGTGCACCAGGTCGAGCCCGGCGACCTCCGACCAGCCGCGCAGGCGGTCGGCGACACCGTCGACCTCCAGCCAGGGGCTGAGGAAACCGGGGGACTGGGCACCCTGTCCAGGGGCGACGATTACGAGCACGGTTCAACCCTCTCTCGCCAGGCGCCCGGGGGCGGGTAGGCGACGGTAACGAAGAAAAGCATCCGGGATTGTCAGTTCCCTACATCGCGGTCAATTGTGCTCTCCAGCCGCGGCGAGTCGTCCCAGCGCCAGTGCGATGCGCAGCGTGAACGCCGAACGTACGTCGGAGGGAGCGTAGCCCGTGACGTCTGTCACACGTCGCAGCCGGTAGCGCACCGTGTTGGGATGGACGAAGAGCATCCGGGCGGCACCCTCCAAAGAGGAGGCCTGCTCCAGGTAGACACTCAGGGTCTCCAGGAGTGCCGAGCCCGCCTCGTCCAGCGGTGTGTAGATCTCCTCCACCAGCTGGCGGCGGGCCGCCTGGTCTCCGGCGAGCGCGCGTTCGGGCAGCAGGTCGTCGGCCAGCACCGGGCGCGGGGCGTCCGGCCAGGCGGCGCAGGCCCGCAGGCCGGCGGCGGCGGCGTGGGCCGAGCGGGTCGCCGACAGCAGGTCGGGCACGGTCGGGCCGACCACCACCGGGCCCGCCGCGAACTGGCCGATCAGCGCCCTGGCCGCGTGCACCGGCTCCTTGTCGCCGCCGACCACCACCACCAGGCGCTTGCCCAGCACCCCGGTCAGCACATGCAGCTTGGCGTACCGGGCGGCCCGGCGGATCGCCTCGACCACCAGCTCGCTGTCCCCGTCCGGGGCGCTGCCCATCACCACCCGGACCTGGCTCGGCTGGCCCCAGCCGAGCGCGGCGGCCCGGGAGAGGACTCCCTCGTCGGCGTCACCGGAGAGCAGCGAGTTGACGACCAGTGCCTCCAGCCGGGCGTCCCAGGCGCCGCGCGCCTCGGCCGCCTGGGCGTAGACCTGGGCGGTGGCGAAGGCGATCTCCCGGGCGTACACCAGGACGGACTCGCGCATGTCCGCCTCGTCACCGGGGGCGGCCACCTCCTCGATGGCCTCCTCCATCACCTCGATCGTGGTGCGGATCAGCTCCACGGTCTGGCGCAGCGTGATCGCCCTCGTCAACTCGCGCGGTGCGGTGCCGAAGACGTCGGTGGAGATGGCCTGCGGGGCGTCGGGGTGGCGGTACCACTCGGTGAAGGCGGCGATCCCGGCCTGGGCGACCAGGCCGATCCAGGAGCGGTGCTCCGGCGGCATCCGCCGGTACCAGCCGAGCTGGTCGTCCATCCGCGCGATCGCGGCCGTGGCCAGCTTGCCCGAGGATTTCTCCAGCCGCTTCAGCGTCGCGACCCGGCGCTCGGCGCGCTCGGCGGCGAGTCTGCGTTCCTGTACGGTCAGGCGCGGCGCCGCCCGGCCGGGCCGGTCCCGGCCGGCCCCGGACGTCGGGCTCTTCCCGTTCTTGTCGGGCTTGGCGTTCGGATCGCTCTTGGAGTTCGCGGAAGCGGCTGGCACAAGGACAAGACTGCCTCACCGGAGTGGCTGCTCGTGCACGCCCCCCGCCGGAGGGCCACGGTGGCGGCCGTCACACCCGCTACCGTGGAGGCCGTGACCGACGCCCCCGCCCGCCCCCGCGCCGACCTGCGCCGCACCGCCGAGCGCCACCTCTCGATCCCGGCCGAGGGCATCGAGACCAGACACGCGTTCTCCTTCTCGGGCCACTACGACCCGAAGAACACCCACTTCGGCGCGCTGCTGGCCTGCAACGAGGAACTGCTCGCCCCCGGCGCGGGTTTCGACGAGCACAAGCACCGGGACACCGAGATCCTCACCTGGGTGCTGGAGGGCGCGCTCGCCCACCGGGACTCCCGCGGTCACAGCGGGGTGGTCCGCCCCGGCATGATCCAGCACCTGAGCGCGGGCTCCGGTGTCACCCACACCGAACGCAACGTCGGCGGCGCCCGGGGGCCGGTCCGCTTCATCCAGATGTGGCTCCAGCCGGACGTCTTCGACGCGCCCCCGGTGTACGGGCTACGCCGGGTGGAACCGGCGGACGGCGGGTTGACGCTGCTCGCCTCCGGCCTCGAACGGGACGCCGGGACGGACGCCCTGCCGCTGCGCCGTTCCGACGCCGCGCTCTGGCTGGCCACCGCGGGGCCCTGGCAGCCGCTGCCCGAACTCCCGGCCGCCGCATGGCGGTACGCCCATCTGACGGCCGGTTCGCTCGGCTACCGCACCGTGCCGGGCCCGCAGGGCGGCGGCCGGTCGATGGTGCCCGGCGACAGCGTCCGGATCACCGGCGGCGCCTTCGCGGACCCGACGGCCGGGGAGACCGGCGCCGAGCTGCTGCTCTGGGAGATGCACTCGCCGGTCTCGTACGGTTAGCTTGTCGTTTGACCTCCATTGATCATCTTCTGTGGCGTTCGGGTTATCGCCTGTCTGTTCGCTATTGGTTGGTGACCAGGGCGAGTCCGACGTCA
>NZ_JBIVRD010000008.1:207916-228530 GCF_044755565.1 Kitasatospora sp. NPDC092286 | reverse complement strand
CGCTCCCTCAAACCCGAAAGATCATCGCGTCCAACAGCCACGGCCCTCGCAACTCCCACAGATCGCGGGTGTTGCGAGGACCGTTAGAACCCAAGGAGTCCCGGGGGCCTTTCCGTTGCCCCGGCCCTACTTGCGGGCCGAGGTGACGCGGTAGACGTCGTACACGCCCTCGACGCCGCGGACCGCCTTGAGGACGTGGCCGAGGTGCTTCGGGTCGCCCATCTCGAAGGTGAAGCGGCTCATCGCCACCCGGTCGCGGGAGGTCTGCACCGCCGCCGACAGGATGTTGACGTGCTGGTCGGACAGGACCCGGGTGACGTCCGAGAGGAGCCGGGACCGGTCCAGCGCCTCGACCTGGATGGCCACCAGGAAGACCGAGGACTGGGTGGCCGCCCACTCGACCTCTATCATCCGCTCGGGCTGCTGGCTGAGCGCCTCCACGTTGACGCAGTCGGCGCGGTGCACCGAGACGCCGTTGCCGCGGGTCACGAAGCCCACGATCGGGTCGCCCGGGACGGGGGTGCAGCAGCGGGAGAGCTTGACCCAGACGTCCTCGACGCCCTTGACGATGACACCCGGATCGCCCTTGGCCCGGCGGCGCACCGCCCGGCGGGTGTCGTGCGTCGGGGTGGCGGTCTCCGCGAGGTCCTCGGTGGCGCCCTCCTCCCCGCCGAGCGCCTGCACCAGCTTCTGCACGATGTTCTGCGCGGTGACGTGGCCCTCGCCGATCGCGGCGTACAGCGAGGAGATGTCGGGGTAGCGCATCTCGTGGGCCAGGGTGACCAGCGAGTCGCCGGTCAGGATCCGCTGGATCGGCAGGCCCTGCTTGCGCATCGCCCGGGCGATCGCGTCCTTGCCGTGCTCGATCGCCTCCTCGCGGCGCTCCTTGGAGAACCAGGCGCGGATCTTGTTGCGGGCCCGCGGCGACTTGACGAAGCCCAGCCAGTCCCGGGAGGGGCCGGCGTTCTCCGCCTTGGAGGTGAACACCTCGACGCTGTCGCCGTTCTCCAGGGTCGACTCCAGCGGCACCAGCCGCCCGTTGACCCGTGCCCCGATGCAGCGGTAGCCGACCTCGGTGTGGACGGCGAAGGCGAAGTCCACCGGGGTGGCACCGGCCGGCAGGGCTATGACGTCGCCCTTGGGCGTGAAGACGAAGACCTCGTTGTTGGAGAGGTCGAAGCGCAGCGACTCCAGGAACTCGCTCGGGTCCTCGGTCTCCTTCTGCCAGTCCAGCAGCTGCCGCAGCCAGGCCATCTCGTTGACGGCGCCGGCCTTGTCGTCCTTGCGGGTCTGGGCCGGGGTGTCGGTGCGGACCTTGGAGGCGCCGGCCACCGCGCGCTGCTTGTACTTCCAGTGCGCGGCGATGCCGTACTCGGCCCGGCGGTGCATGTCGAAGGTGCGGATCTGCAGCTCGACGGGCTTGCCGCCAGGACCGATCACCGTGGTGTGCAGCGACTGGTACATGTTGAACTTGGGCATCGCGATGTAGTCCTTGAACCGCCCCGGCACCGGGTTCCACCGCGCGTGGATGGTGCCCAGCGCCGCGTAGCAGTCGCGGACGGTGTCGACCAGGACCCGGATGCCCACCAGGTCGTAGATCTCGGCGAAGTCCCGGCCCCGGACGATCATCTTCTGGTAGACCGAGTAGTAGTGCTTCGGCCGGCCGGTGACCGAGGCGGTGATCCGGGCCCCGCGCAGATCGCCCTGGACCTGGTCGATGACGGTCGCCAGGTACTCGTCGCGCTTGGGCGCGCGCTCGGCGACCAGGCGGACGATCTCGTCGTACATCTTGGGGTAGAGGATCGCGAAGGCGAGGTCCTCCAGCTCCCACTTGATGGTGTTCATGCCCAGCCGGTGTGCCAGCGGGGCGTAGATCTCCAGCGTCTCGCGGGCCTTCTTCTCCTGCTTCT
This sequence comes from Kitasatospora sp. NPDC092286, assembly GCF_044755565.1. Taxonomy (NCBI): domain Bacteria; kingdom Bacillati; phylum Actinomycetota; class Actinomycetes; order Kitasatosporales; family Streptomycetaceae; genus Kitasatospora; species Kitasatospora sp. NPDC092286. The sequence goes on along the minus strand of NZ_JBIVRD010000008.1, from coordinate 226,620 downwards.
CCCGCTTGAGGTAGCGCATGGTGCGCATGTTGTGCAGGCGGTCGGCCAGCTTGATCACCAGGACCCGCGGGTCCTTGGCCATCGCGACGACCATCTTGCGGACGGTCTCGGCCTGCGCGGCCTCGCCGAACTTGACCCGGTCCAGCTTGGTGACGCCGTCCACCAGCAGGGCCACCGAGTCGCCGAAGTCCTTGCGGAGGGTCTCCAGGCCGTAGTCGGTGTCCTCGACGGTGTCGTGCAGCAGCCCGGCCATCAGGGTCGGGGCGTCCATACCCAGCTCGGCCAGGATGGTCGCGACGGCCAGCGGGTGGGTGATGTACGGGTCGCCGCTCTTGCGCTTCTGCCCGCGGTGCCACTTCTCGGCGACGGCGTAGGCCTTCTCGATGTCCCGCAGCAGGGCCGGGTCGGCCTTGGGGTCGTTCGCCCGGATCGAGCGGAACAGCGGTTCCAGCACCGGGTTGAGCACGCTGGAACGCTGGCCGCCGAGGCGGGCCAGGCGGGCGCGCATACCGCCGGAGGAGGAGGGGCGGGTGGCCGGAGCCACCGGGCGGGAGGAGGTCGGCGCCGGGCGTGCCGGGGTGGCCCCCGAGGGCGTGGGACGGTCTTCGGGGGCGGCCGCTGGGGCCGTGGGCACAACCTCGTCGGGCAAGGACACTCCTCGGGGCACCGGGCCTGCCCCTCGTACGGCTCGCACAACCGGGAGGGGATGAATCTTCATGGTACCGAGCCGGGCGCTCCGGTGTTCAGCCGCCCGGGCCCGGACACGCGAAGGGCGGCGGTCGGATGATCCGACCGCCGCCCTTCCGTCTGACCTCAGACCGTGACCAGCGTCTCCAGCGGAGCCCCGTTCAGGTGCCCGGAGAGCCGCTCGCGGCCGTCCAGGAAGCCCAGCTCCATCAGCACCACGACGCCCACCAGCTCGGCGCCGGCCTCCTTCACCAGGTCCAGCGAGGCGCCGATCGTACCGCCGGTGGCCAGCACGTCGTCCACCACCAGCACCCGCTCACCGGGTGCGAAGGCGTCGCACTGCACCTCCAGCGTCGCCGAGCCGTACTCCAGCTCGTACGAGCGCTGGAACACCTCGCCGGGCAGCTTGCCCTTCTTGCGGATCGGCACGAAGCCGAGCCCGGCCGCGAAGGCCGCCGGGGCCGCCAGCACGAAGCCGCGCGCCTCCAGGCCCACCACCTTGGTCGCGCCCAGGGCCGTCGCCCGGTCCGCCAGCGCCCGGGTGAGGGCCCCGAAGGCCTCGGCGTCGGCGAGCAGCGGCGCGATGTCCTTGAACAGCACACCCGGCTTCGGGTAGTCCGGGACGTCCCGGATCCGGCTGTTCAGCAGCTCGGTCAGGGCGATGTCGGCGGTGGTCACAAGAGTCCTTACGGTCGGGCGGGCTTCAGTGCTTGGTGGACGGACGGCCCTTGGCACGCACGGTACCGGCCGTGCCACGCTGACCGACCATACCCGCGGGCAGGTCGCCGTCGGCGAACTCCTCCCCCGCCGGCGTCCCCTCGCCCTCGGCGGCCGCCTTGGCGTCCGCGGCGCGGCGCTGGGCGACCCGCTTGGCGAGCGCCTTCATCTCCGGCTGCTCCTCCTTGAGCTGCGCCAGCAGCGGCGTGGCGACGCAGATCGAGGAGTAGGCACCGGCGGCGAGACCGATGAACAGCGCCAGCGAGATGTCGTTCAGGGTGCCGGCGCCCAGGAAGCCGCCGCCGATGAACAGCAGCGCGGCGACCGGCAGCAGGGCGACCACGGTGGTGTTGAGCGAGCGCACCAGGGTCTGGTTGAGGCCCATGTTGGCGGCCTCGCTGTAGGTGCGCTTGTTCTGCTTGGTGAGCCCCTTGGTGTTCTCCTTCACGGTGTCGAAGACGACGACCGTGTCGTAGAGCGAGTACCCGAGGATGGTCAGGAAGCCGATCACCGTACCGGGGGTGACCTCGAAGCCCACCAGGGCGTACACGCCGATGGTGATCAGGAGGTCGTGGATGAGGGCGACCAGCGCCGCCACCGCCATCCGCCACTCGAAGGCGATCGCCAGGTAGACCGTCACCAGCACCATGAAGATGATCAGGCCGGTGAGGGCCTTCTGGGAGATCTGCTTACCCCAGCTGGGGCCGATCACCTGGGTGTCGATCTCGGCGACCGGGACGCCGAGCTCCTTGGACAGCTGGTCGGTGAAGGTCGCCGCGGAGACCGTCTCCTCGTCCTCGGAGCTGACCTGGATGCGGATCTTGCCGTTGTCCGTCGACTGGACCAGCGCGTTGGAGTGGGCGATCTTGTTCGCCGCGTCCTGCGCCTGCGAGACGGTCAGCCCCGGCTTGTTGACGGTGTAGACCGAGCCGCCCTTGAACTCGATCCCCAGGTGCAGACCCATCGCCAGGCCGATCGCGGCGACCAGGACGATCACAGCGGAGATGCTGTACCAGAGCTTGCGGCGCCCGACGAAGTCGAAGCTGACCTCGCCCTGGTAGAGCCGGTGACCCAGATTGGAGAAGCGTGACACGGTGTCAGGCCTCCTTCACGGCGGCAGAGGAGGAGGAGCTGCGGCGACGGGTGCTGCGCAGCGGCGGGCGGGCGCCAAGGCGCTTCGGGTCCAGACCGGACCACGGGTGGCCGTCCGCGAAGAACTTGCGGCGGGCCAGCAGCGTGATCAGCGGCTTGGTGAAGAGGAAGATCACCACCACGTCGAGCGCGGTGGTCAGGCCCAGGGTGAAGGCGAAGCCCTGCACCTTGCCGACCGAGACCAGGTAGAGCACGGCGGCACAGAGGAAGGACACGAAGTCCGACACCAGGATGGTGCGCCGGGCGCGCGGCCAGGCCCGCTGGACCGCCGGGCGCAGCAGGGCGCCCTCGCGGACCTCGTCGCGGATGCGCTCGAAGTAGACGATGAAGGAGTCCGCGGTGATACCGATCGCGACGATCGCGCCGCAGACGGCCGGCAGGTTCAGCGCGAAGCCGATCCCCGCGCCGAGCAGGCTCATGATCGAGTAGGTCAGGGCCGCCGAGACGAGCAGACCGGCGATCGAGACCAGGCCGAGGCCGCGGTAGTACATCAGCGAGTACACGATCACCAGCAGCATGCCGATGGCGCCGGCGATCAGGCCGGCCTTCAGCTGGTCGCCGCCGAGCTGCGGGGAGACGGTGGTGACGTCGCTGGTGGTGAACTCCAGCGGCAGGGCGCCGAAGCTCAGCACGTTGGCGAGGCTCTGCGCCTCCGGCTGGCTGAAGCTGCCGGAGATCACGGCCGAGCCGCCGGGGATGGCGTTGCGCACGTACGGGTGGGAGACGACCTGGCCGTCCAGCACGATGGCGAACTGGTTGGTCGGGCTGGGCTGGGTGGCGAGCTGGCCGGTGACCGCCGTGAAGGCGTCGGTGCCGGTGCCGTTGAACTGGAGCTGGACCTGCCAGCCGGCACCCTGCTGGGTGTCGATGGTGGCCTGCGCCTTGGAGACGTCGGCGCCCTTCACCGCGACCGGGCCGAGGGCGAGCTTGTAGTAGACGCCCTGCTCGTCCTTCTGGGTGCAGGCGATGGCCGGCTGGTCGTCACCCGTCTGGAAGTTCTTGCGCTGCTCGGGCTTGGTGCAGTCGAGCTTGGCGAAGTCGGCCGCCAGCGCCGGCGGCACGGTGCCCTGGGTCATCGCGCTGGAGAGGTCCGGCGTGACCGGGTCGGTGGGAGCGCTCGGGGCGGCACTCCCGCCGGTGGTGGCGGACGGGGTGGCGTCGGCCGCGAGGGCCTCACTGGCCGCGCGGCCCTGCTTGGTGGCGCTCGGCGTGGCGGTGGTGGCACCCGCCGATGCCGTACCGGCGGCCGAGGGGGTCCCGCTCGGGGCCGGTGCCGGGGCGGCGATGCCGCTCGGCGCGAGGGCGAGGACGGGGCGGAAGAACAGCTTCGCGGTGGTTCCGACCTGGTCGACCGCGCTCTGCTTGTCACCGCCCTTGGGGATGTTGACGATGATGTTCTCGTCGCCCTGGGTCTGGACCTCCGCCTCGGAGACGCCCATCCCGTTGACACGCTGCTCGATGATCCCGGTCGCGATGTCCATGCTGGACTTGTTGATCGCCTTGGGGTCGGTCGACTTCGCGGTCAGCGTGATGCTGGTACCGCCTGCGAGGTCGATCCCGAGGCGGGGCTTGGTGTGGCCCGTCCCGAACATGAGGGCGACCAGTCCGACGGTGACGACCAGGATGAGGGCCAGTGCCCGCCCTGGGTAGCCGTCGCGCGGGCGCGACTTGGGTGCTGCCACCTTGCTCGTTTCTCCCTGTCCATGCCACCTCCCCGACCGGACCCCCGTCCGGCTCGCGGCGGGACGGGGGCATGGCGGATCTGCGGCCCTGAGGTCCTGTGGGCTCGCGGCACTGCGCCGCGCGGCCGGGCGGTTGCCCGGACCGTACTACTTGCTCGCGGAAGCCCCGCCCTCGACATCGCCCTTCGCGGCGCTGTCCTTGGTCAGCGTCAGCGGCTTGTCCTCGACCGGCTCGGCGTCGGCGTCCTCGGCCTCCGGCTCGGTCAGCTCGTCATCGGCGGGGCGGCCGTTGATGATCGCGTCGTACTCCTGCGGGTCCAGGACGGCCGCGATCGCGCTCTTGGTGAAGTGGGAGACCACACCGGGCGCGATCTCGAGCTCGACGGTCTCGTCGTTGATCGCCTTCACCTGGGCATACAGGCCGCCAATGGTGCGCACCCCCGCCCCGGGCTCCAGCGCCGTCTGCATCTGCTGCATCTGCTGCTGGCGCTTCTTCTGCGACCGGAACATGAGCACGATCGCGATGATCGGGAGGAGAAGGATGATGAGGTTCACTGCAGCCAGGGTCCTTTACGGGCCGCCGGCCGGCGGCCTGTGTGGTATTGGTCGGCCCGTCAGGTGAGAGGGGCGGTCCGGCGGAGTCTAGGCGACCCCGAACTGATCGGACAACGCCAAGCATCGCATCCTGCCACCGAAAGTGGCGACCCTCCGCCTGCACAGTTTCCCCGGAACTTCTCCCCCGGGCCCCTGCGCACAGGCCCGTTCGGGCCCCCGCGCCGGAGCCGGCCGGCCGCCCTTCACCCGTTCAGCCCTCGTCGGCCGGGAAAAGTTCCGCCTGTGGTGGCACCGTGCCCCGGGTGGTCTGGACCGGCGGGGTGAGCCCGAGGTGCTGCCAGGCGGCGGGGGTGGCGATCCGCCCGCGCGGAGTGCGGGCGAGCAGGCCCTCCCGGACCAGGAACGGCTCGGCGACCTCCTCGACCGTCTCGGCCTCCTCCCCCACGGCGACCGCCAGTGTCGACAAACCGACCGGGCCTCCGCCGAACAGCCGCAGCAGCGCGTCCAGCACCGCGCGGTCCAGCCGGTCCAGACCGCGGGCGTCCACCTCGTAGACGGCCAGCGCCTGGGCGGCGATCTCCGGGGTGACCACGCCGTCGTGCCGGACCTGGGCGTAGTCGCGGACCCGGCGCAGCAGCCGGTTGGCGATCCGCGGGGTGCCCCGGGAGCGGCCGGCGATCTCGGCGGCGCCGGCCGGGTCGATCTCGACGTCCAGCAGGGCGGCCGAGCGGTGCACCACCCGCTGGAGCTCGGCCGGCGCGTAGAACTCCATGTGCCCGGTGAAGCCGAACCGGTCGCGCAGCGGCGGCGGCAGCAGGCCGGCCCTGGTGGTGGCGCCGACCAGGGTGAACGGCGGCAGTTCCAGCGGAATGGCGGTGGCGCCCGGGCCCTTGCCGACGATCACGTCGACCCGGAAGTCCTCCATCGCCATGTAGAGCATCTCCTCGGCCGGCCGGGACATCCGGTGGATCTCGTCGAGGAAGAGCACCTCGCCCTCGGTGAGGGAGGAGAGGATCGCCGCGAGATCCCCCGCGTGCTGGATGGCCGGTCCCGAGGTGATCCGGATCGGGGCGCCCAGCTCGGCCGCGATGATCATGGAGAGGGTCGTCTTGCCGAGCCCGGGCGGTCCGCTGAGCAGCACGTGGTCCGGCGCGGTGCCGCGCTTGCGGGCGGCCTGGAGCACCAGGGAGAGCTGCTCGCGCACCCGCTCCTGGCCGATGAACTCGTCCAGCTGCTTGGGACGCAGCGCCGCCTCGACCGCCTGGTCCTCGCCGTCGGCGGCGGCCGTCACCAGCCGGTCGGCCGGTTCGGAGTCGTACGGGCTCATCGGTGCGGGCTCCAATGTCGACAAGGTGACAGATGGTCAGATCGCGCGGTGCTGTCAGCGGGCGCGGTTGAGGGTGCGCAGCGCCGCCCGGAGTAGGGCCCCGACGTCCGTGACGGACTGCGCCTCCGCCTCCGGGGTGACGGCGGTGACCGCCTCGTCCGCCTCGCGCGGCGCGTAGCCGAGGCCGACCAGCGCGGAGTGCAGCTGCTCGCTCCACGGCGCGGGCCCGGCGGCGATCGCCTTCTGGGCGGGGACGCTGCCGTGCGGGGCGCCGAGCTTGTCCTTGTACTCCAGCAGCAGCTTGGCGGCCTTGGCCTTGCCGATGCCGGGCACCGCGATCAGCGCCTTCTCGTTGCCCGAGGCGACGGCGGCACGCAGTTCGTCGGGGCTGTGCACGCCGAGCATCGCCTGGGCCAGGCGCGGTCCGACACCGGGCGCGGCCTGGAGGATCTCGAAGACGGCCCGCTCGTCGTCGTCGGCGAAGCCGTACAGGGTGAGCGAGTCCTCCCGGACGACCAGCGAGGTCGCGAGCCGGGCGGGTTCGCCGAGCCGCAGGCCCGCGGTGGTGGCGGGGGTGCACTGGACGGCCATGCCGACGCCACCGACCTCGACGACGACGGTCCCGCCGCTGATGGCGGCCACCGGGCCCTGGACGAAGGCGATCATCGGGTGGCTCCTCGGGGGGCGCGGACGGAGGACGGGCGGACGGCGGGCGGGCGGGGCGGCGCCGCCTTGGCGAGGGCGGCTGCGATCCGGTCGGTGGCGCCGCCGCGCCAGATGTGGCAGATGGCCAGCGCCAGCGCGTCGGCGGCGTCGGCCGGCTTGGGCGGGGCGTCGAGCCGCAGCAGGCGCTGCACCATGGCGGTGACCTGGGCCTTGTCGGCCCGGCCCGAGCCGGTGACGGCGGCCTTGACCTCGCTGGGGGTGTGCAGGGTGACGGGTATGCCGCGCCGGGTGGCGCAGAGCATCGCGACGGCGCTGGCCTGCGCGGTGCCCATCACGGTGCGGACGTTGTGCTGGGCGAAGACCCGCTCGACGGCGACCAGGTCGGGCCGGTGCTCGTCGAGCCAGCTCTCGATGCCCTGCTCGACCAGCAGCAGCCGCGGCCCGATCTCCGCGTCGGCGGGGGTGCGCACCACGCCCACCCCGACCATCCGCAGCGGCCGGCCCGGCGCACCGTCCACCACGCCGATACCGCACCTGGTCAGCCCCGGGTCCACACCCAGTACCCGCACTTCGGCCCCGCCTCTCGTCCTCGACCTGCGAAGGCTACCGTCCGGGTCCGACAACCCGACCGACGACACCGGCCCGGCGGTCCAGGGGACCACCGGGCCGGGGAGTGAGAACGATCACTCGGCGTCGAGCTGCGCACCGACCTCGTCGCTGATGTCGAAGTTGGCGAAGACGTTCTGCACGTCGTCGCTGTCCTCCAGGGCGTCGATCAGCTTCAGGATCTTGCGGGCGCCGTCGACGTCCAGCTCGACCTGCATGCTCGGGAGGAAGTTGGCCTCGGCCGAGTCGTAGTCGATACCGGCGTCGACCAGGGCGGTGCGGACGTCGACCATCTTCGAGGCCTCGGAGACGATCTCGAACGACTCGCCGAGGTCGTTGATCTCCTCGGGCTCCTGGTCCAGGACGACCTCGAAGAGCTTGTCCTCGTCCACGCCGTCGGCCTTGGGGACGATCACGACGCCCTTGCGGTTGAACAGGTAGGAGACCGAGCCCGGGTCGGCCATCGAGCCACCGTTGCGGGTCATCGCCACGCGCACGTCGGAGGCGGCGCGGTTGCGGTTGTCGGTGAGGCACTCGATGAGGACCGCGACACCGTTCGGGCCGTAGCCCTCGTACATGATCGTCGAGTAGTCGGCGCCGCCGGCCTCGGCGCCCGAACCGCGCTTGACGGCCCGGTTGATGTTGTCGATCGGGACCGAGCTCTTCTTCGCCTTCTGGATGGCGTCGTAGAGCGTCGGGTTACCCGCCGGGTCGCCGCCACCGGTGCGCGCCGCCACCTCGATGTTCTTGATCATCTTGGCGAAGAGCTTGCCGCGCTTGGCGTCGATCACGGCCTTCTTGTGCTTGGTGGTAGCCCACTTAGAGTGGCCGGACATCGCCAGCTCCTTTACGTCGCCAAAGGGAAATGAAACAGATGAGATCTTACCGGTGTCGTCACCACCGGATGGCACACGGTCAGCGCGCGGCGGCGAGGTGCTCCTCGACCATCGACACGAAGTAGCCGTGCACCCGGTGGTCACCGGTGAGCTCCGGGTGGAAGGAGGTCGCCAGCAGGTTGCCCTGGCGCACGGCCACGATCCGGCTCTCCGGGCCGTCGGCGGCCGGCAGCTCGGCCAGCACCTCGACACCCGCGCCCACCGACTCGACCCAGGGGGCGCGGATGAACACGCCCTGCACCGGGCCGTCGGTCAGACCCGCGAAGGTGACACCGGACTCGAAGGACTCGTTCTGGCGGCCGAAGGCGTTGCGGCGCACGGTCATGTCGATGCCGCCGACGGTCTCCTGGTCGTCCCGGCCGTCCAGGATCTTGTCGGCCAGCATGATCATGCCCGCGCAGGTGCCGTACACCGGCATGCCCGCGGCGACCCGTGCGCGCAGCGGGTCCATCACGCCGAACAGCAGCGCCAGCTTGGACATGGTGGTGGACTCCCCGCCGGGGATCACCAGCGCGTCGACCTCGGCCAGCTCCTCGGCACGGCGCACCGGGCGGGCGAGCGCGTCGGCCTCGGCCAGCGCGACCAGGTGCTCGCGGACGTCGCCCTGCAGGGCGAGGACGCCGATGACTGGAGTGCTCACGGTCTCAACCTCGTTCGATCGTTCTTCGGGAATACGTGGCGCGGCCCGCCGCGCGCCGAGGCGCTGCGGCGGGCCGGCCCGGGTCGCGGGTGACTACCAGCCGCGGTTGGCGTAGCGCTCGGTCTCCGGCAGGGTGTCGCAGTTGATGCCGACCATGGCCTCGCCCAGGTTGCGGGAGGCGTCGGCGATGATCTTCGGGTCGTCGAAGAAGGTGGTGGCCTTGACGATGGCGGCGGCGCGCTTGGCCGGGTCGCCCGACTTGAAGATGCCCGAGCCGACGAAGACGCCCTCGGCGCCCAGCTGGCGCATCAGCGCGGCGTCGGCCGGGGTGGCCACGCCACCGGCGGAGAACAGCACGACCGGCAGCTTGCCCAGCTCGGCGACCTCCTTGACCAGCTCGTACGGGGCGCGCAGCTCCTTGGCGGCGGCGTACAGCTCGTTGTTGTCGAAGCCGCGCAGCTTGGCGATCTCGTTCTTGATCTGGCGCAGGTGGCGGACGGCCTCGACCACGTTGCCGGTGCCGGCCTCACCCTTGGAGCGGATCATGGCCGCGCCCTCGGCGATGCGGCGCAGGGCCTCGCCCAGGTTGGTGGCGCCACAGACGAAGGGGGTGGTGAAGGCCCACTTGTCGGAGTGGTTGACCTCGTCGGCCGGGGTCAGCACCTCGGACTCGTCGATGTAGTCCACACCGAGCGACTGCAGGACCTGGGCCTCGACGAAGTGGCCGATCCGGGACTTGGCCATGACCGGGATCGAGACCGCGGCGATGATCTCCTCGATCATGTTCGGGTCCGACATGCGGGCGACGCCGCCGTCCTTGCGGATGTCGGCCGGAACCCGCTCCAGGGCCATGACGGCGACAGCGCCGGCGTCCTCGGCGATCTTGGCCTGCTCGGCGTTGACCACGTCCATGATCACACCGCCCTTGAGCTGCTCGGCCATGCCGCGCTTCACCCGGGCGGTACCGATCTGCGGCTGGTCTGCGGTGGTGGGGGTGGTGGACACGTGAGACCTCACTCGAAGATGAACCAGTGCTATCGCCCTATGGTAGGCGGAAGAAACGGCCCCTCCATGCGCCACCAAGTCCAGCCCGGCCCACGGGATACGACAAACAGGCCGGATCCGGACGCCGGGTCGGTTCAGGCCGGAGCGCCCTCGGGGGTGAGCGCCGGCGGCGGCGTGTCGTCCATCTCGAAGGCCATCGGGAAGGGCGCCTTGCCCGCCAGCCGGAAGTACCGCACCAGCCGGTGCTCGCGCACCGCCCGGGCCGCGCGCACCGCGTCGTTGTGGAACCGGCGGGCCAGCGGCACCCGGCGCACCGCCGCCGTCAGGTCCTTCACCGCCTCCTCGCCGCCCGGCTCGGCCACCAGCACGGCGACCTGCTCCGACTCGGCGAGCACCGCCCGCAGGGCCAGGCTCAGCTGACTCTCCGCCACCTCGCGCTGCTCGTCCTCGGCCTGCCGGGCGGCGTGCGCGGCGTCCAGCAGCAGCAGCGAGGCCGCCGGGTCCAGCAGGGAGGAGGTCGCCAGCTCCATCGCGACCGAGGCCCGGCGGACCAGCTGCGCGTCCAGCGCCGCCCTGGCGGCGTCGATCCGCGCGTGCAACCGGTCCAGCCGGCCGGCCGTCCAACTCAGGTACATGCCGAACAGCACCACGGCCACGCCGGCCCAGATCCAGGTAGTCACGGGGCGCTACGCTACCGGGTTCCGGGGCCCCGGCCTCGGACGGTGCCGCCGCGTCAGCCCTCGGCGACGGTGCTGCGGTAACTGTCGCGGTCGATCTCGGTGATGTTCACCGCGGTGTACAGCCGGGTGCCGGCCGCCGGCGCGATGTGCTCGGCCAGCAGCGCCAGGACGGCCTCGCTGAGCGCCGCCTTGGCCTCCGGCGAGCGGCCGGGGAAGATCTGGAACTCCACGAACACCTGGGTGTCGGGGCCCGTGCTCTCGCCCACCACGAAGTCGTCGATCCGGCGGAAGAGCGTCTTGCACGCCTGCGGCGAGGCGTTGATCGTCTTCACGGTGAGCCCGGTGATCGCCACCCCCAGCGCCCCGGGGTCGAAGGAACCCGCCAGGCTCGGCGAGTAGTCGACGGAGATCTGCGGCATGGGGTCCTCCGAGGTCGGGGTGTGCCGGACGGGTCGTCCGGCACACCCTAACCGCCGGTCAGTCCCGGGCCAGGCCGAACCGGCCGCGGCGCCCGCTGCGCTCGTCCTCCTCGACCACGGCCGCCGCGCCCGCGGTCACCGTCTCGTACACCGCCAGGATGTCGGCGCCGACCGTCGACCAGTCGAACCGCCGCACATGCCGGGACGCCGCCTTGCGCAACTCCTCCAGCCGGCCCGGGTCCCCCAGCAGCCGCAGCGCCGTCCGGGCCAGCACGTCCGCGTCCTCCACCGGGAACAGCTCGCCCGCGTCGCCGCCGTCCAGCACCTGCTTGAACGCGTCCAGGTCGCTGGCCAGCACCGGAGCCCCCGCCGACATCGCCTCGACCAGGATGATCCCGAAGCTCTCGCCACCGGTGTTCGGCGCCACGTACAGGTCCACGCTGCGCAGCAGCCGCGCCTTGTCCCGGTCGCTCACCATGCCGAGGAACTCCACCTGTCGGCGGACCTCGGGCGCCAGACCCGCGACGGCCTCCTCCTCGTCGCCCTTGCCGGCCACCAGCAGCCGCACCCCGGGCCGCTCGGCCAGGATCCTCGGCAGCGCGGCCAGCAGCGTCGGCAGGCCCTTGCGCGGCTCGTTGATCCGGCCGATGAAGCCGATCGTGCCGGGCTCGCCGGCGGCCGCGCCACCGGTCCAGCGCGGGTCCGGCTCGGCCTCGGCGAAGAACCCGACATCCACCCCGTTGGGGATCACCACCGCGTCGCCGCCCAGGTGCTCGACCAGGGTCCGCCGGGCGTACTCGCTCACCGCGATCCGGGCCCGCATCTTCTCCAGGCCCGGCTGGAGGATCGGCGAGGCCGCGATCATCGCCCGCGAACGCGGGTTGGACGTGTGGAAGGTCCCCACCATCGGCCCGGACGCCGACCAGGCGGCCAGCATCGACAGACTCGGCGAGGCCGGCTCGTGCACGTGGAGGATGTCGAACCGCCCGTCGTGCAGCCACCGCCGCACCCGCGCCGCCGACAGGATGCCGAAGCTCAGCCGCGCCACCGAGCCGTTGTACGGCACCGCCACCGCCCGCCCGGCCGAGACCACGTACGGCGGCAGCGCCTCGTCGTCCTCGGCGGGTGCCAGCACCGACACCTCGTGGCCGAGGCCGATCAGGTGCTCGGCCAGGTCCCGGATGTGGAACTGCACCCCGCCGGGGACGTCCCAGTCGTACGGGCAGACGATGCCGATCTTCACTGGTTCCTCATGCTCCTTCAGGGCCCGGAGGCCTCGGCGGCGGGCTCGCCGACCTGCTCCGCGGCGGGCCTGACGACCTTCGACGGCTGTGCGGCGGGCACCCCCACGGTCTCACGGACCGGGAGGTCGGCCAGCCAGAACCGTTGCAGCATGTGCCAGTCCTCGGGGTGCTCGCGGATCCCCTCCGCCCAGACGTCCGCCATCGCCTGCACCATCGCTTGGGTCTTCGCCTTGCGGTCGCCCTCCGCCGGAGGCACGACCTCCGGGTGGATCCGCGCCCGCAGCACCGGGCCGTCGTACCAGAGCGTCACCGGCATCAGCGCCGCGCCGGTCCGCTGGCAGAGCGCCGCCGGGCCGGCCGGCATCCTGGTCGCCTCGCCGAAGAAGGACACCTCGATGCCCGCCTCCGAGAGGTCCCGGTCGCCCACCAGGCAGACCATCCGGCCCTCGCGCAGCCGGCGGGCCAGCGTGCCGATCACATTGACCCCGCCGCCGGTCAGCGCCAGGACCTCCATGCCCAGACTCTCCCGGAACGCCACGAACCGGTCGAACAGCCGCTCCGGCTTCAGCCGCTCCGCGACCGTGGTGAACGGGTATCCCTCGGAGGCCACCCAGGCGCCCGCCAGATCCCAGTTGCCCGAGTGCGGCAGGGCGATGACCGCGCCGCGGCCCGAGTCCAGCGTCGCCCGCAGCTGCTCGAAACCCTCCACCTGGACATCCCGGGCGATCCGCTCCCGGCTCCACACCGGCAGCCGGAAGGACTCCATCCAGTACCGCATGTAGGAGCGCATCCCGGCCCGCGACAGCTCCCGCAGCCGTGCCCCGTCCGCCTCCGGGCAGACCCGCCGCAGATTCGCCTCCAGCTGCAGCACCCGCTTGCCGCGCTTGCGCCACGCGTAGTCGGCGATCCGGTCGAACAGACCGCGCGCGGCCGGCTCCGGCAGGTGCTTCAACGCCGTCCAGCCCAGCGCGTACGCCGAGTACACCAGTCGGTCCTTCACCGAAGGCCCGCCCCCCTTCAGCTCCCGGCCGCCACACGGTCGGCCTCGAACGCCTCCCGGCGCACCGTCACCATCCGCTGGACGACGGTCACCAGGCTGCCCGCCGCCACCAGCCACAGCGCGACCGGCAGCAGCCACTCCACGTACGGCACACCGAACGTGTGCAGACCCGCGACACCGGCCGCGACCAGGCTGATCACCAGCCGCTCGGCCCGTTCCACCAGCCCCGACACATCACACGGCAGACCCTGGCTCTCCGCCCTCGCCTTGGTGTACGACACCACCAGACCGCTCGCCAGACAGAAGATCGCCACCGCGCAGAGCAGGTTGTTGTCACCCTTGCCCGCGTACCACATCGCCAGTCCGCCGAAGATCGCCGCGTCGGCCACCCGGTCCAGCGTGGAGTCCAGGAACGCGCCCCACTTGGAACTCCGCCCCAGCTGGCGCGCCATGTTCCCGTCCACCAGGTCCGAGAAGATGAACAGCGTGATCGTGATGGTGCCCCAGAAGAACTCCCCGCGGGGGAAGAACACCAGCGCACCGGCCACCGAACCGGCCGTACCGATCAGCGTCACGGCGTCCGGGCTCACGCCCAGCCGGATCAGAAACGCGGCGAACGGGGTCAGGACACGTGTGAAGAAGGCACGCGCGTATTTGTTGAGCATGGCCTTCCCGACCGCTCCGATCTCCCTGGTACCCGCCTGGCGCCAGAGTGCGGCAGACGGCCGGACGGATCAGCCCACCCGGCGCACCCATCGTAGCCACGCCGGGGACACCCTCCGGCGCACCGCACCGCCCGCCGGCCCCCGACGCCCGCCCCACCGGCACCCCCGGCGCACGGGCACACACACGCGGTGACCGCGCCGCCGTACGACACGCGGCCTCGCGAACACCGCACCTAGACTCGTCACGACAGCCTCGGCGCGACGGGAGGAGACCCCGATGCCCGACCGCAGCACCGCCCGAGCCGGCCAGGCGCCCACCGTCACCGGCCCCCGCAATCTGCGCAACGTCGTCCTCATCGGCTGCAGCGGCGTGGGCAAGACCACTCTCGCCGAATCCCTCGCCCTCACCGCCGGCGCCATCGGCCGCCCCGGACGCGTCACCGACGGCACCACCGTCTCCGACCACGAGGAGATCGAGCACCAGCAGCAGCGCTCCGTCCAGCTCTCGGTGCTCCCGCTCGAATGGAACGGCGTCAAGGTCAACCTGCTGGACCCGCCCGGCCACCCCGACTTCGCCGCCGACCTGCGCGCCGCCCTGCACGCCGCCGACGGCGCCGTCTTCGTCGTCTCCGCCACCGACCCGGTCACCGCCCCCACCCGCGCCCTCTGGCGCGAGTGCGCCGCCGAGGGCATCCCCCGCGCCATCGCCGTCGCCAAACTCGACATCGCCCGCAGCGGCTTCGACGACATCCTCACCGCCTGCCACGACGCCTTCGGCCTGGGCCCCGACACCCTGCGCCCGCTCTACCTGCCCGTCCACCACGACGGCCACCCCGCCGGCACCGTCGACCTGCTCACCGGCCGCACCTACGGCCGGGCCGCCCCGCTGCCCGACACCAGCGCCGCCCGGGAGAGCCTCGTCGAGGCCATCTCCGGCCAGGACGACACCCTGATGGAGCGCTACCTCGCCGGCGAACCCCTCGACACCGACGCCCTCGAGGCCGGCCTGCGCCGCGAAGTCCTCGCCTGCACCCTCCACCCCGCCCTGCCCACCACCGACACCGGCATCGGCACCGCCGAACTCCTCGACCTCGTCACCACCGCCTTCCCCGACCCCACCGAACGCACCCGCCCCGGCCCCGACTGCGACCCCGACGCCCCGCTCGTCGCCCAGATCGTCCGCGTCACCGGCGACACCTACGTCGGCCGGATCAGCCTGCTGCGCGTCTACGCCGGCACCCTGCGCCCCGACACCCGGATCCACCTCGCCAGCCCCGAGCACCCCGCCGACCAGAACGGCGACGAGCGCGTCACCGGCCTCAGCAGCCCCTTCGGCAAACTCCAGCGGCCCGTCCCGCACGCCACCGCCGGCGACCTCGTCTGCGCCGCCAAACTCACCACCGCCCGGGCCGGCGACACCGTCCACGAGCCCGGCCGGCCGGTCGAACTCGACGGCTGGCCCCTCCCCGAGCCTCTGCTCCCGATCGCCGTCGAGGCCCACAGCAAGGCCGACGACGACAGGCTCTCGCAGGCCCTCGCCCGTCTCACCGCCGAGGACCCGGCTCTCCGCCTCGAACAGAACCCCGACACCCACCAGCTCGTCCTCTGGTGCACCGGCGAGGCCCACGCCGAGGTCGTCCTCGACCGCCTGCGCGGCCGCCACGGCGTCCACGTCGACACCGTCGAGCACCAGGTCGCCCTGCGCGAGACCTTCGGCACCGCCGCCACCGGCCACGGCCGCCTGGTCAAGCAGTCCGGCGGCCACGGCCAGTACGCCATCTGCGACCTGGAGGTCGAGCCCCTCCCCGCCGGCTCCGGCTTCGAGTTCCAGGAGCACGTCGTCGGCGGCTCCGTCCCCAAACACTTCATCCCCTCGGTCGAGAAGGGCGTCCGCGCCCAGCTCGCCAAGGGTGTCGCCACCGGGCACCCGCTCGTCGACGTCCGGGTCACGCTCACCGACGGCAAGGCGCACTCCGTCGACTCCTCCGACTCCGCCTTCCAGACCGCCGCCGCCCTCGCCCTGCGCGACGCCGCCGAGCACGCCGTCATCCGGCTGCTCGAACCCGTCGCCGCCGTCACGGTCCTGCTGCCCGACAACTACCTCGGCGCCGTCCTCGGCGACCTCTCGGCCCGCCGCGGCCGTGTCCTCGGCACCGAGACCGGCGGCCCCGGCCTCACCCTGCTGCGCGCCGAGGTCCCCGAGCTCGAACTGAACCGTTACCCCGTCGACCTGCGCTCGCTCACCCACGGCACCGCCGAGTTCTCCCGCGCCCGGCTGCGCCACGAACCCATGCCCGCCGCCCTCGCGGCCCGCTTCACCGACGGCTGACCGGGCCCGGGCCGCGGCTCGCGCCGCAGAAGACGCCCTACCGCCGCGGCAGCGCGCACGCCGGTGTGCCGCCCGGCATCCGGTCGCGGTTCCGGGCCACCCAGCGGTACACCACGGCCGCCACCGGCCGCACCGGCGCCAGCGCCAGCACCCCGCCCAGATACGCCCAGACCCCGCCCGAGCGCATCAGCAGCCGCGCCACCGCCTGCGCCCCGCCGTACACCCGGCCCGCCGGCGTCACCCAGAGCACCTCGCGCTCCGCGCGCTCCGCGTTCACCTCTCCACGCCCCCCGGCCGCGGCATCCAGCGCCGCCAGGTCCGCGAACTGGAACGGCACCGCCTCCCAGCCCCCCGAGGCCAGGGTCTGCCGCAGATACCGCTCCGCCCAGTTCGCGCACGTCGTACAGAACGCGCAGTCCCCGTCGAAGACCAGTACCGGATCCTTCACCACAGGCCCCTTCGAACGCACCATGCCCCCATCGTGCACCATCACGGCCGCCGGTCCGCCGCAGGGGCATCGACTGCCCGAAACATGGGCATCATGCCCCACAGGCCCGCCGCGGCCCGATCGTGACGGCACTTCAGACGATCATCCGCGCGCCGGCACTGCGGCACGGTACCCTGCCGCTGACAAGGGGAGGAGGGGACGCCACCGTGACCACACTCGACATGACCCCGGGTGCGCAGATACCCCGGACCGACGCGGGCCCGCAGACCGCCGTCACCCAGGCGCTCTCCTCGGCGGCCTACCGGGACGGCGAGATCTCCGAGTTCGTCGGGAAGGTGACCGCGGCCACCGAGAAGAAGGGCCGCTTCTCACTCTTCCGGCCCAACCTCGGCGAGGCCTTCAGCCGTGCCGTCATCGCCCGCACCCTCGGTGCCGGACGCAAACCCGTCGTGCCCTCCTTCGGGACCGACACCCGCCAGATCGTCGAGCACTGCCTCGCCGCACAGGAAATCCGCGACGCCCGCGACCGTCGGCTCACCACCATCACCGTCGTCACCGGCGTCCTCTTCCTGCCCGGCACCCTGATCTGGCTCGCCGCGTTCCAGCTCCGCGCCTGGCTCAAGAAGGACAGCCCCGACCGGGCCGGCCTCTACGGCGGTCTCGTCCTCGTCGGGGCGGCCGCCATCGCCGTACTGCTCGCCCTGCGACCGCCCGCCGGCGGCCTGTTCGGCATCTATCTGCGTGTGGTCATGCTCGCCCCGGTCATCGGCTGGTACCTCGCCAAACGGATCGTGCTGCGCACCACCGAGGACCTGCGCGCCCGCTGGCAGGCCCTCGTCGAGGGCAGTGCCGTCGCCGCCACCGTGCCCAAGGCCGTCCCCCGGGACGACCTCGACAAGAAGGCCGCCGACCTGCGCGCCAAGCTCGGCCGTCTGGAGGCCGAGCAGGAGACCAACGTCCAGCACTACGCCGGCCCCAAGGGGATCCTCGGTGTCGGAAAGCGCTGGGGCGAGTGGCGGCTCATCGACGTGCTGCAACCCGCCGAGGGTCACGCCGACTTCCGGGCCTTCCACCCCTGGGACCTGGTCCGCAAGATCGCCGGCCGGCTCAAGGGCCTGGGCATCAGCGAGGTCGCCAACAGCGGTATGACCAACGTCTCGGTGAAGCAGTGGGTGGTCCTCGAAGTCGGCGAGAGCGCCGACGAGATCAGCCGGCCCGGCGGTGCCGACATGGACGGCGACCGGATGCGCGAGTTCGCCGTCCAGACCGTCGCCGACCGGCAGACCTTCGCCGGCGGCGGTCCCCGGCACTACCTCGCCACCCAGTTCATCACCTTCGACGGCAAGCTGATCATCACCTTCACCGTGACCGTCACCGTGCTCGCCAACACCCTGACGGTCACGGTCGCCGGCTACGCCCTCGGCCCGGTCAACGGCGTCTTCTTCGACAAGCCCAAGCCGAAGGAGAAGACCGAACCGAAGACCGGCAAGTTCTGGGAGGAGCGCACCATCCAGCTCCCCCTGATCGACAACGACGAGGTGGTGCGCCAGGCCGTCCGCGCGCCGTTGGTGCGCGCCCCCGGTCTGCTCTCCTGGCTCGGCGGCGGCCTCGGCCTGCCCGAGCCGTTCGGCCTGCGGCACGCCTGGGCCTCGCCGCCGTGGGGCAGCCGGTTCATGACCGACAACGCGCTCAACGCCTCCGTCCCGGTGCTCAGCGCGGTGCACGCGGCCACGCTGGAGTTCCTGGAGGAGCACGACCTGGACACCGACCGCTTCAAGAACCGTGCCTCGATCATCAAGTCCGAGGCACAGGGCACCCGCCCGTTCCGCGTCGACAGCTACGACGCCGGCTGAGCGATGTGCGGAGGGGCCCGCCCCCGGGCGGGCGGGGGGGGGGCCCCCCCCCCCGGCCCGGGGGGGGGGGGGGCCCCCCCCCCCGGCGCCCCCCACCGCCCCCAAATTCCGGGGGGCCCCCCCACGAGTCGCC
>NZ_JBIVRD010000008.1:135491-207906 GCF_044755565.1 Kitasatospora sp. NPDC092286 | reverse complement strand
CCCACGGCTTCACCACCGGGCCCTCTACCACCATGGCCGAGGCCCCGGCCACCCCCCGGTCCGGGGTCCACCGCTCGGCCGCGGGGTGGGGGGGGGGGGGGGGGCCCCGCCGCGGGCGGCCGGGCGGGGGGCCCCTCCGCTCTCGCGGTGTCAGGGCTCGGCCTCAGCCCTGCGGCCAGACCTCGGCCAGCATCTTGCGGGTGTCCGCCAGCAGTTGCGGCAGCACCTTGGTGTGGCCGACCACCGGCATGAAGTTGGTGTCCCCGCCCCAGCGCGGCACCACGTGCTGGTGCAGGTGCGCCGCGATCCCGGCGCCGGCCGCCGTGCCCTGGTTCATCCCGATGTTGAACCCGTGCGCCCCGGAGGCCGCCCGCAGCGCGGTCATCGCCTTCTTGGTGAACACCGCCAGCTCGGCCGTCTCCGCCTCGTCCAGCTCGGTGTAGTCGGCCACGTGCCGGTACGGGACCACCATCAGGTGCCCACCGTTGTACGGGTACAGGTTGAGCACCGCGAACACGGCGCTGCCGCGTGCGATGACCAGCCCGTCCTCGTCGCTCAGCGACGGGACCGAGCAGAACGGGCAACCGTCGTCCGGAGCCGGGCCGGTGGGCTTGTTCTCGCCCTGGATGTACGCCATCCGATGGGGGGTCCAGAGGCGGCGGAAGCCGTCCGGCTCGCCGACGCCCCGCTGCAGTTCCGGCTCAGTCGTCATGCTGATCAGCATATTCGCCCGGCAGGGCTTGCAAAGCAGTGCGGGGCAGACTCGTCAGGAGCCTGCCCCGCGGCCCCCGCGTGAGCGGGGACCAGGACGTACCCCGGATCCGCCGAAGCGCCGGGTATCACCCGCTCACGCGGGGAACGCCTCACACCTGGATGCGGCGCTCCACGGCGTCCACGATCTCGGCGATCGCCTGGTCACGCGGCACGCCGTTCTTCTGCTCGCCGTTGCGGTAGCGGAACGACACCGCACCCGCCTCGACGTCGTCGTTGCCGGCGATCAGCATGAACGGGACCTTGGACTTCTGGGCGTTGCGGATCTTCTTCTGCATCCGGTCGTCCGAGGTGTCCACCTCGACCCGGATCCCGCGCTTCTTCAGCTCGGCCGCGACCTCCAGGAGGTAGGGCACGTGCTCGTCGGTGATCGGGATGCCGGTCACGGTGACCGGGGCCAGCCACGGCGGCATGGCGCCGGCGTAGTGCTCCAGCAGCACCGCGAAGAACCGCTCGATCGAGCCGAACAGCGCGCGGTGGATCATGACCGGCCGCTGGCGCGAGCCGTCCGCCGCCGTGTACTCCAGGTCGAAGCGCTCGGGCAGGTTGAAGTCCAGCTGGATGGTGCTCATCTGCCAGGTCCGGCCGATGGCGTCCTTGGCCTGCACCGAGATCTTCGGGCCGTAGAAGGCCGCGCCGCCCGGGTCCGGCACCAGCGGCAGGCCCTGCTTCTCGGCCACGCTCGCCAGGACGGCGGTGGCCTCCTCCCAGGTCTCGTCGCTGCCGACGAACTTCTCCTCGTCCTTGGTCGACAGCTCCAGGTAGAAGTCGGTCAGACCGTAGTCGCGGAGCAGGTCCAGGACGAAGGTCAGCGTGGAGTCGAGCTCCTCCGCCATCTGCTCGCGGGTGCAGTAGATGTGCGCGTCGTCCTGGGTGAAGCCGCGGGCACGGGTCAGGCCGTGCACGACGCCGGACTTCTCGTAGCGGTACACCGTCCCGAACTCGAAGAGGCGCAGCGGCAGTTCACGGTACGAGCGGCCGCGCGCGTCGAAGATCAGGTTGTGCATCGGGCAGTTCATCGGCTTGAGGTAGTAGTCGATGCCCTCGTCCAGCTGCATGGGCGGGTACATGCCGTCGGCGTACCAGTCCAGGTGACCGCTCTTCTCGAAGAGCTTCCCCTTGGTGGCGTGCGGGGTGTAGACGAACTCGTAGCCCTCTTCCTCGTGCCGCTTGCGCGAGTAGTCCTCCATGGTGCGGCGGATGATGCCGCCCCTGGGGTGGAAGACGGCGAGGCCGGAGCCGATCTCCTCGGGGATGGAGAAGAGGTCGAGCTCGTTGCCGAGCTTGCGGTGGTCGCGCTTCTCGGCCTCGACCAGGAAGTCGAGGTGCGCCTTCAGCTCGTCCTTGGTCGGCCAGGCGGTCCCGTAGATGCGCTGGAGCATGGGGTTCTTCTCGCTGCCGCGCCAGTAGGCGGCCGCGTTGCGCATCAGCTTGAACGCCGGGATGTGCCGGGTGCTGGGCAGGTGCGGGCCGCGGCAGAGGTCGCCCCAGCACTGCTCGCCGGTCTTGGCGTCCAGGTTGTCGTAGATGGTCAGCTCGGCGCCGCCCACCTCGACGTTCGAGCCGTCCTCGGCGGAGGCCGAGCCCTTGAGGCCGATCAGTTCCAGCTTGTACGGCTCGGCGGCGAGCTCGTCGCGGGCGTCGTCGTCGGCGACCACGCGGCGGGAGAACTTCTGCCCCCGCTTGATGATCTCCTGCATCTTCTTCTCGATAGCCTTGAGGTCATCGGGGTGGAACGGCTTCTCGACGTCGAAGTCGTAGTAGAAGCCGTCCTTGACCGGCGGGCCGATGCCGAGCTTGGCCTCCGGGAAGAGCTGCTGCACGGCCTGCGCCATGACGTGCGCGGTGGAGTGGCGCAGGATGTCCAGGCCGTCCTTGCTGCCGATCCCGACCGGCTCGACCTCGTCGCCGTCCTGGAGGGCGCAGGCGAGGTCCTTGAGCTGACCGCCGACGCGGGCGGCGATGATCGAGCGGTCGTCGGCGAAGAGCTCGGCGGCCGTAGTGCCCGTGGTCACCACGCGCTCTTCCCGATCGGGTTCGCGGTTGATGATTACCCGGACGTCCGTCACCGGTCTCTCCTGACGTGCTGGATTCATAGGACGCAACACTGCGCTGCGCGTGACGATGGTACCGAGAGCACCACCCCCGCCGTGCAACTACGTCCCCTGCCGCCCCTCCCCCAGGGTCTTCAGCAGGCGCTCCCGCTCGGCCTCCTCCAGCCCGCACGGTTCCAGGCCGCGCGGGTGGGCGAGCCGCCGGAAGCCGCCCCGCCGCTCCAGCCGGCCGCTGACCCGGACCGGGGTGCCCGCCAGGTGGGCCTCGGCGGCCAGCCGGTACGCGGCGTCGCCGAGCCGGATCCTCACCTCGGTGACCTCGGCCCCGCCGAGCACCCGCAGCCGTACCGTGCCCGGCCCTGCCGGGTCGGACCGCTTGAGGCGGACGACGATGCCGACGACGGTGACCGCCACGGCGGGCTCGATCCGTTCCAGCAGTTCGGCGGCCTCTTCGAGGGCGGGCAGGTCCCCGGGGGAGAACTCCAGGGCGATCCGCCGGTCGCCGAAGCCGCCCGGCGTTCCGGCGGCGGCCGACCAGGAGACGGTCAGCTGCGCCGCCGTCGCGCCGCGCACCAGCTCCTCGACGGACTGCACCAGCTCGCGGCTGACCCCGGCCTGCACCGCGTTCTCGAAGGCCTCGGGCCCGCCGCTGACCCGGCGGTAGTCCACCGCGTCGCGCAGCGCCTCCAGGGCGCGGACCAGGGTGGTCACCGCCGCCCGGCCCTCGGGCGCGGGGGCGTAGGCGGTGAGTCCGGCGCCGTTCTCGACCACCAGGACGCGGTCCAGGAAGTCACCGGCCCAGGCGTCCAGCCGGGCGCCGAAGTACGCGGCCCTGGTCCGCCCGGCCTTGGCACCGGCCACGAGCATCGCCCGCGCGGCCCGCTGGAGCCGCTCGGCGCCGTCCCAGGGCGCGGCGCCGGCCGGGCCCGGCAGTTCGCGCCGCCACCGCAGCTCGTCGCCCGGCACCGCGAGTGCCAGCAGGATCGAACGGGCGGACGGGCTGCGCGAGCGGGACAGCGCGGTGACGGCGTCGGCGAGCAGGTCGACCGCGTCGTCGAAGCCGTCCCCGGCCGGGACCAGCAGGCTGGTGCCGGGGTCGGTGTCGCCGGGCGGCGTCCAGCGTCCGTACCGGGCCGAGGGGCCGCCCCGCCGTACCCAGCCGTGCCGGGCGAGCAGGGTGGCGAGGACCGCCGGGTCGACGGCGGCCGGGTCGGGCAGTGCCCGGGCACCCTCCGGCGGCCCGTCTGGCAGCGTCATGGTCCTGCTCCTCCCCGTCGGGGCCGGGCCGTCACGGGCTGCCGCCCGCGCCGACCCGCGCCATGATGTCGCACAGCGCCCGGTCGTCGAAGACCTTCGCGACGGGCACGCGGACGTTGGTGCGCTGCCGGCCGGTCACCGGGTGGCCGGCCAGGTTGATCCAGTAGCAGCAGTGCCGCAGCTCCAGCGCGTCCGGCCGGGCCTCCAGCCAGTCGTCGACCCGGCGTGGCAGCAGCATCACGACCAGGATCCTGGGCACCGCCACCCGGACCCGCGCCAGCTTGCGCAGGTGGTCGTTGTCCAGGGTGAAGCTGAAGTACGGCCCGCCTGGACCGGCCGCGATCTGCTGGGTGGCCTTGAGCTGGATCTTGATCGTGACCTCGTCGTCCACCTCGTGCGCCGCGGAACCGTGGCTGACCTGCCAGTCGATGCCGTTGTCCGGGAAGGGCTGGGAGAGCGAGCAGCTGGCCGCCGCCGCGACCGCGTGCAGATAGCCGACCTGCAGCGTCTCCATGCAGGCCGTCACGGCCAGATTGCCCCGCAGGACGGCCGCCGCCCCCTCGGGCTGCGGCTGTGTCAGCGCCATCGCCCCGTTGCCTCCCCCGGCCCCGGGCCCGTCCGGATTCGAACGGGACACCCGACGGCAGCATCCCCGACCCGGGCTGCGCCAAACGGTTGAGCGGGCGTCAGAAGCGGGTATCAACCGGGCGGAACGCAGTACCTGAGGGGCAGTCATGCAGCAGCAGTGGTACACCGGCCCGCTCGCCTCCTTCGACACCGAGACGACCGGCGTGGACGTCGAGACCGACCGGATCGTCTCGGCCGCCCTGATCGTCCAGCTCGCACCGGGCACACCGGCCCGGACCTCGACCTGGCTGGCCGACCCGGGCGTCCCGATCCCGGACGGCGCCCGCGCGGTGCACGGCATCACCGACGAGCGGGTGCGCGCGTTCGGCCGCCCACCGCACGTGGTGGTGGCCGAGATAGCCCACGCCCTCGCCGAACAGGCCCGCGCCGGGCGACCGCTGGTGGTGATGAACGCGCCCTACGATCTGACGCTGCTGGACCGGGAGCTGCGCCGGCACCGGGGCCGGTCGCTGGCCGACGGGCTGGGCCCGGACGGTCTGCTGGTGCTGGACCCGCGGGTGCTGGACAAGCACATGGACCGCTACCGCAAGGGCCGCCGCACACTCACCGACCTGTGCGCGCACTACGGCGTGGAGCTGACCGGCGCGCACGACGCCGCGGCGGACGCGACGGCGGCGCTGAAGCTGGTCCGGACGATCGGCGCCCGTTACCCGGTGGGGCTGGGCGGGTTGTCGCCGGCCGAGCTGCATCTGCGGCAGGCGGTCTGGCACGCGGCGCAGGCCCGCGGGCTGCAGAGCTGGTTCGACCGGTCGGGGACGCCGGAGCGGGTGGACCCGTCCTGGCCGTTGCGCCCGGCCCGGTGCGGCTGCGGGCGGCGGCCGGGGCCGGACCACAGCTGCGAGGTCGCCGCGTAACAGGGGCGTCGCGGCGGGGGTTCCCGAAGACGCCGCAGGCCCCGACCGGTCTCCCGATCAGGGCCTGCATGCTGTCCGGTGGGCGATACTGGGATCGAACCAGTGACCCCTTCGGTGTGAACGAAGTGCTCTCCCGCTGAGCTAATCGCCCGGGCAACGAGAAGAACAGTAGCACCAATTGGGGGGTGCCGTACAACTCGTTCCCCCCGGGCGGCCGCCCGGCGGATCCACAGAACTACGGCTCCGCACGGAAGATGACTGCGCTTCAGCCCGATTCCGGGCAGGCCGCTCCCGGGATTCCGGAAATACATGTGAGGCCCAGCCGATAATCGACTGGGCCTCACATATCACAATGCATTCCGGTGGGCGATACTGGGATCGAACCAGTGACCCCTTCGGTGTGAACGAAGTGCTCTCCCGCTGAGCTAATCGCCCGGGTGCAGGGAAAACATTACCGCATCCCGCGGGGTGGTCCGAACACCCCCGCTTCGGGCTCCCGTCACCCGGGACACCCCGCACGGCTCAGTTGCCGTTGATCGTCCAGGGCACGACCAGCCCGTACCTCCACAGGTACCAGCCGCCGAGGCCGGCGATCACGGCCAGGCCGACCGCGGTGAACGTGAGGTTGCGACGCCGGACCCTCGGGTCCATGGCCTTCTGGGCCGTCTCGGCCACCTTGCGCCTGGTCCAGCGCAGGGCCAGCTGGGCCCAGACGAACTCGGTCGCCCAGATGCCCATGCCCAGGAAGATGACCACCCAGCCGGGGCCGGGCAGCGGCAGCATGATCACGCCGATCACCACCACGGCGAGGCCGATCAGGAAGACCGCCACCTGCCAGCTCAGGTGCAGCGACCGGGACCGCCGGACGAAGTGCGGCGCACGCGAGCCGAGCGGCCGGCCGCCGTCGACGCCCGCCCGCTCCTCGTCCGCGCCCTCGCCCGCCGCCCCGGAGTCGTCCGGCACCACCGCATCACCCGTTCCCGTCTTCCCGCCCGCGTTCCCGCGTGTCCTGTCGCTTCGCACAGTCATGCCGGGAAACTAACCGAGAAGTCCCCGGGTAATGCCCCGCCGGGCGCTCCGGGCCGATTCCGCAATGCGCCGTAAGGGGTACGACTCGCCCCCGAATCGGGACAGAGGGGTTTACATCGGTCGTGGGGGTGGGATGGTCCGTTCGCCGACGTGCGATTCCCCGAGCGCACACTGAGCGAAAGGCCATGGCGCTTATGAACACCACGGTCAGCTGCGAGCTGCACCTGCGCCTCATCGTGTCCAGCGAGTCCTCACTGCCCGTCCCCGCGGGCCTGCGCTACGACACCGCCGACCCCTATGCCGTGCACGCCACGTTCCACACCGGCGCCGACGAGACCGTGGAGTGGGTGTTCGCCCGAGATCTCCTTGCGGAGGGGCTGCACCGACCCACCGGTACCGGTGACGTCCGGGTGTGGCCGTCGCGCAGCCACGGGCAAGGGGTGGTCTGCATCGCGCTGAGCTCTCCGGAAGGAGAAGCCCTGCTGGAGGCCCCGGCCCGGGCGCTTGAGTCGTTTCTCAAGCGGACGGACGCCGCCGTACCCCCTGGCACCGAACACCGTCACTTCGACCTCGACCGGGAGCTGTCCCACATCCTCGCCGAAAGCTGACCCCAACCGGAGGAGGTCACGCCCCGCTGCCGGCGGGGTGGTCACCCCCTGCCGTCATCGCAGCCGTCCTACTCGGGGGCACGGCCGCAGACTCAGCCGCGCACGACGCGGTCTCGGGGCCGGTGTACGGCCCGCTCCCACCGGAGCGGGCCGAGCACCACAGGCGCCCGGCACCGGAGCCGGCCATCCGTACGGGTGGCCGGCCTCGCTGCCGGGCGCCGTCGGTTTCCCCCGCGCGCCGGCGCCGGGCGCCGCGATCGCACACCCTGACGACATCCGTACACCTCTTCGAAGAAAGCGGCCATCCTTCGGCGGCACAGCCCGGTAAGGTCTGGGGTTAACCGTAGACGTGGGGTGCCGACGGCCCCCTCCGCGCGAGGAGCCCCCAACGTGCTGATCACCCATGACACCGAGTGCGCGCTGAGCATCCTCGTCGAGCTGCTCAACACCGCACCCGAGGTGTGCGGCACCGAGCTGCTGCCCGACGTGGCCGCGCTGGACGCCTTTGTGATCCGCCAGGAGATCAGCGAGGTCGACTCGCTGACCCAGGACGACCTGCGCAAGGTGCACGAGCTGCGCTCCCGGCTGCGGGAGGTGTTCGGCACCGAGTCCACGGCCGAGGCCGCCGAGCTGGTCAACGCCCTGGTCGCCGACGCCGGCACCACGCCCCGGCTGACCAACCACGACCACCACGGCTGGCACATCCACTACTTCGCGCCGCACGCCGCCCTCGGCGACCACCTGGCGGCCGAGCTGGGCAT
Organism: Kitasatospora sp. NPDC092286; assembly: GCF_044755565.1. Classification (NCBI taxonomy): domain Bacteria; kingdom Bacillati; phylum Actinomycetota; class Actinomycetes; order Kitasatosporales; family Streptomycetaceae; genus Kitasatospora; species Kitasatospora sp. NPDC092286. The sequence continues at coordinate 199,924 of NZ_JBIVRD010000008.1, read as the reverse complement.
GGCGCTGGCGTTCATCCTGATGGCGGGCGAACGCGAGCGGCTGCGCCGCTGCGAGGCGCCGGACTGCGCGCGGGTCTTCGTGGACCTCTCCCGCAACCGCTCCCGCCGCTACTGCGACAGCCGCACCTGCGGCAACCGGCTGCACGTCGCCGCCTACCGGGCGCGCCAGCGCTCGGCGGAGGCCGTGCCGTCCGCCTGAGCCGTGCTCCCGGGGCCGTGCTCCCGGGCCGGGTCAGATGCCGCGCCGGCGGAGAATCTCCTCGATGTCGTCGAAGTCGCCGAGACCGTCGTCCCGCTTCCTGGCCGGTTTGGCCTTCGGGGCGGCGGTCTTGCCCTGGTCCGACGCGGCCGTGACCGCGGGGCGGGCCGGGGCCGGTCCGGTCGCGGCCGGGCGGGTCCCGGAGGCCTCGACGGCCCGGCGGCCCACCCAGCGGGTGGCGAGCAGCAGACCGGCCGAGACCGCGAGCAGCGCGATGCCGGTCCAGACCCGGGGGTCGAACACCAGCTTGGCGGCCCAGTCGGCGAATTCGTGGCCGATCGTCCGCGCCACCGGGAAGAGGCCGGTCAGATAGAGCCCGGCCGGCAGCAGGGCCACCGCGAACCAGCGGATCGCGGAGAGGAAGCGCCGCCGGTACGCGCGCAGCCCGGCGACGGCCACCCCGGCCGCCGTGAGCAGGAAACTGACCGCCGCCGTCAGCATGGCCGCACCCCGTCTCGTCCAGTCGTCCTGGTCATCAGGCCCTCCTGTCGGTCCGGCCCCGATCGCACCGCCGACCCGGCGCGGGGCCTATTAGTGGAACACTGAGGACATGATCGAAGGTTCCCTCCCCCGTCTCGAGTTCTGGTGCGAGCTCCAGTGCCCGGACTGCCGCACCGCCCTGGACGACGTACGGGCGCTGCGCGCCGAGTACGGCGACGCGCTCCCGGTCGAGCTGCGCCACTTCCCGCTGGAGAAGCACAAGCACGCCTACGCCGCCGCGCAGGCCGCCGAGGAGGCGTTCGCGCAGGGGCTGGGGTGGCCCTACGTGGAGGCGCTGCTGGCCCGGGTCGAGGAGCTGGACACGCGCGGCGAGGAGCTGCTGCTCGAGGTGGCGCGCGAGGTCGGGGTGGACGCCGAGGAGGTCGACACGGCGCTGGTCGACGGCAGGCACACGCTGATCGTGGACGCCGACCAGGCCGAGGGCAAGGCGATCGGGGTGACGGGCACGCCGACGTACGTGATCGCCGGGCAGCGGCTGGACGGCGGGCAGAGCCAGGACGGCCTGCGGGCCCGGATCGTCGCCGCCATCGAGGCCGCGCGGGATTCCCGACCGACCGTCAGATGAGCGGCTTGCCGTAGACCCGGTTGACGGTCCGGTAGCCGAGCGAGTCGTAGAGGCGGATCGCGACCTCGTTGTCGCTGAAGACGTTCAGCGCGAGGTCGCGCACTCCGGCGGCCAGGCACTCGCGTTCGGCGAGCAGCATCAGCGACCGGCCGTGGCCCCGGCCCCGGTGGGGCCCGTCCACCTGGACCACCATCACCCAGGCCAGCGGGGCGCCGTCGGGCAGCTCGCGGACCCGCAGGGCCAGCCAGAGCGAGCCCAGCGGGTCCGGCCCGTCCCCGTAGAGCCGGCGCAGGGCGACGCCCGAGGTCTCCGCGCCCTGCGGGAGCAGCTGCACGTGGTCGGCGTCCGACTTGGCGCGCGCCTGCTCCGGGCTGAGGCCGGAGGAGATCAGGTGGCCGAGATAGACCTCCTTGACGGTGGCGAGCCAGTGGGGGAAGGCCTCGGCGTCGATCCGGCACACGACGGCGCCGGCCGGCAGCCCGGGCGGGGCGGTGAGCCGCTTGGACATGCTCCGCATCCGCTCGGTGTAGCCGAGGGTGGTGGCGAGGGCGCGGGCGACGGGCGCCGGCTCGGAGATGTCGGCGTCCACCCGGACGCAGCCCCAGCCGCGCAGCACCTCCTCGGCGGCCAGCGCGCCGAAGGTGCCGCGCCCTCGTCTGCGGCCTTCGCGGACCTCCAACTCCGCTATCTCGCCCCAGAGTTGCCCTCCCCTGAGGACTGCGGTGGTGCGCAGCGCGCCGACCGGGTGGCCGTTGGCGCAGATCAGCCAGCGTCTGGTTCGGCCGCCTTCGGCGGTAGGTGTTTCCGGGCCCTCGGGGCGCAGCGTGGTGGTCATGTGGTGCTCCCTCCCCACCGTCCGGGGGTTCTATCCGTGCCCGGGCGCGGGGTGGGGCTCACGGGTCGAGGTCGTCGCCGCTGCGCTCGGTGAAGACGGCCATGGCCTTGGCGGTGACGGGGCCGGGTCCGGCGAGTTCACGGTCGTCGACGCGGGTGACGGCCTGGACGTCGCGCAGGGTGGAGGTGAGGAAGATCTCCTCGGCGTCCTGGAGCGCGCTGAACGGCAGGTCGGCCTCCTCGGCGCCGGACCAGTCGATGACCAGCCGACGGGTGATGCCGGCCAGGCAGCCGGAGGCCAGGGCGGGGGTGAGCAGGCGTCCGTCGATCACGACGAAGACGTTGGAGCCGGTGCCCTCGCAGAGCCGTCCCGCGGTGTTGGCGAAGAGGGCCTCGGAGGCGTGGGCACGGTGGGCGGCGGCGAGGGCGACGACGTTCTCGGCGTAGGAGGTGGTCTTGAGGCCGGCGACGGCGCTGTGCTCGTTGCGGCGCCACGGGACGGTGGCGACGGCGGTGGTGTCGGGGCGGCGGCCGGCGGCGGAGAGGGCGACGACCAGGGTGGGGGTGTCGTCGCCGCGCTCGGAGCCGAGCGGGGCCGGGCCGCCGGTGTAGGTGACACGCAGGCAACCGAGCGGCACGGGGTTGGCGGCGAGGACCTGGGCGCAGGCCTCGCGGACCAGGTCGTGACCGGGGTCGGGCAGTCCGAGGCCGCGGGCGGAGCGGGTGAGCCGGTCGAGGTGGCGGGTGAGGGCGAAGGCCCGGCCGTCGACGGCCTTCATGGTCTCGAAGACCCCGTCGCCGGTGGTGAGTCCGTGGTCGAGGACGGACACGGCGGCGTCGGCCGAGTCGACGAGTGACCCGTTGACCCAGCTCTTGGTGGGGTTCTGCATCGAGGGGTGCTCCTCAGGGCGCTTGTGCGGAGCGCTGCGCCGGGGCCGGGGGTTCCCGTTCGGCTCCTGGCGTTCGCCCCGCTTCAGTCGGTTTCGGTGCCCGACGCTATCGCGACCAGGCGGGCGGCCTTCAGTTCGGTTTCCGCCCACTCGCGCTCGGGGTCGGAGCCCCAGGTGATGCCGGCGCCGGTGCCGAAGCGCAGGAGGGGGGTGCCGGGGTCGGTGCGGTCGATCCAGAAGGTGCGGATGCCGACCGCGAGTTCGGCTTCGCCCCGGTCCGCGTCCACCCAGCCGACGGCCCCGCAGTAGGGGCCGCGCGGGGCGGTCTCCAGGGCGTCGATGATCCGGAGCGCGCTGGACTTGGGCGCGCCGGTGACGGAGCCGGGCGGGAAGGTGGCGTCGAGGAGGGCGGGCCAGCCCGCGTCGGCGCGCAGGGTGCCCTGGACGGTGGAGACCAGGTGGACCAGGCCGGGGTGCTTCTCGACGGCGCAGAGATCGGGGACGGTGACGGTGCCGGTCCGGCAGACCCGGCCGAGGTCGTTGCGGACCAGGTCGACGATCATCACGTTCTCGGCGTGGTCCTTCTCCAGCAGGTCGTCCTCGGTGCGGCCGGTGCCCTTGATCGGGCCGGAGGAGACGGTATGGCCGTCGCGGCGCAGATAGAGCTCGGGTGAGGCGGTGGCGATCTCGACGCCGTGCTGCGGGAGCCGGATCGTTCCGGCGTAGGGGGCCGGGTTGCCGTGGGCGAGCAGACCTGTCAGGGCGTCGACGTCGGAGCGGGCCGGGTCGGGCAGTGGCGCGGAGAGGACGCGGCAGAGGTTGGCCTGGTAGACCTCGCCGGCGGCGATGTGCTCGCGGATCCGGCGGACCCCCGCGGTGTAGGCGGCGCGGTCGAGGGAGCTGTGCCAGGTGCCGGCGGCCGGGCCGAGCCAGCCGGCGACGGCCGGGGGCGCGGGGGCGGGGCGGACGTCGTCGAAGCGGGCGCAGGTGAGCCGGCCCTCGAAGTCGTGGGCGACGGCCCAGTAGCCGGTGGAGTCCAGCGCGGCCGGATCCGAGGTGACGTCGCGCAGCCCGGTGGCGAGGCGGCCCCCGAAACGGGCGAGCGGGGTGAGGGGGGCGATGGGGCCGGACACGGTTCTCCTGCACGGGTGGCGGGGCTGCGGTGCCTGAAGTGTAGGTCGGGGGTGCGCGCCGGGGTCGTGAGCAGGCGCGGGCATCGCGCGGGTGTGCGACGGATGGCCTGCGGATGATCGTCCGGCTTCGCCGCCGACGGGGCGCGACGGCCCTCCGGAGCGGCTGACGGAACGGCACTCGAGGGACACCCCCTCGGCACGCTGCGGGAACGGATTTTTAGCTGGCCCGGGAATCCGCTAGAGTTCAACACGTCGCCAGGGAGCGCAGCCGAAGAAAAGCGGTGAAGATCCCGGGAGACAGGCGGACGTGGCTCAGTTGGTAGAGCATCACCTTGCCAAGGTGAGGGTCGCGAGTTCGAATCTCGTCGTCCGCTCGATGGAGAACAGTGTAAGATCGTTCTTCGAGTGTTGCCTGGTGGAGTGGCCGAGAGGCGAGGCAACGGCCTGCAAAGCCGTCTACACGGGTTCAAATCCCGTCTCCACCTCCAAGAGGATCGACCGGTTCTGCCGGAAGAACCTCCCCGCGCGATTAGCTCAGCGGGAGAGCACTACCTTGACACGGTAGGGGTCACTGGTTCAATCCCAGTATCGCGCACGTCGGGCCCTTCGGGGTCTGCTGCAGGACCGCCACACCAGGCGCGATTAGCTCAGCGGGAGAGCACTACCTTGACACGGTAGGGGTCACTGGTTCAATCCCAGTATCGCGCACGTCGGATCCTTCGGGGTCTGCTGCAGGACCGCCACACCAGGCGCGATTAGCTCAGCGGGAGAGCACTACCTTGACACGGTAGGGGTCACTGGTTCAATCCCAGTATCGCGCACAGTAACGGCCGGGGCCGTGATCCGTGAGGATCACGGCCCCGGCCTTTTGTCGTTCCCTTCAGGGCCCGGCGCCTCGGCTCAGGCGCCCCAGGGCAATCGGGGGTTCCGGGCATGCAGAAGAGCCGCGTACGGTCGACCTCACCGACGTCCGTACGCGGCATCTCCGCCTGCCGGGGTGCTCTGCGCACCGCTATCGCCCGTCCGCGGTCATCGCGGGCACGGCCTCCCCGGCGGCACCGCTCCCCGTCCCCAGGGGATCGGTGCCCGTTCAGTGGCCGGCTGTGGCAGCCGGCCGGTCTCAGTAACCGATCGGTCAGTGACCGATCAGCTCGGCGACGGCCTGGGCCTGGTTCGCCATCTGCTCCCAGCCGCCGAAGAGCGCGACCAGCAGGACGGCGCAGGGCAGGGCCATGGCCAGGGCGACCGCCGGGTGCCTGGTCTGGTCGGCGGAGCGCTGGGTGAAGGCCGGTCGCCGGCGGCGGGGGGATCCCGTGAGCTGCGCTGCCATGCCCTCACTCCTGATTCGTGCTCTGCTGTACCGGTCGGTCGATGTTGGCGCGGTGGACGGCTTACCTCGGGGGACGAGTGCCCCGTCCACCGCTGAGGACAACGCTATGGCGCGAGGGGGTGGTAGGTCGTCATGCCGTCGTACTGTTCGCCGGGCATCCCGGAGGATGACGCGCGTCCTCCGGGACTACTACCGCAGGGGGAGACGGGCTCGACCGCACCCCCGGGGGAACCCTGAGAGGCGACCCCGAGAAGCGCTCCGCAGGTCTGGTGACCTTGATGTCAGTGCTAGATCGGACAATCGCACCGAGGGTTGAGGTGTTGCGTATCAGCACACCGCAACGGGCAGTCCGTAAGCTGTGCCAGACAGGAACTGACGATGCCCCAACCGACGGGGCCTCATCCACGGGCTGACGGGGAACGAAGATGGCGATGATGCGGCTGAGGCGTGAGGACCCCCGCATCGTCGGGCCGTACCGCCTGCACCGACGGCTGGGAGCCGGCGGGATGGGCGTGGTCTACCTCGGCTCCGACCGCCGCGGCCAGCGGGTCGCCCTCAAGCTCATCCGGGCCGAGCTGGCCGAGGACCTGGAGTTCCGGACCCGCTTCGCCCGCGAGATCTCCGCCGCCTCCAAGATCCGGGGCGGCTGTACGGCGCGGGTGGTGGGCTCGGACATCGAGGCGGACCGCCCCTGGCTGGCCACCGCCTACGTCCCCGGCCCCTCGCTGTACAAGCGGGTCGGCGACGAGGGGCCGCTGAGCTGGCCGGAGGCGGCCAGGATCGGGGCCGCCCTGGCCGACGGGCTGGTCAAGGTGCACGAGGCCGGGGTGGTGCACCGGGATCTCAAACCGTCCAACATCCTGCTCTCGCCCCGGGGGCCGCGGATCATCGACTTCGGCATCGCCTGGTCGCGCGGCGCCAGCACGCTCACCCACGTCGGCACGGCGGTCGGCTCCCCCGGCTTCCTCGCGCCCGAGCAGGTCCGCGGCGCCGCCGTGACACCCGCCACGGACGTCTTCGCGTTCGGGGCGACGCTGGCGTACGCGCTCACCGGGGACACCCCGTTCGGCTCGGGGGCCTCCTCCGAGGTGATGCTGTACCGGGTCGTGCACGAGGAGCCGGACCTGTCGGCCGTACCGCCGCCGCTGGCGCCGCTGATCGGGGCGTGTCTGGCGAAGGAGCCCGCCGAGCGGCCGGGCGCGGCGGCCCTGCACGAGCGGCTGAGCGAACTGGCGGCGCGCGGCACGACCGTGGGTGGCACGGCCTCGGGAGGTCCCGCGCGCCCCGCCGGGGCCACCGTACCGGCGCCGCCCGCCGCCCCACCGCGTGGTGTGCCCGCGCCCGGGCGCTCGCCGGACCCTGCCGCCGCGCGGGCCCGGGCAGGGGCCGTCGGCCGCCCGGTCGGCCAGCCCGCGGCCCATCCGGCCGGGCCGCAGCGGCACCCGCAGGGGCAGCAGGCCACCGCGCCGCTGCCCCGGCCCGAATCGCTCCAGACCACCCGGCCGATGCGCGAACGCCAGCAGACCCCGCCGCCCGTCCGCCCCGCAGGGCCCGGCGGCCCCGGCCCCGCGGCCGCCCGGGAACGCGAGCGGGAGCAGCGGCCCGACCGGCCACGCGGGCGGTCCGGGGACCGGCAGCACACGCCCGTGCCCGGCGGACGGCCCGCCACGTCGCGGCAGCGGCTGCTGCGCCAGCGGCTGGTGGTGTTCGTCACCGTGACGGTGGGGGTGGCGCTGGCCATCGCGGCGGCGCAGGGCTGCGAGAACCGGAGCAACCGGGGCCTCGGCCCGGCGGGCGGCCGGACGGTGAGCACCGCGCCGGTCCAGCCGCCGGGCGCTCCGGTGACGCCTTCGGCGGCCGGGCTGTCGGCGGACGGCGCGACGCCGTTCGCGGCGGCGGCGCACGGCGGCGCGACGGGTGAGGGTGCGCTGGGGCCCGCGCAGGGCGCGGGACCGGTGGTGGACTGGCCGAACCGCGGCTACCCCGATCCGGCGGGCGGCCCCGGGATCGCGCTGCGTGACGGCCGCTCGGTGGGGACGACGGGGCCGCAGGTCGTGCTGAGCGCCGTACTGCCGGCCCGGTACAAGGGCGCCCCGGCGACGCTGGTGGTGCTGCGCCGGGCGGAGGGCTCGGTGCCGGTGGACCTGGTCCAGCTGTTCTCCTTCAACGGGGACACGCCCGTCCCGCTTGCCTCCCGTTCCTCGGCCGCGGATCCGCAGTCGACGGCGACCTGGCGGCTCGACAACGGTGCGCTGGTCCGCGAGGAGCGGGTCACCCAGACCGGTGCGGTCACGTCCACCCGGTACACCGTCCGGGGCGACGGCACCATCGAGGAGTCCTGGCCCGGCGCGGGCGCTTCCGGCGGCACCGGCCTCAGCTCGGTCGCGCCGCCCGCCGCGGCCCCCGCGCCGCCGACCTCTCCGACGGGCTGACGGCACGGACGGGGGCGCCGCCCGGTTCAGGAGGCGGCGGTGACGGCGTAGAAGGCCACGGCCGCGGCGGCGCCCACATTGAGCGAGTCGATGCCGTGGGACATCGGGATGCGGACCGGACGGTCGGCCGCGGCGAGGGCCTGCGGGGTGAGTCCGTCCCCTTCGGCACCGAGCAGCAGGGCGGCCTTGGCGAGGCGGTGCGGGGCCAGGGCGGCGAGGTCGACGGCGGTGTCGGCGGGGGTGAGGGCCAGCAGGTCGAAGCCGGCGGCACGGACCGTCCCCAGGGCGGCCGGCCAGGGCTCCAGCCGGGCGTAGGGGACGGCGAAGACCGCACCCATGGAGACCTTGACCGCGCGCCGGTAGAGCGGGTCGGCGCAGTCGGGCGAGAGCAGGACGGCGTCCATGCCGAGCGCGGCGGCGCTGCGGAAGATCGCGCCCAGGTTGGTGTGGTCGACCAGCCCCTCCAGGACGGCCACCCGGCGGGCACCGGCCAGCAGCGCGGCGGCGTCCGGCAGCGGCTTCCGTTCCATCGAGGCGAGCGCCCCGCGGTGGACGTGGTAACCGGTGACGGCCTCGGCCAGGGCGGGTTCGACGACGTGGACGGGGGCGTCGGCCTCGGCGATGACGTCCGCCATCACGTCCAGCCACTTGGCCGTGAGCAGCATCGACCGCATCCGGTAGCCGGCGGCGAGGGCCCGGCGGATGACCTTCTCGCCCTCGGCGATGAACAGGCCTTCGGCGGGTTCGCGTCGGCGGCGCAGTTCGACGTCGGTCAGGCCGGTGTAGTCGTCGAGGCGCGGGTCGGCAGGGTCGGTGACGGTGCTGGGTTCGGACACCCTGCGATCTTGCCAAGCCCGGGAGGAGAAGACCAAACGGGCGTACGGCCGGACCGGCTGGCCTTGGCCCGACGGCGGCGGGAGTGCGAGGATGGCGTATGGCCCGATTTCCGGGTCGATCATGGGCTCCGTCGGCCTCTGGCACTTCCGGTTCCGCCGTATCCTCCCGTTCCGCCGGTGCCACCGGCTCCGCCGGTGGGGGCCCACACGGTCGGCCAGCACAGCCGTCGGCGGCCCGTTCGCGCTCACCGAAGCGTCGGTCGCTGGCCAGGCAGGTGTTCGCGCTCCAGGTGTTCGTGGTGGTGCTGCTGGTGATCGCCGCGGCGCTGGCGCTGGTCGTGCAGTCGCGCAACAACGCCACGGACGAGGCCCGCAACCGGTCGGTGGCGGTGGCCCAGACCTTCGCCAACTCCCCCGGCGTGGCCGCCGCGCTGGTCGGCCCCGATCCCACGGCCGTCCTGCAACCGTCGGCGGAGGCCGCCCGGACGGCCTCCGACGTGTCCTTCATCGTCGTGCTGAACCTCTCCGGCGTCCGCTACACGCACCCGAACCCGAACCTGATCGGCGGGATGTTCAACGGCACCTTCGAGCCCGCGGTGCACGGGCAGGTGGTCACCGAGAAGGTCAACGACTCGCTCGGGCCGCTGATCCAGGCGGTGGTACCGGTCTACGGGCAGAACCACACGGTGGTCGGGCTGGTGTCCGCCGGGATCACGATCGCCAGCGTGAGCAGCGCGAGCGAGCGGCAGCTGCCGCTGGTGCTGGCGGCCGCTGTGGTCACGGTCGGGCTGGCCACCTGCGGGACGGCGCTGATCAGCCGGCGGCTGCGGCGGCAGACGCACGGGCTCGGTCCGGCCGAGATGACCCGGATGTACGAGCACCACGCGGCGGTGCTGCACGCGGTGCGCGAGGGCGTGCTGATCGTCGGCGGTGACGGCCGGCTGCTGCTCTGCAACGACGAGGCGCGCAGGCTGCTGGACCTGCCGCCGGACGCCGAGGGCCGGCCGGTGACCGAGCTGGGGCTGGACCGGGCACCCGAGGAGCTGCTGACCGCGAACCGGCCGGTCAGCGACGAGGTGGTGCTGGCCGGTGAGCGGCTGCTGGCGGTGAACATCCGGCTGACCGACCGCGACGGCGGCCCGCCCGGCTGCGTCGCCACGCTGCGCGACTCGACCGAGCTGCTGGCGCTCTCCGGGCGGGCCGACGTGGCGCAGCAACGGCTGCGGCTGCTGTACGACGCCGGGGTGGCGGTGGGCAGTTCGCTGGATGTGACGCGGACGGCGGAGGAGCTGGCGCAGGTGGCGGTGCCGCGGTTCGCGGACTTCGTCACGGTGGACCTCGCCGAGCAGGTGCTGGAGGGCGAGGAGCCGCCGCCGGGGCCGGCGCTGGGGCGGATGCGCCGGGCGGCGCTGAGCGGCGTCCGGGACGACGCGCCGTTCTATCCGGTGGGCACGGCGCTGAACGTGGTGCCGTCGGCACCACTGGCGGGAGCGCTGAACAGCGGGCTGCCGGGGGTGGAGCCGCGGCTGGCGGACGCGCACGAGTGGCGGGAGCAGGATCCGGAGCGGTCCGCGCAGGTGCTGGCGTACGGGGTGCACTCGCTGGTCCGGGTGCCGCTGCGGGCGCGCGGGGCTCTGCTGGGGGTGGCGCGGTTCTGGCGGGCGGACCGCACGGAGCCGTTCGAGGAGGACGATCTGGCGCTGGCCGAGGAGCTGGTCGCGCACGCGGCGGTCTGTATCGACAACGCGCGCCGGTACACCCGGGAACACGCGATGGCCGTGACCCTGCAGCACAGTCTGCTGCCGCGCACCCTGCCGGACCAGAACGCGCTGGAGATCGCGCACCGGTATCTGCCGGCGCAGGCGGGGGTGGGCGGGGACTGGTTCGACGTGATCCCGCTGCCGGGGGCCCGGGTGGCGCTGGTGGTCGGGGACGTGGTGGGGCACGGGCTGCACGCGGCGGCGACGATGGGCCGGCTGCGGACGGCGATCCACAACTTCTCGACGCTGGACCTGCCGCCGGACGAGCTGCTGGGGCACCTGGACGACCTGGTGAACCGGATCGACCAGGAGGAGTCGGGGACCGGGGCGGCGGTGACCGGCGCGACCTGCCTGTACGCGATCTACGATCCGGTGTCGCGGCGGTGCACGCTGGCCAGCGCGGGGCATCTGCCGCCGGCGCTGGTCGGCCCGGACGGGCGGGTGGACTTCCCCGAGCTGTCGACCGGGCCGCCGCTGGGGCTGGCGTCGATGCCGTTCGAGACCACCCAGCTGGAGGTGGCGGAGGGCAGCCGGCTGGTGCTCTACACCGACGGGCTGGTCGAGGACCGCGAGCGGGACATCGACGTCGGGCTGGAGCTGCTCCGGACGGCGCTGAGCAAACCGGACCGGACGCCGGAGCAGACCTGCGCGGACGTGCTGCAGACGATGCTGCCGGCGCATCCGCAGGACGACATCGCGCTGCTGGTGGCACGGACCAGGGTGCTGGCGCCCGACCAGGTCGCGGAGTGGGAGGTGCCGTCCGACCCGGCCGCGGTGGGCGAGGTCCGGGCGGCGGTCGCGGAGCGGCTGACCGGGTGGGGGCTGGAGGAGGCGGCGTTCGTCACCGAGCTGATCCTGAGCGAGCTGGTGACCAACGCGATCCGTTACGGGACCGGGCCGATCCGGGTACGCCTGCTCCGCGACCGGGCGCTGATCTGCGAGGTGTCCGACACCAGCAACACCTCGCCGCATCTGAAGTACGCGGCCACCACGGACGAGGGCGGGCGCGGGCTCTTCCTGGTCGCCCAGTTCGCCGACCGCTGGGGCACCCGGTACACGGGGACGGGGAAGGTGATCTGGACGGAGCAGCCGCTGGAGTAGGCGGTGCGCCGGGCGGACGGGGTGTTCGCCCGGCGCGCCGCGCCGGTGTCAGAGACGCAGGCCGGGGGCCAGCACGTTGACGACGTCGCCGACGACGATCACGGCGGGGGGCTTGATCCGCTCGGCCTCGACGGTGGCGGCGACGGTGCCGAGGGTCGCGTCCACGCGGCGCTGCGCGGCCGTGGTGCCCTCCTGGACGACGGCGACCGGAGTGTCGGCGGGGCGGCCGCACTCGACCAGCCGGGCGGCGATCTCGCCGATCTTGTCCACCGCCATCAGCAGCACCAGGGTGCCGCTCATCCGCGCGGCGGCCTCCCAGTTGACCAGCGAGCGCGGGTCGGAGGGACCGACGTGGCCCGACATCACCGTGAACTCGTGCGTCATGCCGCGGTGGGTGACCGGCACGCCGACGGCCGCCGGGACACTGATCGAGCTGGAGATCCCCGGGACCACGGTGACCGGCAGCCCGGCCTCGGCGCAGGCGAGCAGCTCCTCGCCGCCGCGCCCGAACACGTACGGGTCGCCGCCCTTGAGCCGGACCACGAACTTGCCCGCCTTGGCGTGCTCGACGAGCGTCCGGTTGATCGCCTCCTGGGCCATGAACCGCCCGTACGGGATCTTGGACGCGTCGATCACCTCGACGTGCTCCGGCAGCTCGGCCAGCAGCTCGCGCGGGGCGAGGCGGTCGGTGACCACCACGTCCGCGGCGGCCAGCAGGCGGCGGCCGCGCACGGTGATCAGATCGGGGTCGCCCGGGCCGCCGCCGACCAGGGCGACGCTCCCCCGGCCTGACGGCCTGGAGGTACCCCCAGCGCCGTGCGAGCGGAACCGGCGGGCGGCCAGCGAGCCGTCCCGCAGGCCGTCCACGATCGAGTCGCGCAGGGCCGCGGAGTGCCGCGGGTCCCCGGTGAGGACGGCGACGGTGACGCCCGCGTCGCGGCCGCTGGCCGGGGTCCAGGCGGTGGCGGCCGACGCGTCGTCGCTGCGGGCGCAGAACACCCGCTCGCGCTCGGCCTCGGCGCTGACCGCGGCGTTGACGGCCGGGTCGGCGGTGGCGACCAGCGCGTACCAGGTGTCGGCGAGATCGCCGTCCTGGTACGGGCGGGCGTGCCAGGTCAGCTCACCGGCGTCGGCCATGGCCTGGACGGCCGGCGTGGTGGTCGGCGACACCAGGTGCAGCTCCGCGCCCGTGGCGATCAGCGCCGGCAACCGCCGCTGAGCGACCTGGCCGCCGCCGACCACGACCACGCGGCGGCCGGCGAGCAGCAGGCCGACCGGGTACGGGGTACGTCCCTCGGTGCTCGGGTGCGGGTTGGGCGCGGTCATCGGCGGAACTCCTGGATCGGGGACGGACAGGTGGGGGTACGACGGCACCGCCGCGCGTACCGGCCCGGGGGTGCGCCGGTACGCGCGGCGGTGCGGGCGGCGTCAGGCCTTCTCGGTGACCCCGGCGGAGTCGAAGGTGGCTACATCGTGCATCGCCCGGGCCGCGCTCTGCACCAGCGGCAGGGCCAGCAGGGCGCCGGTGCCCTCACCGAGCCGCAGGTCGAGGTCGATCAGCGGGCGCAGACCGAGCTTGGCCAGCGCGGCCTGGTGGCCGGGCTCGGCGGAGCGGTGGCCGGCGATGCAGGCGGCGAGCACCTCGGGGGCGATCGCCTTGGCGACGAGCGCGGCCGAGCCGGCGATGACGCCGTCCAGGACGACCGGGGTGCGCAGCGAGGCGGCGCCGAGCAGGAAGCCCGCGATGGCCGCGTGCTCCAGGCCGCCGACGGCGGCGAGGACACCGATCGGGTCCGCCGGGTCGGGCTCGTGCAGGGCGAGCGCGGCGCGGACGACCTCGACCTTGCGGGCGTGCGTCTCGTCGTCGATGCCGGTGCCGCGGCCGGTGACCTCGGCCGGGTCCAGGCCGGTGAAGACCGAGATCAGGGCGGCGGAGGCGGTGGTGTTGGCGATGCCCATGTCGCCGGTGACCAGCGCCTTGTTCCCGGCGGCGACCAGGTCGCGGGCGGTCTCGATGCCGACCTCGATGGCCTTGAGGGCCTCCTCGCGGCTCATCGCCGGACCCTGGGTCATGTCGTCGGTGCCGGGCCTGACCTTGCGCGGCAGCAGGCCGGTGGTACGGCCCTGCTGGACGGCGTCCGGCAGCTCGGCGGCGACGCCGACGTCCACCACGCAGACCTCGGTGCCGATCTGCTTGGCGAAGGAGTTGATCACCGCTCCCCCGGCCAGGAAGTTGCCGACCATCTGGACGGTGACCTCCTGCGGCCAGGGGCTGACGCCCTGGGCGTGGACGCCGTGGTCACCCGCGAAGATCGCCACGCAGGCGGGCTCGGGGACCGGCGGCGGGCACTTGCGGGAGAGGCCGCTCAGCTGCGCGGAGATGATCTCCAGCATGCCGAGGGAACCGGCCGGCTTGGTCATCCGCTTCTGGCGGTCCCAGGACTCGCCGAGCGCCTTGGCGTCCAGCGGGCGGATGCCCCGCAGGGTCTCGGACAGCAGGCCGTGCGGCTCCTCGCCCGGCAGCGCGCGGTTGCCGTACTGCTCCTCGTGGACGACCCAGGACAGCGGGCGCTTCCTGGCCCAGCCCTGCTGCTGGAGCTCGGGCTCGTCCGGGAAGGCGTCGACGTAGCCGACGCAGAGGTAGGCGACGACCTCCAGGTGCTCGGGCAGGCCGAGCTCGCGGACCATCTCGTCCTCGTCGAAGAAGCTCACCCAGCCGACGCCGAGGCCCTCGGCCCGGGCGGCCAGCCAGAGGTTCTCGACCGCGAGGGCGGCCGAGTACGGCGCCATCTGGGGCTGGGTGTGCCGGCCCAGGGTGTGGCGGCCGCCGCGGGTGCGGTCGGCGGTGACCACGATGTTGACGGGCGTTTCGAGGATGGCCTCGATCTTGATTTCCTTGAACTGCTTGGCCCGGCCCTTGGGGAGCGAGTCCGCGTACGCCTCGCGCTGGCGCTCGGCCAGTTCGTGCATCTTGCGGCGGGTCTTGGCCGAGCGGATCACCACGAAGTCCCACGGCTGGGAGTAGCCGACGCTGGGCGCGGTGTGGGCGGCCTCCAGGACCCGGATCAGCACCTCGTGCGGGATCGGGTCGGGGCGGAAGCCGTTGCGGACGTCGCGGCGCTCGCGGATGACCTGGTGGACGGCCTCGCGGCCGGCCTCGTCGTAGCCGGGGGCGGCCGGGCCGCGGGGCTCGGCGGGCTCCTCGGGAGCGGGCTCCTCGGCGACGGGCTCGGCGGTGACGGGCTCCTCCGCGGCGGGCTCCTCCGCGGCGGGCTCGGCGACCGGGTCGGGTGCGGGGTCCTGCCCGGGGGCGGGGTCCTCGGTGGCGTCCTGCGCGGCGGCGGTGTCCGGTGCGGCGGCGGGCTCGGCCCCGGGGCCGGCCTCGGGCTGGGGCCCGGCCTCGGGGGCCGTCTCGGCGACGGGCTCCTCGGCGGCGTCCTGACCCGGAGCGGGTTCCTCGGCGGTGTCCTGCGCGACGGCGGGCTCGGCCTCCGCCACGGCCTCGGCCTCGGTTTCGGCGGCGGGCTCGGTCACGGCGGGCTCGGCGGCCGGGGGGACCTCGGCGGTGGCCGGCTCGGCGGGTCCGGCCTCGACCGGGGTGGCCTCCTGCGGCTGCTCGGCCGACGGGGCCACGACGGCCTGCCCGGAGGGCATCTCACCGGTGCCGGCGGCGGTCTCGGCGGCCTGCTGGGTCTCGGCGGCGACCGCCGTCTCCGTGGTCTCGACGGTCTCAGCGGTCTCGCCGGCCTCGACCGCCTCGGGGGCCGGGGCGGCAGGCTGTGCCTCGGTGGCGGTGTCCGCCGGGGCGGCCTGCTCCGGCTCCGTGGCAGCCTGCGCCGACGCGGCGTGTTGTGCCACCTCGGCAGGGTGTGCCACCTCGGCGGCCGGTGCGTCACCCTGCTCGGCGACCGCTATGGGGGCGGGCTGCTGGGCGGTCGTCTCCGCGACCACCGGAGCGGGCTCGACCGCCTCGACCTGCGGGAGGCCGTGCGGGGTGGGGGCGGCGAGGAAGGCGGAGATGCGGCGGGGCTGGCCGGCCGGGGCGGGCTGCTCCTCGGCGGCCACGGCGGGGACGGCCTGCTCGGCGGGCACGGTCGCGGCCCCGGCCTCGGCGGCACCGGGCGCGGGGACCTGCTCGGCGGCGGGGGCCTCGGCGGTGTCCTGCGCGACGGCGGGGGCCTCGGTGACCGGCTCGGTGACCGGCTCGGCGGTCGGCTCGGCGACGGGCTGCGCGGTGGCGTCCGCCACCGGGGCGGCGACGGCGGCCTGCGGGGCCACCGGGGCGGCGGGCTCGGCCTCCGGC
Organism: Kitasatospora sp. NPDC092286; assembly: GCF_044755565.1. Lineage (NCBI taxonomy): Bacteria > Bacillati > Actinomycetota > Actinomycetes > Kitasatosporales > Streptomycetaceae > Kitasatospora > Kitasatospora sp. NPDC092286. The sequence continues at coordinate 183,980 of NZ_JBIVRD010000008.1, read as the reverse complement.
ACCTGCTGGACGTTCTGAACCGGCACACCCGGCTGCGCCGACCCGGCCGGCGCGGCCTGCGGCGCGAAGCCCTGAGCGGGCACCGCGGCCTGCGGCTCCGGCTGCGGGCCGACCACGACGGGAATGCCGTGCGCGGGCGTCGCCCCCTGCGAGGGGCCGCGGTCGGCGAGCGAGCGGACCGGGACGTGGCCGGTCATCAGCGACGGGTCCGGGATCGGCGGGCCGGCGTGCAGCGGGCGTCGCGGCGCCTGAGCCACCGTCAGCGGCTCCGGTCCCTGCGCCTGGACCGGCGGCTGGCCATGCGGCTGACCCTGTGCCTGGACCGGCTGTCCCTGCGTCTGTGTCTGGGGCTGCGCCTGGACGTACGACTGGGCCTGCGCGTGCAGGGCGGCCGGGTCGGCGGCGCCCAGCAGCGGCGGGTCCAGCGGCGGCCAGGACGGCTCGACCGGAGTGCCGGGCACGGCGGCCCCGGTCTGCTCCTCGGCGCCGTACGCCAGCTGGTCGGCGGGGACGGGCGGCTCGCCCCAGGAGCCCTGCGGACCGGGCATCAGCAGCACATCGTCCTCGTCGTCGAGCGGGTCCGGCTGGTCGGGCTGGTCGAGGAAGTGGAAGGCCGGGCGCGGGGCACCCGGGTCGACGGCCCAGCCCCCGCCGGGCACACCGACGGCCGGAGTGCCGTGGCCGGGCACGCCCTGCGGCAGCCCCTGCCCGTGGACGCCCTGCGGCGGGATCCCGCCCGCCCCCGGCACCGCGGGGTTCGGGACCGCACCGCCGTCCATCGCGACGCCCTGGACGGGTGCGACGGGTACCGCGACGCCCTCCGGGCCGCCGAGCGGGGCGGGCCCGGCGAGCAGGTGCTCCGGCAGTCCCTCGTTCGGGACGTGGCCGCCATCGGTCATGTCAAAGCTCCTTCCAGGCCGCTGCCGCGCCCTTGGCGACGCGATCACCGACCGCAGCGCCCATCCGCACGGGCCGGGCCTGCACCGACCCGCCCCTCAACCACACACGGCCGCCGCGCCGAGGCGCTGCGGCCGAAGTCCTACTTCCGGCGCGCTGCGGCACCCCGGCCCACGCACCACCCACGAGGAGCGGCGCGCCATCTGAAACAACGACAACCCGGGGCAACCGGCACGTCCGCACCGGACCCTACGGCATTCTCCCGGTCCGGCACGCGGCCCGTCGAATTGCCCACACTCCGAGCCACACCGGGTTGCACCACGTCAAAAAGGCGACAAACCGACCGGATCGGGCAGGTCACCGGCCGCCACAGCCGCCCAGGACGCCACACTACCGGCCCGGCGGTGTCACCTCTCGAATCGGTGTCCGGATGCGACCTGGATCACCGCCGGGCGCCTTCGGGACCACGGGCGGCGGCACTTCGCCTTCACACGATCTGCTCACCCCAGAGCAGGAGCACGCCCGGCTCCCCCGCCCCGAACCGCAGCCCGCCACCGCTCCCGTCCGTCCGCAGGGGCGTGGACTGGAGCAGCGCGCCGTCCGCCCGGTAGCCGGCCTCGGCGATGGCCCGGCGGATCTCCTCCGCCTCCGCGAGCGTGCGGGCCACCGCGACGAACCGCTCGGGCCGGCGGGCCAGGACGGCGCGCACCACCTCGGAACCGCCGGATTCGACGACCGCCGCGTCCGGCTCCGGCAGACCGCCGAGCACCTCGGGGCCACGGCCGTGGACGGTCTCCACCTCGACGCCGTAGCGGCGGGCGTTGACGGCCAGCCGGGCGCAGGCCGAACGGTCGGACTCGACCGCGACCACCGCCGCGCCGAAGCGGGCGGCCTCGACGGCGAGGGCTCCGCTGCCCGCGCCCACGGACCAGACCAGGTCGCCGGGGCGCGCGCCCAGCCGGGCCAGCACCAGCGCACGCACCTGCGCGGGGAGCGCCTCCGACGCGCCGGGCTCGTCCTCCGCACGCCCGGCGCCCGCGTAGGCATCGCCGGGGAGTGCCCAGCCGCGGTCCGCGCCGGGGAAGCCGACCGGACGCCCGGCCAGCCAGCCGGCCGCCTCACCGGGCGCGCCCGACTGCGGGCCGCCACTGTGGCCGCCGATGACCAGTACCACGTTCGGGTCGCGCCAGATGTGGTCCGCGACCCGGTCCGAGGTGAGCACCGTGACGTCCTCGTCGGGGGTGCCGAGGGCCTCGCAGACGACGAAGGTCCGGTGCACCCCACGCAGCATCAGCGCGAGTTCGCTGGGCCCGGCGCCCGGGGCGGTGAGGACCGCCACCTTCGGGTTGGCCCGGCAGATGTTGGCGGCGCGGCGCAGTCGTCCGCCGTGGGCGCTGACCACCTGGGCGTCCTCCCAGGGCATGCCGGCCCGGGCGAAGGCGACGGCCACCGAGGAGACGGCGGGCAGCACTTCGAGTTCGAGGCCGTACTCGGGCCGGCGCAGGGTGCGGACGACGCCGAAGAAGCCCGGGTCGCCCTCGGCGACGACGACGGCGGCGCCGCGGTGCTCGGCGATCCTGCGGGCGGCCAGCTGGACGCTGCCGAGGGCCAGCCGTTCGGCGGCGGGCGGCACCGGGAGGGCGTTGAGTTGGTAGGGTGCGCCGGCCACCAGGGTCGCCGCGGCGAGGGCCGCGCCGGCGGCCTCGGTCAGCGGTGTGCCGTCCCACCCGATGACCGTGATCCGGTCAGCCATCTGCGGCTGTTCTCCCTCGCCTTGGTACGCCGACATCCCGCGCCCGTGTACGGCGCCGGAGCAGAGGCTACCGGGTGTGATCCCCTCGGCGCCGACATCTCGTACACATGTCCGCCACCGGTCGCGTCCGGTGGACGGGGCGGTCAGTCGCGGAGCACGTAGTGGTGGTCGCCGGGCCAGACCGTGGCGTCGGCGGGCTCGGTCTCCATGTCCTCGGGGAGCAGGCTCCACAGGATGAGGTCGCTGCGGCTCTCCCCTCCGGCCCGGAGCCCGTCGCCGCGCACTATCCAGGCGCTGCGCAGGACGCCCTCGCTGATGCCGCCGATCTTCTGGGCGACCTGCTGGGCGGCGGTGTTCCCGGCGGCGGTGCGCATCTCCAGGCGCAGGAAACCGCGGTCCTCGAAGAGCCACTGGGCGACGCCGAGGACGGCCTCCGGCGCGTAGCCCTCGCCGCGGCCCCAGGGCGCGGTGACATAGGTGATCTCGGTGGAGCGCAGCCGCCAGTCGGTGTTGCGCAGTTCGACCAGGCCGACCAGGCGCTGGGTGAGGTGCTCGGCGACGGCGAAGACGATGCCGCGGCCGGCGGCCCGGTGCCCGGGCGCGAGGGTACGGGCGAGCGTGGCGGCGTACTCCTCGGTGAAGGGGTGCGGCAGGTCCGTCCAGGCCAGGACGAGTTCGTCGGCCATCATGGCGGCCAGGCCGGGGGCGTCGTCCTCCGCAAGGGGGCGCAGCAGCAGCCGTTCGGTGCTGATGGCGGTCTCGGGGAAGCTCGCTGCCATGCCGTCTCTCCTCGCCGGGTCCTGGACACACCGTACGCCTCGCCGGTACCCGGGTGTCACGCGGTGCACGGCTCGCACGACGGTACGTCAGAACTCGGCCTGTCAGGGTGTCACTCCCGCATACTGCCCGACCGGGCCCCCGCCGAGGTGTGGCGGGGGCCCGGTCGAACGGTGCGCGACGGATCAGAAGGCGGGGATGACCGAGCCGTTGAAGGTGTCGTCGATGTACTTCTTCACCTCGGGCGAGTGGAGCAGCTCGGCGAGCTTCTTGACCCGCGGGTCGTTCTCCTTGCCCTTCTTGACGGCGAGGATGTTGGCGTAGGGGTTGCCCTCGGCCTTCTCCAGGACCACCGCGTCGGTGGCGGGCTTCAGGCCGGCGTCGATCGCGTAGTTGCCGTTGATGACGGCCGCGTCGAGGTCGCCGATGGAGCGGGGCAGCTGGGCGGCCTCCAGCTCCTTCCACTTGAGGTTCTTCGGGTTGCCGGTGACGTCGGCCGGGGTCGCGGCGGTGCCCGCGCCCTCCTTGAGCGTGATCAGCTTGTTGTCGGCGAGCAGCTTGAGCGCGCGGCCCTCGTTGGTGGCGTCGTTGGGCAGGCCGATGGTGGCGCCGTCGGCGATGTCGCCGATGGACTTGACCTTCTTCGAGTACACGCCCAGCGGCTCCAGGTGCACCGGCTCGACGGAGACGATGTCGGTGCCGTGCTTCTTGTTGAAGTCCTCCAGGTACGGCAGGTGCTGGAAGTAGTTGGCATCGGCCGAGCCGTCCTGCACCGCGGTGTTGGGGGTCACGTAGTCGGTGACCTCCTTGATGTTGAGCTTGAGGCCCGCCTTCTCCGCCAGGTTGTCCTTGACGAACTTCAGGATCTGGGAGTGCGGCGTGGGGCTGGCGGCGACGGTGAGGGCCGCGTTCGGGTCGGAGGACCCGGACGACGAGCCGGAGCTGCCGCAGGCGGCGAGCGAGAGGGCGATGCCGGCGGTGGCGAGGACGCTGGTGAACTTCAGGGCGTTGCGCACGAAAAGTGCCTTTCTGCGTGATACGGGGAGCCGCGTCCGGAGTCGGACGGCGGGAAGTCAGGGGGCGACGAGGTCCTCGTCGGGGGTGGCCGCCGGGGTCGCGCCGCCGCGGAGCAGCCGGGTGCGGCCGCCGCCGCGGCCGCGGTTGGCGAGCCGGCGGACGGCGTAGTCGCCGAGCAGCTGGATGGCGGTGACGATGATCGCCAGCTCCGCGACGATGACCCACATGAAGGTGGTCTCGAAGCGCAGGTAGCCATAGGTGATGGCGAGGTTGCCGAGGCCGCCGCCGCCGACGGTGCCGGCCATCGCCGAGTAGCTGATCAGCGTGATGACCGTGGTGGTCAGCGAGGCGGTCAGGCTGGGCAGGGCCTCCGGGATCAGCGTCTTGCGGACGATGGTCCAGGTGCTGCCGCCCATGGCCCGGACGGCCTCGACCAGGCCGCCGTCCACCTCGCGCACCGAGGTCTCGACCAGGCGGGCGAAGAACGGGATGGCGCCGATGGTGAGCGGCACGGTGGCGGCCTGCCAGCCGAGGGAGGTGCCGGCGATCAGCTTGGTGAAGGAGAACAGCGCGACCATCAGTACCAGGAAGGGCAGCGAACGGGCGATGTTGACGACCGTGCCGATCACCCGGTTGAGGAAGACGCTCTCCAGCGCGCCGCCCTTGGCGGTGAGCACCAGCAGGACGCCGAGCGGCAGTCCGAACAGCACGCTGCCGACGGTGGAGACGGCGACCATCTGGAAGGTCTCCCAGGTGGCGGGCCACAGCAGTTCCTGCATCTGGTCCCAGGTCATGCCACCGCTCCGTTCACGTCGAGCACGTCCACCTGAAGGCCCTGCTCGCGCAGGTAGCCGATCGGCACCACGTTGTCCTGGTGGCCGCCGGGGAGTTCGACCCGCATCCGCCCGACCATGCGGCCGGCGATGGTCTCGACGGCGGCGCCGAGGATGTTGACGTCGATCTGGTAGGTGCGGGCGAGCTGCGAGACGAAGGGCTCGGCCGAGGTTTCACCCTGGAAGGTGATCTCCAGGACGGTCCCGCCGGGGTGGCCGGAGCCGAACTCGCTGAGCGGGAAGAGCTCGCGGGCGAGCTCGGAGCCCGGCTTGGCGAGCAGGTCGGTGAGCTCGCCGGACTCGACCACCCGGCCGCCGCGCATCAGGGCGGCGGAGTCGCAGACGGACTTGATGACGTCCATCTCGTGGGTGATCAGCAGGACGGTGAGGCCGAGCTGCTGGTTGAGGTCGCGCAGCAGCTTGAGGATGGAGCGGGTGGTCTCGGGGTCGAGCGCGGAGGTGGCCTCGTCGGAGAGCAGCACCTTGGGGTCGCCGGCGAGGGCGCGGGCGATGCCGACGCGCTGCTTCTGGCCGCCGGAGAGCTGGCCGGGGTAGCTGCGGGCCTTGTCGGCGAGGCCGACCAGGTCGAGCAGTTCGGAGGCCTTGCGGCGGCGCTCGGTGCGGTCCAGTCCGATGATCTCCAGCGGGAGTTCGACGTTCTGCTGGACGGTACGGGAGGCGAGCAGGTTGAAGTGCTGGAAGACCATGCCGATGCGGCGGCGGGCCTCGCGCAGCTCCCGGCCGGCCCGGTTCTCGCCGCCGGACAGCGCGGTGAGCTCGACGCCGTCCACGGTCACCGTGCCGGAGCTGGGGCGCTCCAGCATGTTGACGCAGCGGATGAGGGTGGACTTGCCGGCACCGCTGGTGCCGACGACTCCGTAGACCTCGCCGGGGCGGACGTGCAGGTCGACGCCGGCAAGGGCGGTCACCTCGCGGCCGCGGGAGCGGTAGACCTTGGTGAGGTCCGTGGTGGTGATCACAGCTGCTTCCGTGGGTCGGGGGCGGGCGGCGGACGGCGACCGGACCGGGTTTCGGGTCGGTGGCGTGGCCGGCGCTGCGCCAGGGGGATCCGGACCTGCCACCCCTTGATCGTGGCCGCTGGGCGACCGGGCCGCGCGACGGCGTGGCCCTTACGAGTCATCGGGGACGACCACCGCCCGTGGGTGGGCAGGCGGAGGGAGAGGGTGCGGCAGGCGGGGCGCGCTCACACGGACGGGAGCGGGCGGGGTCTCGCTTCGGGGCGCGAGGAGGGGGGTGCTCCCAGCCGGAGGCTGGGAGGGAACAGTGGCCCTCAGCGGTGACACATTCGACGACACATGGCACGCTCACCTGCCGGCAGAGTGCCGGTGGGGGTCCATTTCGTCGTCGCAGTCATGTGAGCCAGTAAATCAGATGGGCCGGTTTCGTCCCAATTATTTGGATCCGCTGTCCGCAATACGGACAGGAAACGCCGCTACCAGGGACGATACGGCTCGGCGCCGCCACCGAAAGGCTCGAATGGTGGCGGCGCCGACCGGGTGGGGCCGGGTGGCGGGGCTCAGGCGGTGGCGGCGAGCGGCGCCTCGGCGGACTTCTCCAGGTGGACCAGGCTGATCCGGCCGTCGGCCTGCTCGACGGCGGTCTGCCGGTAGCCCTGGCGGGCATAGAGGCGCAGGTTCCCGAGGCTGCGGTGGCCGGTCACCAGCCGGTAGGACGTCACCGGGCGGCCGTCCTCGGCGAGGCGGCGCTCCAGCGCCTCCAGCAGGCGCCCGCCGAGGCCGTGCCGCTGCATCCGCGGGTGGACGACCAGGCGCTCTATCCGGCCGACGCCGTCGGGGCCGATCCGGCCGCGCACCGTGCCCACCACCTCGCCGCCGAGCCGGGCGACCAGGAAGTGCTGCTCGGTCAGCTCGTCGCGCAGGCTCTCCAGGGTCTGCGTCAACGGCTCGATGGCCCAGTCGCCGTACAACTCGGCCTCGCTCTGGTAGCCGAGGTACTGGAGCTTGAGGATCTGCTCCGCGTCCTCGGCGTCCGCCGCCGAGATGATCACGCTCATGCCCATGTGCTGGGGCCTCCCCAATGTCGTGCCCGGCGCGCGAACGTGAGGGTGCCGCACCGGATGTCCTGCCGGAGATGGACCGGCCGGGGATCCGCCCTGGCCGGGGGTGGCGCACGAACGTACCAGCCGCACGGCCCGGTGGGGCCCACGTCGCCGACGGCGCGCTCACGCTCAGTATCCAAGTGATCGCGCCGTCGTCAAGAGCTACGTTCGCCAGCGCTCTACCCGCGTGTCAGCTTCCCTCAACCTTCCGGCCGCCCGACGTGGCGAGGGTCACGTCGGGCGGCCGGGCGGGGGCGGCGGGCGAAAGGGGCGGTGAGGGCCGTGCGCCCAAGGGGCCGGCCGGGGCGGAGGACGTCCGGCGTGGTGGGTGCGCCCCGGACGGCGGAGAGGTCGGCGGCCGGCCGGCGCGGGGGCGGGAGGGGTGCCCGACGTGGCGAGGGTCACGTCCGAACGGGGGGCGCGCGGTGACTGGGTGTGTCGGAGCACGGGCCGGCCTCAGCCATGACGCTCGCCGTGCAGGAGCACGCGCAGGCAGGCGAGGCAGCGGGAGCGGGTGGGGCCGATGGAGCCGCGCGGCATGCCGAGGCGGACGGAGAGCTCGTGGTAGGTCGGCGGCGGGTCCTCGGCGAGGGCCGCGACCAGCCGGGGACAGCGGCCGGGCAGGGCGGCCACCGCCTCGCGGACGAGACGGCGCCGGAGCTCGGCGAACACCTCGTCCTCGGCGGAGGGGACGGAGGGAACGTTGGTGCGCATACCGTGCATGACCGGGTCCGGGCGGGGGCGGTCACGGTCGGGCGGGCGTGCTCGCGCGGAAGGGGCGTGACGGTCGGCCCGTCACGCCCCTTCCGCCTGGCTCACCTGTCAGCCCTGGACCCACTCCTGCTGGAGCGCGAGGTCCGCCTTCACCTCGGCCAGCTGGACGGCGACGGCCGAGGGGGCGGTACCGCCGCGCCCGTTCCGCGAGGCGATCGCGCCGTGGACGCTGAGCACCGAGCGCACCTCGGGCGTCAGGTGCCCGGAGATCGCGGCGAACTGCTCGTCCGTCAGGTCGGACAGCTCGATGCCCTGGGCCTCGCAGACCTTGACGCAGGCGCCGGCCACCTCGTGCGCGACCCGGAACGGCACGCCCTGCTTGACCAGCCACTCGGCGATGTCGGTGGCGAGCGAGAAGCCGGCCGGGGCCAGCTCCTCCAGCCGCTCCCGGTGCACGGTGAGGGTGGCCATCATGCCGGTGAAGGCCGGCAGCAGCACCTCAAGGGTGTCGCAGGAGTCGAAGACCGGCTCCTTGTCCTCCTGGAGGTCCCGGTTGTAGGCGAGCGGCAGCGCCTTCAGCGTCGCCAGCAGGCCGGTCAGGTTGCCGATCAGGCGGCCGGACTTGCCCCGGGCCAGCTCGGCGATGTCCGGGTTCTTCTTCTGCGGCATGATCGAGGAGCCGGTGGAGAAGGCGTCGTGCAGCGTGATGAAGCCGAACTCCTTGGTGTTCCAGATGATCACCTCCTCCGCGATCCGGGAGAGGTTGATCCCGATCATCGCGGTCACGAAGGCGAACTCGGCGACGAAGTCGCGGGAGGCCGTGCCGTCGATGGAGTTGCCGACCGAACCGCCCTCGAAGCCGAGGTCGGCGGCGACGGCCTCCGGGTCCAGGCCGAGCGAGGAGCCGGCCAGCGCCCCGGAGCCGTACGGGGAGACGGCGGTCCGGGCGTCCCACTGGCGCAGCCGCTCGGCGTCCCGGCCGAGGGCCTGCACGTGCGCGAGAACATGGTGGGCGAAGAGGACCGGCTGGGCGTGCTGGAGGTGGGTGCGGCCCGGCATGGCGGTGTCGGGGTGGGCCTCGGCCAGGCCGACCAGGGCGTGCTGGAGGTCGAGGACCAGCCCGCCGATGATCTTCGCGTGGTCCCGCAGGTACATCCGGAACAGCGTGGCGATCTGGTCGTTGCGCGAGCGGCCGGCCCGGAGCTTGCCGCCGAGTTCGGCGCCGAGCCGCTCCAGCAGGCCCCGCTCCAGCGCGGTGTGCACGTCCTCATCGGCGACGGTCCCGGTGAAGGTGCCCGCCTCGACGTCGGCGAGCAGCCGGTCGAGCCCCTCCAGCATGCCGGCCAGCTCGTCGGCGCTCAGCAGCCCGGCCTTGTGCAGGACCCGGGCGTGCGCCTTGGAGCCGGCGATGTCGTACGGCGCCAGCCGCCAGTCGAAGTGCACCGAGGCCGAGAGCCTGGCCAGCGCCTCGGACGGGCCGTCCGCGAAGCGCGCGCCCCAGAGGCGCAGCTCAGGACCGGTACTGGCGGCGTTCTGGTCGGCAGGCATCGCGCGGGCTCCTTACAAGCTGAGGGGTGTCGGGGGCGGGCCCCGGCCGTGGGGTGGGACGGCCGGGGCCCGGGAGGGAGTGGATCAGGCGAGGTCGCGCCGCGCGGCGATCTTCGAGGAGAGGCCGAAGATCTCGATGAAGCCCTTGGACATCGACTGGTCGAAGGTGTCACCGGTGTCGTAGGTGGCGAGGTTGAAGTCGTACAGCGACTGGTCCGACTTCCGGCCGTTGACGACGGCCCGGCCGCCGTGCAGGACCAGCCGGATCTCACCGGAGACGTGCTGGTTGGCCTCGTTGACGAAGCCGTCCAGGGCGCGCTTGAGCGGGGAGAACCAGAGGCCGTCGTAGACCAGCTCGGCCCAGCGCTGCTCCACCTGCCGCTTGTAGCGGGCGAGTTCGCGCTCGACGGTGACGTTCTCCAGCGCCTGGTGGGCGGTGATCAGGGCGATCGCGCCAGGAGCCTCGTAGATCTCCCGGGACTTGATGCCGACCAGCCGGTCCTCGACCATGTCGAGCCGGCCGACACCCTGGGCACCGGCCCGCTTGTTGAGCTCCTCGATGGCCTGCAGGACGGTGACCTTGCGGCCGTCGATGGCGACCGGGACGCCGGCGTCGAAGGTGATGACCACCTCGTCGGCCTCGCGCTGGGTGGCCGGGTTCTGGGTGTACTCGTAGACGTCCTCGATCGGGGCGTTCCAGATGTCCTCCAGGAAGCCGGTCTCGACGGCGCGCCCGAAGACGTTCTGGTCGATCGAGTACGGGGACTTCTTGGTGGTGGCGATCGGCAGGCCCTTGGCCTCGGCGAAGGCGATCGCCTTGTCCCGGGTCATCGCGTAGTCGCGGACCGGGGCGATGCACTTCAGGCCGGGGGCCAGGGAGTTGATGCCGACCTCGAACCGGACCTGGTCGTTGCCCTTGCCGGTGCAGCCGTGGGCCACGGTGGTGGCACCGTGCTTCTGCGCGGCGGCGACCAGGTGCTTGACGATGACCGGCCGGGAGAGGGCGGACACCAGCGGGTACTGGCCCTGGTAGAGGGCGTTGGCCTTGACGGCCGGCAGGCAGTACTCGTCGGCGAACTCGTCGCGGGCGTCCGCGACCTCGGCCTCGACGGCACCGCAGTCCAGCGCGCGCTGGCGGATGACGTCCAGGTCCTCGCCGCCCTGGCCGACGTCGACGGCGACGGCGATGACCTCGGCGCCCGTCTCCTCGGCGATCCAGCCGATGCAGACGGACGTGTCCAGACCGCCCGAGTAGGCGAGTACGACGCGCTCGGTCACGGCTTTCTCCTTCACAACTGTGCGAACAGGTTTACGGCGATAGGCATAAGTATGCACTACACCGTATGAAATTCAAAACCCATCGCCGCATCCCGGTGAGCGGGGGTTACTGGGCCTTGGCCTGGGCGAGTTGCATCAGGTGGTCGGCCAGGGCCTGCCCGCCGGCCGGGTCGCGGCTGATCAGCAGGACGGTGTCGTCGCCGGCGATGGTGCCGATGATCTCGAAGACCTCGGCCTGGTCGATCGCCGAGGCCAGGAACTGCGCGGCGCCCGGCGGGGTGCGCAGCACCACGAGGTTGCCGGACGCGGTGGCGGAGACCATGAGTTCGCCGGCCAGCCGGGCCATCCGGCCCTCGCTGGCCGACTCGCCCATCGGCGCGCGCGGCGTGCGGTCGCCGCCCTCGGCCGGGACGGCGTAGATGAGCGCGCCGTCCCGGTTGCGGATCTTGACCGCGCCCAGCTCGTCCAGGTCCCGGGAGAGGGTGGCCTGGGTGACCACCAGTCCGTCGTCGGCGAGCAGCTTGGCGAGCTGGCTCTGCGAGCGCACGGGCTGGCGGGTGAGCAGATCCACGATCCGCCGGTGGCGCGCGGTGCGGGTCTGCGGGACCTGCGGCGTCGGCCCGGCGGAGGACTGGCCGGAGTTGGGTACGGTCATGTGATTATTCTCCCGGACTACGCTCGGCTCGCACCGGCCGGGGCGCTCTCGCGCACCGTCCGGAGGATGCCCGGCAGCGCGGCGAGGAAGGCGTCCGCCTCCTGCTCGGTGAGCACCAGCGGAGGCGCCAGCCGGACGGCGTCCGGAACGGCGGCGTTGACCAGGAAACCCGCCTCCTGGGCGGCGGCCTGGACCCTCGCGGACACCGGCTCGGTGAGCACGATGCCCAGCAGCAGGCCGGCGCCGCGGACATGCGAGACCAGCGGGTCGCCGATCGCCTCGACGCCCCGGCGCAGCCGCTCGCCGAGCGCGCGGACGTGCGCCAGCAGCCCCTCCGACTCGATGGTGTCGAGCACCGCGAGGGCGGCGGCCGCGACCACCGGGTTACCGCCGAAGGTGGTGCCGTGCTGGCCCGGGGTGAGCAGGTCGGCGGCCTCGCCGAAGGCGAGCACGGCGCCGATCGGCAGCCCGCCGCCGAGCGCCTTGGCGAGGGTGACGACATCCGGCTCGACGCCCTCGAAGGCCTGGTGGGCGAACCAGTACCCGGTCCGGCCGATGCCGGTCTGGATCTCGTCCAGGACCAGCAGGGTGCCGGTGGCGCGGGTGATCTCGCGGGCCGCCTTCAGGTAACCGTCGGGCAGCGGGATCGCGCCGTTCTCGCCCTGGACGGGCTCCAGGAAGACGGCGGCGGTCTCGGTGGTGACGGCGGCCCGCAGGGCCTCGATGTCACCGAACGGCACATGGGTCACCTCGCCGGGGAGCGGGAGGAAGGGCTCCTGCTTGGCGGGCTGGCCGGTGAGCGCGAGGGCGCCCATGGTCCGGCCGTGGAAGCCGCCCTGGAGGGCGACGACATGGGTGCGGCCGGTCCGGCGGCTGATCTTGAAGGCGGCCTCGTTGGCCTCGGCGCCGGAGTTGCAGAAGAACACCCGGCCCGCGCGGCCGTCCAGCCGGAGCAGCCGCTCGGCCAGTGCGATCGTCGGTTCGGCCATGAAGAGGTTGGAGACGTGCCCGAGGGTGGAGATCTGCCGGGTGACGGCCTCGACGACGGCCGGGTGGGCGGTGCCGAGGGCGTTGACCGCGATGCCGCCGAGCAGGTCGGTGTAGACGTTGCCGTCGGCGTCCCAGAGCCTGGCGCCCTCGCCCCGGACCAGCGGGATGCGGGGGGTGCCGTAGTTGTCGGTGAAGGCGTGCCGCCACCGCTCGGTCAGCGCGCTGTTGTCGGTCATGCCAGTCCCCCGGTCACGGTCGCCTCGTCGTCGTCCGGCACGACCATCGTGCCGATGCCCTCGTCGGTGAAGATCTCCAGCAGCAGGCTGTGCTGCACCCGGCCGTCCAGCACGCGGGCGGTGCCCACGCCGGAACGGACGGCGCGCAGGCAGCCCTCCATCTTGGGGAGCATGCCGCTGGCCAGCTCGGGCAGCAGGCCCTCCAGCTCGCTCGCGCTGAGCTGGCTGATCACGTCGTCGGAGATCGGCCAGTCCGCGTACAGGCCCTCGACGTCGGTGAGGACGACGAGCATCTCGGCACCGAGCGCCACCGCCAGGGCGGAGGCGGCGGTGTCGGCGTTGATGTTGTAGACGTGGCCGTCGGCGCCGCGGGCGATCGAGGAGATCACCGGGATGCGGCCGTCGGCGATCAGCGCCTTCACCGCGCCGGCCTCGATGTTGACGATCTCGCCGACCAGGCCGATGTCGACCTGCTCGCCGTCGACGACGGCGTAGCGCTTGACGGCGGTCATGGTGTGGGCGTCCTCGCCCGTCATGCCGACCGCGAACGGGCCGTGGCTGTTGAGCAGCCCGACGAGTTCGCGCTGGACCTGGCCGGCCAGCACCATCCGGACCACGTCCATGGTCTCGGGGGTAGTGACCCGCAGGCCGTTGGTGAAGGAGGACTCCAGGCCCAGCTTGTTCAGCTGCGCGCTGATCTGCGGGCCGCCGCCGTGCACCACGACGGGGTGCAGGCCGGCGTAGCGCAGGAAGACCACGTCCTGCGCGAACGCGGCCTTGAGGCTCTCGTCCACCATGGCGTTGCCGCCGAACTTGATCACGATGGTCTTGCCGTGGAAGCGCTCCAGCCACGGCAGCGCCTCGATCAGCGTTATGGCCTTGGGCAACGCGGTGTTGTTGCGGGCCTGTTCGCCCTTGGGTGCGATCTGCACGGTTCCGGTGTCCCTCGTGGGCTCGGTGTCGGTTGGCGTGGCCGTCGGACGGCGCGCCGGTCAGGTGGAGTAGGCGCTGTTCTCGTGCACGTAGTCGGCGGTGAGGTCGTTGGTCCACACGGTCGCGGCGGCCTCGCCGGCGTTCAGGTTCGCGGTGATGACGACCTCGCGGCCGGCCATGTCGACGAGGTCCCGGTCCTCCCCCACGCTGCCGTTCCGGCAGACCCAGACGCCGTTGATGGCGACGTCCAGCCGGTCCGGGTCGAAGGTGGCGGCGGTGGTGCCGATCGCGGCCAGGACGCGGCCCCAGTTGGGGTCCTCGCCGTGGATGGCGCACTTGAGCAGGTTGTTGCGGCTGATGGTGCGGGCGACCTCGACGGCCTCGTCCTCGGTGGCGGCGCCGGTGATGTCGATCCGGATGTCCTTGCCGGCGCCCTCGGCGTCGCCGATCAGCTGGCGGGCGAGGTCGGCGCAGACGGTGCGGACGGCCTCGTCGAACGCGGCCTGGTCCGGGGTGGTGCCGGAGGCGCCGGAGGCGAGCAGCAGCACGGTGTCGTTGGTGGACATGCAGCCGTCGGAGTCGATCCGGTCGAAGGTGGTGCGGGTCGCGGCGCGCAGCGAGGCGTCCAGGGCGGCCGGGTCGAGGGCGGCGTCGGTGGTGAGGACGACCAGCATGGTGGCGAGGCCCGGGGCGAGCATGCCGGCGCCCTTGGCCATGCCGCCGACGGTCCAGCCGTCCTTCGTCACCTGGGCGGTCTTGTGCACGGTGTCGGTGGTCTTGATGGCGACCGCGGCGGCCTCGCCACCGGTCGCGCTGAGCTCCCGGGCGGCGAGGGCGACGCCGGGCAGCAGGATGTCCATCGGGAGCCGCAGGCCGATCAGGCCGGTGGAGGCGACGGCGACCTCGCCGGCCGAGAGCTCGAGCTCCTCGGCGACCTTCTCGGCGGTGGCGTGGGTGTCCTGGAAGCCGAGCGGGCCGGTGCACGCGTTGGCCCCACCGGAGTTGAGGACGACGGCGGAGACCTGGCCGCCCTTGAGGACCTGCTCGGACCAGAGCACGGGCGCGGCCTTGACCCGGTTGGAGGTGAAGACGCCGGCGGCGGCGAGCGAGGGGCCGTCGTTGACGACGAGGGCGAGGTCGGGGGTGCCGGAGGCCTTGATACCGGCGGTGACACCGGCGGCGCGGAAACCCTTGGCGGCCGTCACTCCCAGGTTCGGCTGGTCGGTCACGGTGCGACTCCGTTCAGGGGAAGGCCCAGCTCCTCGGGCAGGCCGAGGGCGATGTTCATGCTCTGCACCGCGCCGCCTGCGGTGCCCTTGACCAGGTTGTCGATCGCGCTGATCGCGATGATCCGCCCGGCGGTCTCGTCCAGGGTGACCTGGACCAGGGCGGCGTTGGAGCCGTAGACACTGCTGGTCTGCGGCCACTGCCCGGCGGGCAGCAGGTGGACGAACGGCTCGTCGGCGAACGCCTCGGCGTAGGCGGCGCGCAGGCTCTCGGCCGTCACCCCGGGCCTGGCCTTGGCCGAGCAGGTGGCGAGGATGCCGCGCGGCATCGGGACGAGGGTGGGGGTGAAGGAGACGGTGACCGGCTCGCCCGCGACCGGGCTGAGGTTCTGGGACATCTCCGGGGTGTGCCGGTGGCCGCCGCCGACGCCGTAGGGGCTGACGTTGCCCATGACCTCGCTGCCGAGCAGGTTGGTCTTGGCGGCCTTGCCGGCGCCGGAGGTGCCGGAGGCGGCGACGATCACGGCCTCGGGCTCGGCGAGCCCGGCGGCGTACGCGGGGAAGAGCGCGAGCGTGACGGCGGTCGGGTAGCAGCCGGGGACGGCGATGCGGTTGCTGCCCTTGAGCGCGGCGCGGTGACCGGGCAGCTCGGGCAGCCCGTACGGCCAGGTGCCGGCGTGCGCGGAGCCGTAGAACTGCTCCCAGTCGGCGGCGGCCTTGAGCCGGAAGTCGGCTCCGCAGTCCACGACCAGCACGTTTCCGCCGAGGGCCTCGGCGACGGCGGCGGACTGGCCGTGCGGCAGCGCCAGGAACACCACGTCGTGGTCGGCCAGCACCTCGGGGGTGGTGGGCTCCAGGATCCGGTCGGCGAGCGGCAGCAGGTGCGGCTGCAGCGCGCCGAGCCTGGTGCCCGCGTTCGAGCCGCCCGTCAGCGCCCCGATCTCCACCTCCGGGTGGCCCAGCAGCAGGCGCAGCACCTCACCGCCCGCGTATCCGCTCGCACCGGCAACGGCGACTCGCAATGCCATGGCGTTCCCTCCTTAGTCGTGGCATGAATATACGCAGTGCGGAACATTCATGCAAGGAGTTCGCGGGCGGCCTCCCGGCGGCGGAGCCCGCCGCGGCCGGCGTCGCGGTCAGCGCCGGACGGCCCGCAGGACGACGAACTTGGGATTGCCGGCGACGAGTTGGCAGTTGCCGAAGAGCCGGCGGAGCTTGAGGTGGTACCCCAGGTGGCGATTGCCGACCACCCAGAGTTCACCGCCCGGACGCAGGGCTCGGCGGGCGCCGGTGAACATCCGCCAGGCGGTGGCGTCGGTGGTGGCCTGGTGGGAGTGGAACGGCGGGTTGTTGAGCACGAGGTCCACCGAACCGGCCGCGACCGCCTCGGCCGCGAGGGCGTCCGCGGTGAGGAACTCGGCCGGGGCGTCCGGGCCGAGATTGGCCCGGAAGGTCGCCTCGGCGGAGGCCACGGCCTGGTCGGACTCGTCGACGAAGACCAGCTCGGCGCCCGGGCCGGCGAGGGCGGCGGCCGTGCCGACCACACCGTTGCCGCAGCCGAGGTCCACCACCCGGTCGCCGGGGGCGGCCGTCGGCAGGTGGCCCAGGAAGAAGCGGGTGCCGATGTCCAGGCGCTCGGCGCAGAAGGTGCCGGCGTGGTTGACCACGGTGCGGCCGGACGCGATACCGATGTCACCGGGCAGGGCGTAGCTGTGCGGCCACGGGCTGGGCCCGGGGTCGAGCGCCGGGTCGGGGGTGCAGAAGATCAGCCGGGCCTTGCGGACCGCGAGCGAGGTGCGGGTCGGGCCGAGGATTCGCTCGAAGAGCTGGAGGGTGGAGGTGTGGATCTCGGTGACCATGCCGGCGCCGATCACCACGGTGCCGGGGTGGACGGCCGGGGCCAGCCGGTGCAGCTGGTCCTCCAGCAGCGCGAGGCTCTTGGGGACACGGACCAGCAGGACGTCGACGCGCTCCGGCGGGGTGTCCCGGGTGGAGAGCAGCCGGGCGGCGCCGGGGGCGGTGCCGGCCCGGGCGAGGTTCTCCAGGGTGGCCCGCCGGCCGAGGTGGGAGTCGCCGATCTGCACCGGGCGGTGGGCGGCGAGCGCGGTGGTGAGGGCGCCCCAGCGGTCGCCGAGAACCACGACCGTCCGGCCGGTGAGGTCGGTCGCCACGCCCTGCGCGCTGTCCGTCTCGCCGGCGAGATGGCGCAGCAGGTACTCGTCGGCCGCGTCCCAGGCCCGCAACAGCTCGCGCGGGTCCGCCGGGAAGCGGGTGAGGTCGAAGGTGCCCCAGGACGTGGTGAAGGGCGTGGCGGCGGGCGTGCTGAGGCGGTTCATCGTGAGCTCAGGCTAGCCGACGGCCGGGCGGGGGCCGTCCGGGCGGCCGATACTGGGAGAGCCCGATCGGAAGGGGCAGCGGCCATGGACTGGAAGCTCGAAGTGGTGGTGGTCCCGGTGTCGGACGTGGACCGCGCGAAGCTGTTCTACGAGGAGCAGGGCGGCTTCACGGTCGACCATGACACCCGGATCCGTGACGGGGTGCGGGTCGTCCAGCTCACGCCGCCGGGTTCGGGGTGCTCGATCGTGGTGGGGGTCGGCCTCACGGAGGCGCCACCGGGCTCCATGAAGGGGCTGCAACTGGTGGTGCCGGACGTCGCCAGGGCGCACGCCGAGCTGGTCGCGCGGGGCGTGGAGGTCAGCCCGGTCCAGCACTTCGCGGACGGCGAGCGGGTGGACGGGCACGGCGGGGACTGGAACTCGTTCGTCTTCTTCAACGACCCGGACGGCAACGGCTGGGCCGTCCAGGAGTCGCCACGGCGGTGAGCCACGGCGGTGAGCGGGCTCGGGGCCCGGGCGGGCACGGCGTTAGGGTCTGGACATGGTCGAAGACGAGGGAAGCGTCCGGGTGGACAGCTGGATCTGGTCGGTACGGCTCACCAGGACGCGGGCGCTGGCCGCGGCGGCGTGCCGGGCCGGGCATGTCCGGGTGAACGGGGAGCGGGCCAAGCCGGCGCAGGCGCTGAAGGCCGGGGACGAGGTGCGGGTGCGCCAGGAGGGGTACGAGCGGGTCGTCGTGGTGAGGAAGCTGGTCCGCAAGCGGGTCGGGGCCGGGGTCGCGGCCGAGTGCCTGGTGGACAACAGCCCGCCGCGGCCGCCCCGGGAGCTGGCCGTGGCGGCCGGCGAGCGGGACCGGGGGGCCGGGCGGCCCACCAAGCGGGACCGGCGCGAGCTGGACCAGCTGCGCCGGGGGTAGCGGGCGGCCCGGCCGCCGGCCGTCGGTATCGGCGGCCGCCGGCAGCCGCAGGAGGCCGGGTCAGGCGAGGGTGTCGGTGAGGACCTGGGCGACGAAGGCGTCCAGGTTGGCCACCGTACGGGCGATCTGCTCCTCCCGCGACAGCGACTCGGTGGGCCGGCTGACCAGCGGGGACGTCTTCAGCCCGCGCACGTACAGCGAGCAGGCCAGATCGGCGCAGATGTAGGTGCCGACCGTGTTCCCCTCGCGCCCGGAGACGCCCGCCCGGCGGGCGGTGAGGAGTGCGACGCCGGAGCCCGCGTGGGCGGAGACGCAGAGCGAGCAGACGTTGCTCTTGCTCAGGCTGCGGCGGATCGAGGGCACCCGCAGCGTGATGCCGACCGGCCCGCCGTCGCGCTCGGCGACCAGATAGCCGCGATCGGGCGCGCCCTGGTCCCGCCAGCCGAGGAAGTCCAGGTCCTCCCAGGGCAGTTCGGCCAGGCCCCGGGGCAGGTTGAGCCGACGGGCCTCGCCCTTGGAGCAGTTGACGAAGGAACCGCGGATCTCGTTCTCGCTCAGGGGTCTCATGCCCCGGAAGCTAACACCGGCCCAGGCGGCGCGTCGCGCCATTTTCCACCGGTGGGCCCGGCTTCGCCCCGTTACCGGACGGGGGTGCGCGGCCTGCACGGCCAGTCGGCGCCCGGCGTCGTCGCCGAGCCGGGTGAGCAGGTCGTCCAACGCCAGGAAGACCTCCCGCGGTTCGCGCCCGGCGGCGTCGGGCAGGGGCGGGAGGGCCGCGGTCACGCCGCGGGGTAACTCGAACGGATGATGGTCTGTCAGTGGCGGAGGTTATGTTCCGGTGGCCGGATCCGGCGCCGGGAGGGGAGGCGCCGGATCCGGTGCCGGGGTCAGCGCTTGAAGGCGACGGCCGCGTAGCCGGAGACGTCCTGCCAGCCCTCGGGCAGTTCCGCGGTCGGCACATGGCCGGCCTCGGGGCGCCAGAGCGGGAGCTGGACCAGGCCGGGGCCGGCGAACTCGAAGTCGCCGAAGAACGGCTCGATGGCGGCGCGCGGGCGCAGCACCAGCGGGGCGCTGGCGCTCCGGTAGATCCGGGTGCCCTCGGCGGCGCTCTCCCGGGAGGCGAAGTCGGGGGTGCCGTGGGAGAGGATCAGCGCGCTGCCGGGGGCGAGCGCGTCGCGCAGGGTGCGGACGATCTCCCGGGCGCCGTCCTCGTCCCGGATGAAGTGCAGTACCGCGACCAGCATCAGGGCCACCGGCCGGTCGAGGTCCACGGCCTGGCGCAGGCCGGGGTGGTCCAGGATCGCGGCCGGGTCCCGCAGGTCGGCCTCGATGACGGAGGTGTGCCCGGCGGGGTGGCCGGCCAGCAGGGCGCGGGCGTGGGTGGCCACGATCGGGTCGTTGTCGACGTACACCACGCGGGCGTCCGGGGCGACCCGCTGGGCCACCTCGTTGGTGGAGCCGACGGCGGGGATACCGGTGCCGATGTCGACGAACTGGCGGATGCCCCGGCCGGCCGCGAACTCCACGGCGCGGCCGAGGAACTCGCGGTTGGTGCGGGCCAGCAGCGGCAGCGCCGGATAGGCGGCGACGGCGGCCTCGGCGGCCTTGCGGTCGGCCTCGAAGTTGTCCTTGCCACCGAGGTAGTAGTCGTACATCCGGGCCGTGTGCGGCACGCCCGTGTCCAGCTCGGTCGGTGGCTCCCAGTCGTCCCGCTTCGCCCAGTGCCAGTCCGTGCCGGCCCGCGTGGCCGCCGCAACGGTGTCCTCGTGCATCCTGTTCCCGCCCCCTGTACTCACTGCCGGAATGCGTCCCGTCGCGCGTCCGAACACCGCGATCGGGCACCGAATTTCGCGGTCGGCCCGGCATGCCGCGACGTACCACGCGGTGCGCGGTGATCGTATCCGACGACACGCCGCGGAAACAGCGCGAGTTCGGGTTTCCGCACGCCCTCCGGGACGAAGCGTGCGCACGTCAACGGCGGTCGGCGGCCGTTTCCCCGAATCGCCGGAACGCGGCGCCGTCCCTATGCTGACTGCCGATGACTGTCGACCGCCGCACCGTACTGCGGACCACCGCCCGACTGGCCGCCCTCACCGCCGCCGGCGGGCTGCTCGCGGCTTGCGGCAGCGGCGACCCCCGCCGCGCCGACCCGGGGGCGCTCGCCGTGCACCCCGGCACCGTCGACCCGGAGGGCGGCGATCCGACCGCGGTCGACCCCGCGTGGGTGGACGGCGAGGGCCCGGCCTCCCCCGCCCCCGCGCCCACCCCCTCACCGGATCCGCAGCCCGACCCGACGATGGCCGCCACCACGGCGCCGCCCGTCCCCCCGGTGCTGCCGCCGCTGGCGCCCGGCACCCCCGTGGAGGTCGTGTACGGGCCGCGCACCGGCAAGAACGTCGCGCTCACCGTCCACGGCAGCGGCGACCCGAAGCTGGCCCTCGCCCTGCTGGACGCCGCCGAGCAGCGCGGTGCCAGGCTGACCGTGATGGCCGTCGGCAGCTGGCTGGACCAGCAGCCGCAGATGGCCCGGCGCATCCTGGACGCCGGCCACGAACTCGGCAACCACACCCAGAACCACCAGAACATCTCCGCGATGACACCCGAGCAGGCGCGTGCCGAGATCGCCCAGTGCGCGGAGCGGTTGCAGCGGCTCACCGGCTCGATCGGCCGCTGGTTCCGCCCGTCGGCGACCCAGTACGCCACCCCGATGGTGCGCGAGCAGGCCAGGGCCGTCGGGTACGAGCACGTGCTCTCCTTCGACGTCGACCCGCGCGACTACAGCGACCCGAGCGCCGCCTCGCTCCAGCGCCGGGTGCTCTCCTCGGTGAAGGGCGGCTCGGTGGTCGCCCTGCACATGGGCCACCAGTGCACCGTGGACGCGCTGCCCGGGATCCTGGACGGCCTCGCCAAGGCCGGCCTCAGACCGGTGACGGCCAGTCAGCTCTGCGCGTAGGGCCAGGGCGCGCGGCGGGCCGGTGTCACGCCAGGGGGTCATCGGGCCCGTACGGGCGCAGCCGGAGGGTGCGGGCGTCCGCCTCGCGGATCTCGTCGGCGCGGTGGACCAGTTCCTCCAGATCGTCCCGGCCGGCGTGGACGAAACGGCCGTGCAGGGCGTCGAAGCGGCCGCGGGCGGCGTCGACGGTGACGGCGACCATGTACGGGATGCTGCCCCAGGTCTTGGTGTCCCGGAACATCGGCATGCCCGCGGTCATGTCGGTGGCGACCGCGCCGGGGCTGATGTCGAGGACCACCACGTGGTGCTCGGCGAGCGAGTCCGCCATGTTGTCGGAGAGCTGGAGCAGCGCGCCCTTGGAGGTGGCGTAGGCGGTGTAGTGGCCGTCGGGGCGCAGCGCGAAGCCGGAGTTGAGGTTGATGACGCGGCCGCCGCGGCGCTGGACCATACCGGGCAGGACGCAGCGCAGCAGGTTGTAGGGGCCGCGCAGATTGGTCTCGACGACCTGCCACCACTGGTTGGCGTCGGTCTCCCAGATCGGGACCTCGGAGGGGTCGACCTGGCCGGCGTTGTTGATCAGCAGGTCGATCGGGCCGAGGTCGCGTTCGACGATGCGCACGGCCTCGCGGACGGAGCCGGGACGGGTGACGTCGGCGGTGACGGCGACCCCGCGGGCGCCGTGCCGGGCGCACTCCTTGAGGGTCTCGGTGAGGGTCTCGTGGGTGCGGCCGACCAGGCCGACGGCCATGCCTTCGGCGGCCAGGCCGATGGCGATCTCCCGGCCGATGCCCCGGCCGGCACCGGTGACCAGAGCGACCTGTCCTGCGAGTGATCCCGTCGACATCCCGTGCTCCCTTCACGTCCCCGCGCCCGCCCCACCAGGACCGGCGTCGCGTCTGCGGCATTCTGTCCGGCCGCGGGCGTGCCGGAACCCGGGCGCACGGACGGCGGGAGCGGGCCCACCCGTTCGGAGGAGCCGGGGAGGGAATGCCCTACCGGCCGGTACGGAGTAGTAACGTCGTCAGGACGGTGCACCGGTCCACACACACCGGCGCCCACCCGCTGAACAGCAGCTTGCATGGGACACCTGTCGCTGGGCCACCCCCAGCACCACCGAAGGGCAACTGAGTGAGTGACATCGCGCGCGTCGGAGTGATCGGCTGCGGCCTGATGGGGTCGGGCATCGCGGAGGTCTTCGCCCGGGCCGGGCTGGACGTCCTGGTATCGGAGGCCAGTGGCGAGGCACTGGAGTTCGGCCGCACCCGGCTGACCAACTCCCTGGAGACGGCGGTCAAGCGCGGCAAGCTGGCCCCCGAACTGCGGGACGAGGCGCTGGCCCGGCTGACCTTCACCACCGACCTGGCCGACTTCGCCGACCGTGACCTGGTGGTCGAGGCGGTCGCCGAGCGCGAGGACATCAAGGTCCAGATCTTCCAGAAGCTGGACCAGGTGGTCGAGCGCCGGGACGCCATCCTCGCCTCCAACACCTCGTCGATCCCGATCGTGAAGCTGGCCGCCGCCACCTCGCGGCCGGAGCAGGTGATCGGTCTGCACTTCTTCAACCCGGCGCCGGTGCAGAAGCTGGTCGAGGTGATCCCGACGCTGACCACCTCGGGCGGCACCACCGAGCGGGTCGAGGCGTTCGCCTTCCAGGTCCTCGGCAAGGAGCCGATCCGCGCCCGCGACCGGGCCGGCTTCGTGGTGAACGCGCTGCTGGTGCCCTACCTGCTGTCGGCGGTACGGATGTTCGAGTCGGGCGTGGCGACCGCCTCCGACATCGACAAGGGCATGGAGGCCGGCTGCGCCCACCCGATGGGCCCGCTGCGGCTGTGCGACCTGATCGGCCTGGACACCATCGTGTCGATCGCCGAGTCGATGTACGACGAGTACAAGGAGCCGCTGTACGCCGCTCCCCCGCTGCTCTCCCGGATGGTCGACGCGGGCCTGCTGGGCCGCAAGTCCGGCCGCGGCTTCTACGACTACACCGCGAGCGCCTGACCCCCGGCCCGGCCGGACCGTCCTGGTCCGGCCGGGCCTTCCGCCCCTCCGGCCCCGTCTCCCCCACCAGCCCCCGCGCCGTCGGCCGGGGGTTTTTGCCTGCCCCAAACCACTGAAGCCCGAGGCCTGTTGTGCCGATAAGAAGCGTATCCACCCGTCCCGACCCGCCACCGAACCCTCCCGTTCGGGGCCCGCGCATGCCTGGAGGCCCGCATGCCCGATCTGTGGATACCCGGAGCCGAGGTCCATGACGTCGGCGATCACGCGCCGACCGACCAGCAGTACCCGCCCAAGGCGATCGCCCACATCACGTGGGACCGCGACGCCACCGCCGCCGCGCCGCAGGACTGGTGCGACTTCGACTCCCTGGTCGGCTACTTCACCGGCAGCGGCGCCGACGAGGCGCCGCACATCGTCTGGGACCCGTTCAGCGGGCGGATCGCCCAGCTGTTCCCGGCCGACTCCCGCTCGAAGAGCCTCGTCGACGCGCCGGGCGGCACCCGCACCAACCGGGCGGGGCGGGTGGTGATCCAGATCGAGGCGGTGTTCTTCCCGTACTGCCGCTACAACGGTCAGGTGTACGCCCGGCTGACGGACACCCCGTGCACCGGCTGGGACCGGCTGCACGCCTGGATCAGCGGCTGGGGCGTCCCGGACGTCTGGCCGATGGGCAGGCCGGTCGACTTCACCGCCCACCGCGACGAGGGCGTGTGGGAGACCCGGGGCGGCTGGTACGGCCACAGCCAGGTCCCGGAGAACGACCACACCGACCCGGGTTCGTGGCCCGACTTCACCCCCGGATCGCCGCCCTCGCCGCCGGCCCCCGGGCAGACCCCCGCCCGGTACCAGGTGACGATCAACGGCCTGCCGTACGGCTACGGCGCGCACGGCGACCAGGTGACCGAGGTCGGCCGGGCGCTCGTGGCCGCGGGCTTCGGCAGCCACTACCAGCAGGGCCCCGGCCCCGACTGGACGGACGCGGACACCCTCAACTACCAGGACTACCAGCGCAGTCTCGGCTTCAGCGGGTCGGACGCGGACGGCGTCCCCGGCGAGACCAGCCTCCGCCGGCTGCTCGGCACCCTGCCCGGCGGCACCGTCTCGCTGTCGCACGTCGTCGCGGCGGCGCAAACGGACCCCGGCGCCGAACAGGGCCACCGGACGTACGGCGCCGACGTCCTGATCGTCGAGCAGGCACTGGCCGACGAGGGCCTGCTCGACGGCCAGTGGGTGGACGGCTCGTTCGGCACCAGGACCGTGACGGCGTACTCCCGCTGGCAGCAGCGGCTGGGCTACTCCGGTACCGCCGCGGACGGCATCCCCGGCCGCGACTCCCTCCAGCGCCTGGGCGCCGCCCACGGCTTCACCGTCACCGACTGATCAAGGAGATCAGCATGCGCACGTTCCTCCTCGACCTCACCGAACGCACGGTCGCCACCTACCTCGCGGCCCTGCTCGGCCTGCTGCTGGCCGACCGCGTCGACCTGACGAGCGTCGGCACGCTGCGGGCGGCGGCGGTGGCCGCCCTGCCGGCCGCGCTGACCGTCCTCAAGGGCGGCATCGGCACCTTCGTCGGTGACCCGAACAGCGCCGCGATACTCCCCCGCGATCGCGGGTGACGGCCGCCCCTACCGCCTGGCAGCGGCCAGGCGGTAGGGGCCGAGGTAGTAGGTCAGGGCGGCCAGGGAGGCGCCGTCGTTGACCTTGCCGCCGGTCAGGAGGTCGAGGACGTCGGCCTCCGGGACCCACTCCACCCTGGTCGCCTCGCTGATGTCCTGGGGTGCCCCGACCCGGGTGCAGCCGGTGACGTGGAAGGAGTGGAACCGCATGGTGGAGATGCCGGACAGGGCGTCGTACGCGAGCAGGGGGTCGACCCGGCCGGGGCGCCAGCCGGTCTCCTCCTCGACCTCGCGGGCGACCGCGTCGGCCGGCTCCTCCCCGGGCTCGGCCCAGCCGGCGGGCACCTCCCAGCCCCACCGGCCGGTGATGAAGCGGTGCCGGTAGAGCAGGAGGAAGCGGCCCCGCTCGTCGGTGACGACCGCGGTGGTCGAGGCCCGGGGCATGGCGACGACGTGGTGGTCGACGCGGCCCACGCCGGGGATGTCGACGTCGTCGAGCCAGACCTCCACCCACGGCGATCCGTAGACCTGCCGCCGGCCGTAGCTCTTCCACTCCGACACCCTGGTCCTCCTCACGCGCGTGCGGGCTGGCGCCCCGACTCTCTCACGCGCGCGGCCGGCCTCCCCGGGCCCCCGGGGCCGTCACTGGGGGAACCACAGCTTCTCGGTGCCGCCCTCGGTGTAGTCGACGGTGATCTCGTACCCGGCCGGGATGTCGCGGGCGGCCACGATCTCGACGATGCCCGCGCCGAAGTCCTTGCGGTACCGCGCCCGGGGTTCGGCGGCGTGGTTGTACAGGCTGCCGAAGCCCAGGGCGATCGCGGCGGCACCGTCCTGCCAGGGGAAGCAGTAGTGGTGGAGGTGGGTCCGGTCGATCAGGTGGCGCTCGGCGGCCGGGACGACCAGCACGGGGCACCGTTCGACGGTCTCCCCCGCACGGTATCCGCGGGTGGCGAAGACCCCCCGGTCGTGGATGTGCGAGGTGTGGATTTCCAGCCCGTCCATGCCCATACGAAACCCCCGGTTCGGTGTCTGGCGGCGCGGTGGAGGCCGCCGGGTTCGCCGGGCGTCCCGGGTCGCCCCGCTCCAGCGGCGGCGCCGCACGGTGCCGCCGCACGGCAGGCGGGCGGACCACCGCCCGGGCCGCCGGCGGCGCTCCCGGCCGCGGGCAGTGAAGCGTCCACCCGGCGCCTCCTCCTGCCGCGCTGCCGCGGCCTCGCCCCGTTCTACCCCGGCGCCCGGGCTCCTGGAAACGACGGAACCGGCCAAGCGGGACCTCGACCGGAACGGTCGGTCCCGCCGTGCCGCTCCGCCGCGCCCGGGGGCCCGCGGTCACCGGAGGCACGGGGCGCGGTCCGGGGCGGTGGAGTCGGTGCGGACGGCCCGCCGCGCTCCCGCCGCCGGGCGATTCGCCGCCGACGGCCGTGCGGGAGGCCGGATCTCCGGCCCCCCGCAGCCTTGATGACGGTACGTCAGCTGTTGATGGCGTAGCTGTCGCCGTAGACCTTCCACTTGAGCGGCGGGTTGAGGTCGAAGTTCTTGGCGTTGAGGAAGACCAGCTGCTCGGTGTCGACGCGGGTGGTGTCCGAGTGCGCCTCCTCGGTCTTCATGGCGGCCCGGCGGGCGTCCAGGAAGGCCTTGAGGTAGGTGGCCTCGTCGCCGCCCTGGGCGGGGGTCCTGGCCTTCTTCAGGGCGGCCTTGCGGATGCCGCCGAAGCTGGTCGGGTCGGAGCCGTCGCCGTGCATGACGATGGCGTCGTAGTAGGCGAACTGGCCGAGGGCGCGCAGACCGTCCGCCTTGGCCTGCTTGACGGCGGGGTTGAAGTAGACGCGGTCCCGCTCGTCGTTCTGCGCCTGCTGGAAGACGGAGTCCTTGGCGGCCGTGGCCCAGTCCTTCTCGAAGGCGGCGCCGAGGCCGGAGTGCGAGTCGCTGCCGTTGACCTTGCGCAGCGCGGGCAGGTACTTGGCGAGGACGTTGCCGGACTTGAGGTCGGTGTAGTGCTGCACCAGGTCGAGCATGTCGCCGGTGCCGGAACAGAACCCGATGATGCCGGCGGTGTAGCCGCGGCCGTCGCCGATGTCCTCGATGTACTTGTACTGGGCCTTCCAGTCCAGCGAGGAGTTCTCGGCGCTGGACACCAGCTGCATCGCGATGTCCTTCTTGTGCGGGTCGTCCAGGCCTATGCCCTTGACCTGGACGGCGGCGGCGCCCGCCGGGGCGGCGTGGGCGGCCCCGGCGGCCGCGACCGTGGCCGGTGCGGCCACCAGCAGGGCGGCGAGGGCCATGCGTACGATGCGGTGCTGCTGACGGTGCATCTCGCGCTCCGGTTCCGTGAGGAGCGGGCAAGGGGGTGCGCCCGCTCGCGGGGAGTTAGGAAACTTTCCTAACCAAGAGATAGCGTCAGCCGCCGCACGCCCGCAAGGGCTTTGACCGAACCTCTTCAAAAAGCCGGGCCCGCTCACACCGCCCGGCGCCGCACCCACCGCACCGCGGCCGCGCAGGCCGCCACCCCCGCCGCCGCCGTCCAGCCGAACGCGATGAACTGGAACGGCCAGGGGCCCGGGGGGGGGGGCGGGGGGGGGGCCCGCCCCCCCGGGGGGGGGGGGGGCGGGGCGCCCCCCCCCCCCCCCCCGCCCGCCCGGCCCCCCCCCCCCCGCGCCACCCGCACCCGCTCACCGCCCCCGGCCGGGGCCCCCGCCCGGACGGTGTCCGGGCGGGGCCCCTGGGGCCGGGCGGGTCAGGCGCCGCGCAGCACCGCGCCGGTGCGGGCGACGGCCTCGGCGACGGCCGCCTCGCGGGCGGCGCTCGCCTCATCGGCGGTCAGCGTGCGGTCCGTGGCGCGGAAGCGCAGCGCGTACGCCAGCGACTTCTTCCCCTCGCCGACCTGCTCGCCGGTGAAGACGTCGAACAGTCGGATGGCCTCCAGCAGTTCACCCGCGCCGGAGCGCAGCGCGGCCTCCACCTCGGCGGCCGGGACGGCGGCGTCGACGATCAGCGCCACGTCCTGGGTGGCCACCGGGAACCCGGAGACGACCGGGCCCGAGACCCGCTCGGCGCCGTCGGCGGTGAGCAGGTCGAGGTCGATCTCCATCGCGCTGGTGCGGGCCGGCAGGCCGAGCGCCTTGACCACGCGCGGGTGCAGCTCACCGGCGTGGCCGACCACCCGGTCGGTGCCGGCGACCAGCAGCTCGGCGCAGCGGCCCGGGTGCCACGGGGCCAGCTGGCCCTGGCGCACGGTCAGCTCGACGCCGGCCGCGCGGGCCACCGTGCGGCCCGCCTCGACGGCGTCCGCCCAGCCCGCCGGCGCGCCCTTGCCCCACCAGCCGGAGGGCAGCCGCTCACCGGTCAGCGCGACGGCGATCCGGCGCGGCTGGTCCGGCAGGGCGGCGTCGAGCGCGGCCAGTTCCTCGTCGCTCGGACGGCGGTCCACGGCCGGGCGCGGCGCGACGGACAGCTCGTCCTTGGGCAGGAAGACCGTCCCGGTCTCGAAGACCGCCAGATCGGTGTTGCCGCGGCCGACGTTGCGGCGCAGCGCTCCGAGCAGGCCCGGCAGCAGCGTGGTGCGCAGCTCCGGCTCCTCGTCGTTGAGCGGGTTGACCAGCTTCACCGTACGGCGGCGCCGGTCCTCCGGCTCCAGGCCGAGCGCCTCGAAGGCGGCCTGGCCGAGGAACGGGTAGGTGTTGACCTCGACGTAGCCGGCACCGGCCAGCGCGACCCCGGTCCGGCGGTGGATGCGCTGGGCCTCGGTCAGGCCCGAGCCCGGCGGCACGGTGGGCATCCGCGAGGGCACGTTGTCGTAGCCCTCCAGGCGGATGACCTCCTCCGCGAGGTCGTACGGGTCGGTGAGGTCGGGCCGCCAGGTCGGCGGGGTGACCTCCAGGATGTCGGCGCCCGCGACCGAGCAGCCGATCTCCTGCAGACGCCGGGTGACGGTCTCGCGACCGTACCCGGTGCCGGCGACCCGGTCGGGCAGGTCGGCGGCGATGGTGATGGTGCGGACCGGGTGCGGGGCCGCGATGTCGGTGACCCCGGCCTCGGCGGTGCCGCCGGCGATCAGCACCAGCAGGTCCACGGCGCGCTGCGCGGCGGCGCGGGCGGCCTCCGGGTCCACGCCGCGCTCGAAGCGCTTGGACGCCTCGGACGGCAGCTTGTGCCGCTTGGCGCCGCGGGCGATGGCGACCGGGTCGAAGTGCGCCGCCTCGATGATCACCTCGGTGGTGCCCGGGCCTGCGGCCGGGTCGAGGATCTCGGTGGAGGCGCCACCCATGACACCGGCCAGGCCGATCGGGCCGCTGTTGTCGCAGATCAGCAGGTCCTCGGCGGAGAGCTTGCGCTCGACGCCGTCGAGGGTGGTGAGGGTCTCGCCCTCCTCGGCCCGGTGGACCAGGATCGGCCCGTCCACCCGCTGCTTGTCGTACGCGTGCAGCGGCTGGCCGACCTCCAGCATCACGTAGTTGGTGATGTCCACGGCCAGCGAGATCGGGCGGATGCCGGACTTCTGCAGGCGGCGCTGGAGCCAGATCGGGGACTTGGCGGCCGGGTCGAGGCCGACCACCGTGCGGGCCACGAAACGGTCACAGCCGGCCGGGTCGGCGACCTTGACCAGGTAGCCGTAGGAGTTGGCGGGCGGCACGTCGAGCAGCGCCGGGTCGGCCAGCGGCAGCCCGTACGCGGCGGCGGCCTCGCGGGCGACGCCGCGCATGGAGAGGCAGTAGCCGCGGTCCGGGGTGACGGCGATGTCCAGCACCTCGTCGACGAGCTGGAGCAGCTCGATCGCGTCGGTGCCGGGCTCGTACTCGGGCGGGAGCACGATGATGCCGTTGTGGTCGTCGCCCATGCCCAGCTCGCGGGCGGAGCAGATCATGCCGGCCGAGGTCTGGCCGTAGGTCTTGCGGGCGGCGATCGGGAACGGGCCGGGCAGCACGGCGCCCGGGAGCACGACCACGACCTTGTCGCCGACGGCGAAGTTGGTCGCGCCGCAGACGATCTCCTGCGGCTCACCGGTGCCGTTGGCGTCGCCGACGTTGACGAAGCAGTGCCGGATCGGCTTCTTGAAGCCGGACAGCTCCTCGATCGAGAGCACCTGGCCGACCACCAGCGGGCCCTTGAGGTCGGTGCCGATCTGCTCGACGGTCTCGACCTCGAGGCCGGCGCGGACCAGGCGCTCCGCCACGTCGCGGCCGGTCTCGCCGGCCGGCAGGTCCACGTACTCGCGCAGCCAGGAAAGCGGGACGCGCATCAGATCTCCATCCCGAACGGGAGGGTGAAGCGGATGTCACCCTCGACCATGTCGCGCATGTCGGCGACGTTGTGACGGTTCATCAGGATTCGCTCCAGGCCCAGGCCGAAGGCGAACCCGCTGTAGCGGTTCGGGTCGACACCGCAGGCGACCAGCACCCGCGGGTTGACCACGCCGCAGCCGCCGAGCTCGATCCAGCCCTCGGAGGAGCAGGTGCGGCAGGGCCGGTCCGGGTCGCCGACGCTCTCGCCGCGGCAGACGAAGCACTGCAGGTCGATCTCGGCGCTCGGCTCGGTGAACGGGAAGTACGAGGGGCGCCAGCGCAGCTCCAGGCCGTCGCCGATCAGCGTGGACACCAGCTGCTCGATGGTGCCCTTGAGGTCGGCGAAGGTGATGCCCTCGTCCACGGCCAGGCCCTCGACCTGCCGGAAGACCGGGGTGTGGGTGGCGTCCAGCTCGTCCGTCCGGTAGACCCGGCCGGGGCAGATCACGTAGACCGGCGGCTCGCGGTCGAGCAGGGTGCGGGCCTGGACCGGGGAGGTCTGGGTGCGCAGCACCACGCCGGAGTCGGCGGAGCCGTCCGGGGCCTGGACGAAGAAGGTGTCCTGCATCGAGCGGGCCGGGTGGTCCGGACCCAGGTTGAGGGCGTCGAAGTTCAGCCACTCGGCCTCGACCTCGGGGCCCTCGGCGACCTGGTAACCCATCGCGACGAAGGTGTCCTCGATGCGCTCGGCCATCGTGGTCAGCGGGTGGCGGGCGCCGCGCGGGGTGCGGTCGTAGGGCAGCGTGACGTCCACCGCCTCCTCGACCAGCACGCGGGCGTCGCGCTCCGCCTCCAGCTCGGCCTGCCGCTTGGCGAGGGCCTGGTTGACGGCGCCCCTGGCCTGGCCGATCAGCTTGCCTGCGGCGGCCTTGGCGTGCGGCGGGAGCGCACCGATCTCGCGGTTGGCGAGGGAGAGCGCGGAGCGGTCGCCGGTGTGGGCGACCTTGGCCTGCTTCAGCTCGTCCAGGGTGGTGGCGGCGGCGAAGGCCGCGACGGCCTCGTCCCGGGCCTGCTCCACCGCCTCGGGCTTGAGGGCCTCGACCTCGACCGGGTCGTACGACTTGTTGGGTGCCGACATCTCTATCTTTCCCGTGCTCCTGCTCGTCCGTGCTCAGGTAAGGGTGGACTCGCGCCCTCCCGGCCCGCCAGGGGACGGGAGGGGCCCAGTGCGCTACGCCCGGCGGGGCCGGGGCGCGGGCAGCCGATCTCCGTACGGGGAGGAGGGTTGTCCGCGGCACAACCGCGCAGGGCGTCCCACAAACGCCAAAGGTCGAGTGTAGTCGCAGCGCGTAGCGCAACCGCCGTGAAGCCCGTCCGGGGGCCGATCCAGAGCCTGCTCCGCCGCTGCGGCCGAGGCGGCCGGTGGGCGGTCAGAGCATGAAATCGGGCACGCCGGCGGGCAGGATAAATCGGAACCGGGCGCCGCCGCCGGGCGCGCGGTCGACGCGGATCGAGCCGCCGTGGGCCTCCACGATGCCCTTCACGATGTAGAGGCCCAGGCCCGTGCCGCCGCGCTTGGAGCCGCGCCAGAAGCGGGTGAAGACGCGGGGCATCGACTCCTCGGGGATGCCGCTGCCTTCGTCGCTCACGGTGATCGCGGTGCCTTCCAGGGTGCGGGGCGGGGTGCCGGGGCGCTCCCAGATGTGCGCCTCGACGACCTCCTTGGCCGGTGCCACCTCGATCGTGACAGTTCCCTCACCGTGCCGCACCGCATTTTCCAGCAGGTTGGCCAGCACCTGGTCGACCTTGTCGGGGTCGGCCCAGAGCACGGTGAGCGGCTCGTGGATCCGGATGTCGAAGCGGTCCTCGGGGATGCCGGTCGCGACCTTGCGCTCGACGTGGCGGCGGACGGCGGCGGCCAGGTCCACCACCTGCTTGCGCAGCTCCAGCCGGCCCGCGTCGATCCGGGAGATGTCCAGTAGCTCGGCGATCAGCCGGGTGACCCGGTCGGCGTCCGCGTCGACGGTCTCCAGCATCAGCCGCTTCTGCCCGTCGGTGAACCGCTCCCACTTGGCCAGCAGGGTCGCGGTGAAGCCCTTGACGCTGGTGAGCGGGGAGCGCAGCTCGTGCGCGACGGTGGCGATCAGCTCGGCGTGACTGCGCTCGGTCCGCCGCCGCGCCTCCGTGCCCCGCAGGGCGATCACCAGCCGCTCCAGCGGCCCCTGCGGGCGGGCGCGGACGTACCGGGCGGAGACCAGCACCTCACGGCCGCCGGGCAGCAGCAGGTTGCGCTCCGGCTGGCTGGTGCGGATCGCCAGGCCGCCGTACGGATCGGTCAGCTGCCACCAGCGGCGGCCGTCCAGGTCCTCCAGCGGGAGCGCCTCCTCCAGCGGGCTGCCGAGCGCCAGCTCCGGGGGGATGCCGGTCAGCCGGGCGGCGGCGCGGTTGAAACAGACCACCCGGCCCAGGACGTCCGCGACCACCAGACCGTCCGGCAGGTCGTCCGGGTCGAGCTCTGGCCCGCTGCCGACCATGGGTGTCCTCCCCGATTACCCACCGTGTCTTTTCCCCCACCGAGGCAGACCCTAGCGTCTCGCGGCCCCCCGCAGTAGGGCCCGCGGCGTCGCGATCGCGACTTCCGGGGGCTCGCGGGGCGTGCCCTACGCCTGCGCGCGACACCCGCCGGGCGAGCGCTGCGCCCGGGCCGAGGCGTAGAGGCAGACGGCGGCGGCGGTGGCCAGGTTGAGGCTCTCGGCGTGCCCGTGGATCGGCACCCGCACCACCTCGTCGGTGAGCGCGCGGGTCTCCTCCGGAAGCCCCCAGGCCTCGTTGCCGAACACCCATGCGCCGGGCGCGCCCAGGGTGCCCTCGTCCAGTTCCTGATCCAGGTCGCGCTCCCCCGCGCCGTCCGCGGCGAGCACCCTGACGCCGGCCTCGCGCAGCCGGCCGACCGCCTCCTCGACCGGCACGCCGACGGCGACCGGGAGGTGGAACAGGCTGCCGACCGAGGCCCGGACGGCCTTCGGGTTGTACAGGTCCACCGAAGCGTCGGTGAGCACCACGGCGTCCGCGCCGGCCGCGTCGGCGGTGCGCAGCACGGTGCCGGCGTTGCCGGGGTCACGGACGTGGGCGAGGACGGCGACCAGCCGGGGGCGGGCCCTGAGCACCTCGTCGAACGGGGTGTCGATGAAGCGGCAGAGCGCCACGATGCCCTGCGGCGTCACGGTGTCGCAGATCTCCGCGATCACCTCGTCGGTGGCGGTGAGCACCGGCAGGCCCTCGGCCTCGGCGGCGGCGACGATGCCGGCGTGCCGCTCGGCGGCCTCCAGGGTGGCGTACACCTCGACCACGGCGTGGTCGGACGAGCCCGGCAGCCTCCCGAACGCGACCGCCTCGCGGACGGCCTGCGGGCCCTCGGCCAGGAAGCGGCGGTCCTTGCTCCGCTGGTTGCGCTTGGCGAGCCGGCGGGCGGCGACGACGCGGGGCGAGCGCAGGGAGGTGAGCAGGGGGGTGTCGGTGCTCTGCATGGTCTCGTCTCTGTGGCGGAGGAAAGCAAAACCGGACCCGCAGGGAGAGCCTGCGGGTCCGGTCAGCTCAACTGATCCAGGAAGATCAGGCGGCGTCGGCGGCGGCCTTCGGGGCGTTGACGTCGGCCGGCAGCGCCTTCTGGGCCACCTCGACGAGCGAGGCGAACGCGCCCGGGTCGTTGACGGCGAGGTCGGCCAGCATCTTGCGGTCGATCTCGACGCTGGCGGCCTTCAGGCCCTGCACAAAGCGGTTGTAGGTGATGCCGTTGGCACGGGCCGCAGCGTTGATGCGCTGGATCCACAGCTGACGGAAGTCGCCCTTGCGCTTCTTGCGGTCGTTGAAGTTGTAGACCAGCGAGTGGGTGACCTGCTCCTTGGCCTTGCGGTACAGGCGCGAACGCTGGCCACGGTAGCCGCTGGCGCGCTCCAGGATGACCCGGCGCTTCTTGTGGGCGTTGACTGCCCGCTTGACGCGTGCCACTTGATTACTCCTTGGGTTGGACCACGGACTACTTCACGTGGTCCGTCATTCGAATGGGTCGGGAAGGATCAGCTGCCCCGCTCGGCTCGCGCCGGGCGGGAGGGCGATCACTTGCCGAGAAGCTTCTTGATCTTCTTGGCGTCAGCGGGGGCCAGCTCGACGGTCCCGGCCAGCTTGCGGGTCAGCGTCGAGGGCTTGTGCTCCAGGAGGTGGCGGCGGCCGGCGCGCTCGCGCAGCACCTTGCCAGAGCCACTGATCTTGAAGCGCTTGCTGGCGCCACTGTGCGTCTTCTGCTTCGGCATTTCGCCGTATCTCCTCGTCGGTCCGCCCACGCCCGCGCGGATTGCGCCGCGCGGGCGTGAACTGGATGGATCTGCGGTGACCGGGCGGGACGCCCCGTCACCTCTGGTGGCCGGTCTCCCGGGCCGCCCTGGCCGTTACGGCTCAGGCGTCCTGGGAGGCCTCGGCCGGCTGCTCGACCTCGGCGGCGTCCTCGACGTCGGCCTCGTCGGCGTCCGCCTCCGCCTCGGCCGCGGCGTTCTCGGCCTCGAGCGCCGCGTCGTCGGCCGCGGCGTCGTCGTCGGAGCCGACGGTGCGGCCCTGACGCTCGGCCTTGCGGGCGTCCGCGAGCGCGCGGGCCTCGGCCATCGCCTCGGTCTTCTTCTTGTGCGGGCCAAGAACCATGATCATGTTTCGGCCGTCCTGCTTGGCCGAGGACTCCACGAAGCCCAGGTCCTGGACGTCGTTCGCCAGCCGCTGCAGCAGTCGGAAGCCCAGCTCGGGGCGGGACTGCTCACGACCGCGGAACATGATCGTGATCTTGACCTTGTCGCCCTGCTTGAGGAACCGGACGACGTGACCCTTCTTGGTGTCATAGTCGTGCGGGTCGATCTTCGGCCGGAGCTTCATCTCCTTGATGACCGTGTGCGCCTGGTTCTTGCGCGCCTCACGGGCCTTCATGGCCGACTCGTACTTGAACTTGCCGTAGTCCATGAGCTTGCACACCGGCGGCCGGGCGGTCGCCGCGACCTCGACCAGGTCGAGGTCGTACTCCTGCGCGAGCTCCAGCGCCTTGGCAAGCGGCACGATGCCGACCTGCTCGCCGCTGGGACCGACGAGTCGCACCTCGGGGACGCGAATCCGGTCGTTGATGCGGGGCTCGGTGCTGATGGGGCCTCCTCGGTTGCACCTTCTGCGATGCGGCCGTCGGACGGCGGTCGCACGTAGTGGACTCGACCACTGGGCGGGGCTTCATTCGTGCTGCGCTGCCTGACTTGCTGCTAGGCACTGCATGCACCGCGACACGAAAAAAGCCCCGCTCGGTACAAGCGGGGCTCCACACAACCGGGGGCGGTGCCCGGTGAGGGGCACTGCGGGCGACTCGGCGCCTGGGCGCCCGTCGCGGACCGGACCCGTCGACGGTGAAGCCGATCAGGTGGGAGACTTTCGGGATTGCCCCTCGGGGCCTCCTGGGTGGAGCCTCCACTTGCTGGCCCGGCGTCCTGAGGACTCCTGGCCGGTCAGTCTCGAAGCTTACCGTGCCGCCCGGTCGAACGCCATTCCGCCCCTTCGCGCGCCCCCTTGTACGCTCCCTGTGTATCTACACCGGCACGGTATCTACACCGGCACGACGGAACGAGCCACCCTTGAGCAGCGAGCCCACCAAGAACCCCGCCGCGGACGACGACGCGATCGGCTTCGACGACCTCACCCGGGACATCGCCGAGGTCCCGGCCGTCGAGGTGATCACCACCGTCGCGGTGCACCTGATGAGCGCCGCCGCCGTCAAGTGCGGCCTGGCCGAGGGCGGCGAGGCGGACAAGGACCTCGACGAGGCGCGCAAGCTGATCACCGCGCTGGCCGGGCTGGTCACCGCCGGCGCCCCCGAGATCAGCAACTTCCACGCCGCGCCGCTGCGGGACGGCCTGAAGTCGCTCCAGCTGGCCTTCCGCGAGGCCTCCCTCGTCCCGGACGCGCCGGGCGCGGGCCCGGGCGAGAAGTTCACCGGGCCGGTCTACGCCTGAGCCCTCCCGCTCCGAATACGAAGGTGCCCCCTCGAAACCGAGGGGGCACCTTCGTATTCGGAGCGGGAGGCGCGGGGTGCGCGCTACCGCCGGTAGAGCGGTTCGCCGGGCAGCTGCGCGTCCGTCGGCAGCACGGCCAGGCTCAGGCCCCGGTCGAGCCGCACCCGCAGCACCGGGTCGGCCGCGACGGCCTGCCCGACCCGCTGCGCGGCCTCCTGCACGGACGGCTGGTCCAGGGCCGGGTCCAGCACCACCGCGAGCAGCCCGTCCCCGTCCTCGTACGGCGCCAGCAGACCGCTCACCACCTGCGGCTCGGCCGCCAGCAGCGCCCGGACGGCCTCCCGCACCTCGGGGTCGCGCACCGGCGGCAGGTACGGGCGGTTCTCCGCCAGCGCGCGCAGCCGGGCACCGCTCAGCCGGTACGTGACCGGGCCGGCCGGGTCGATCAGCAGGGTGTCGGCCCGCTCGGAGAAGGCCACCATCGCGGCCTGCGGCGCGGCGACCGGAGCCGGGCGGGCGTCGGCGCGCCAGCGGGCCAGGGTCTCCAGCGAGGTGAAGGCCGGCAGGGCCCGGCGGCCGTCGGCGGCCTCGATCACCGGGACGGCCATGTCGCTGGTCTTCTCGCGCTTGAGCCCGTTCTCGTCCAGCTCCACCTCACCGAGGATGGCGACGATCGGGACCATCAGCCGGGTCTGCGTCAGCGCCGCGAGCAGCTCCGGTTCGGCCGTGTCGCCCTGCGACCAGCGCGCGAGCGCCTCGACGAGCGCCGGGTCGGCGGTGCCGTCGTCTCCGGCGAATCCTGGGTTCGGGATGTTCTTGCGGTCCACGCGGCCGACCCTATGCCACCTCACACCCGCGGCCCGCGGAGGTCGGCGGACGCCGTCGCACCCCTACCCACCGGTAGGAGGGGTGTGGCAGTCTGCGCGCATGGCCACGCCCGATGTCGCTGCCGCCCCCGCCGTCCCCGCCACCGTCCCGGCCGGCTCGCCGAGTGCCGACCGGGCCCGGTACGACCGGGCCACCGCCCATCTGGACGGGCCGGTGGCCGTCGTCGACCTCGCGGCCTTCGACGCCAACGCCGCCGACCTGGTGCGCCGGGCCGCCGGGAAGCCGGTCCGGGTGGCCAGCAAGTCGGTTCGCTGCCGGGCCCTGCTGGAGCGGGTGCTGGCGATGGACGGCTTCGCCGGGGTGATGAGCTTCACCCTCGCCGAGTCGCTCTGGCTGGCCCGCTCGGGCCTGCGCGACATCCTGCTCGCCTACCCCTCCGCCGACCGGGCCGGTTTCGCCGAACTGACCGCCGACCCCGGGCCGGCCGCCGCCGTCACCGTCCTGCTGGACGACCCGGCCCAGCTCGACCTGATCGACGCCGCCCGGGCCGGCGACGCCGAGGTGCGGGTCTGCCTGGAGCTGGACACCGCGCTGCACCTGCTCGGCGGGCGGATCCGGGTCGGCGCCCGGCGCTCGCCGCTGCGCACGCCCGAGGACCTGGCCGCGTTCGCCGAACTCGTCCAGCTCCGCCCGGGATTCCGGGTGGTGGGGCTGATGGCGTACGAGGGGCACGTCGCCGGGGTGGGCGACCGGGCGCCCGGGCGGCCGGTGCGCTCGCGGCTGATCCGGCTGATGCAGTCCGCGGCCCGGGCCGAGCTGGCCGAGCGGCGCGCGGCGGCGGTCCGACGGCTGCGGCAGGTCGCGGAACTGGAGTTCGTCAACGGCGGCGGTACCGGCAGCGTGGAGTCGACCGCGGCGGAGCCGGCGGTCACCGAGGTGGCGGCCGGCTCCGGACTGTACCAACCACGGCTGTTCGACAACTACCGCTCGTTCCACGGCAGGCCGGCCGCGCTGTTCGGCCAGCCGGTGGTGCGCCGGCCCGGCGTCGGCGTGGTGACGGTGCTCGGCGGCGGCTACCCGGCCTCCGGCGCGGCCGGCCCGGACCGCTCGCCGGTGCCCTGGCTTCCGCCGGGGCTGCGCTACGACCCGATGGAGGGCGCCGGCGAGGTGCAGACCCCACTGCTCGGTGCGGCCGCCGACGACCTGCTGATCGGCGACCGGGTCTGGTTCCGGCACGCCAAGGCGGGTGAACTCTGCGAGCGCTTCGCCGAGCTGCACCTGATCGAGGGCGACCGGGTGGTGCGCACCGCCCCGACCTACCGGGGCGAGCGGAAAACCTTCCTCTGAACGGTCCGGGCCGGCGCGCCGGTCGGGCGGGTGCTCTACCGTGGTATAAGCGGGAACCGCAAGCGACCAGAGGGGGCAGCTGTGGAGGCCGAGATCGTGCAGCAGCTGGTGACGTCGGGTGCCACGACGGTGGTCGGACTGATGGCCACCGAGGCCTGGACGCAGGTGCGTTCGCGTCTCGCGACGCTGCTGGGGCGGGGCCGGGACGTCGCGGAGGTGAGCGCCGAGCTGGAGGTGATCCGGGGCGAGGTGGTCGAGGCGGACGGCGACGACGAGGTGCTCGCCGACCACGCCGCCGAGCTTCGCGGCCGGCTCCGCCGGATGATCCGCCAGAACCCGGAGGCGGCGGCCGAACTCCGGTCGATCCTGGACGAGTTCGCGCCCGCCACCCGGACCGGCGAGGGCGCCGCGGTGCACAACGTGATCAGCGGCGGGACGGTGCACGACGGCACCGTGGTCCAGGCGCACACGGTGAACGGACTGGCCATCGGCCAGGTACCGGGCGGCCACCGGCCGCGGCACTGAGCCGGGGGCGCCCCGGGGATATCCCGGGCCGCCGGGGGCCGTTCAGGCCCGACACCTTTTCCGAGCCTTAAGAAGGCCCGATGGAACGGCTAACTTCGCCGACCTGTCGGGCCTTTGCACCGCTCGTACGACTACAGTCCGTCAAAAAGTGCGACACAACGGGCTATTGCCAGTTGGTCTAGTCCAATCATACGCTCAGCCGGGGGTCGGCGCGCCGGGCCGACGGCCCCCGGGCAGACGTGCCCGTTCGTTCCCCCCACAACCTCGGCCCGGAACACGGTCAAGGAGTCCCCACCCCATGTCCATCAAGCGAAGTGCCCTGTCCGTCGGCGTCATCGGCGCCGCATTCCTCGCCGTGGCGGCATCCACCGCCGGCACCGCCAGCGCCCACGGCACCATGACCAACCCGGTCAGCCGCGTCGCGGCCTGCTACGCCGAAGGCCCGGAGACCCCCAAGTCCCAGGTCTGCAAGGACCTCGTCGCGATGAGCGGCACCCAGCCGCTGTACGACTGGAACGAGGTCAACATCGCCAACGCGAACGGCAACCACCAGGCGCTGATCCCGGACGGCAAGCTCTGCTCGGCCAACCGCGACAAGTACAAGGCGCTCGACATGCCGCGGACCGACTGGCCCGCCACCCCCGTGCACGCGGGCAGCTTCGACTTCAAGTTCCGCGTCACCGCGGCCCACGTCGGCACCCAGACGGTCTACATCACCAAGCCGGGCTACGACCCGACCAAGCCGCTGAAGTGGTCCGACCTGGACCCGACCCCGGTCGCCCAGGTGCCGGTCACCCGCAACCCCACCGACGGCTACTACAACTACACCGGCACGCTGCCGCAGCGCACCGGCCGTCAGCTGCTCTACATGGTGTGGCAGCGCAGCGACAGCCCGGAGGCGTTCTACAGCTGCTCCGACGTCGACTTCGGCCAGCCCGCCGCGGCCGGCCAGGCCGTCTCGGCACTGTCCGCGCAGGCTCCGGCCGCGCCGAGCGAGCAGCAGATCGCCGCGGACGCGCCCAAGTCCACCGTCGCCCACCACGGGCACGGCGGCGACCAGAACGAGCCGGCCGGCGCGGTGGTTCCGACCTCCAGCGCCGCCGTCGGCAGCTCGCCCACCGGTCCGCTGCTGCTGAGCGGTGCCGCCGCGATCAGCGTCGGCTGGGCCGGCATGGTGCTCCGGCGCCGTCGCATCGAGGCTGTTCGACGCGACTTCTGACCGCCGGAGGCCGGGGTCGGACCGCCCGCCAACCCCCGGACGGTCCGGCCCCCGCCAGCCCGTAGGCAGACCCGAACGACGGCGGCCCACCCGGATCCTTCCGGGTGGGCCGCCGTGCGTGAGCTGAGCGGTGCGGTCAGGTGGTGGCGGTGCCGCCGTCGGGGCCGGCGCCGCCGCCGGGGAAGGCGGGGATCTTGCCGCTGTAGTCGGCGATGCCCTTGACGATGGTGTCCATCACGGAGACGTCGGGCGCCTTGGCGGCGATGTCGAAGCCCAGGTGGACGGAGACCAGCGACTTGCCGTCGGCGGACGGGAAGACCACGGTCTGGACGTAGCCGTCGTTGCCCTTGGCCGCGTCGACCTTCCAGCGGACCAGGTAGCCGTCGCGGCCGTCGACCTTGACCGCCTCGGACTTCAGCTCCTCGTGGGAGTTGATGTCGTTGTAGGAGTCCTTGGCCGCCTTCTCGATGTCCGCCTTGGCCGCCGCCTGGACGTCGGTGCCGCCGCCGGAGATCTGGCCGGTGTTGGCCCCGCCGAGCGAGCAACTGCCGCCGCCCTCGCAGGTGTAGGAGCCGACGCTGAGCGCGGCGAAGCCGTCGGTGGTGGTGCCGCCCTCCCAGCCGGAGGGGACGGGCAGGGTGATCCGGTTCACCAGGTCGGGGGCGATCCCGCTGCCGGACAGCGGGCCGCCCTTGCCGTTCCCGTTCCCGTTGCCCTTGCCGTTCCCGTTGCTGCCACCGCCGTTGCTGCCACCCCCGTTGCTGCCACCCCCGTTGCCGTTGCCTCCGTTGCCGGGCTGGCCGTCCCCGGGGCCGTTCCCGCCGTACGGCGGGGCCTGCCGAGCGGTGCGGTGGGGCGCCCGGTCGCCGTGCCCGTCCATCGCCAGGTAGGTGACCCCGGACCCGACGCCCAGTCCGAGCACCGCCGCCACGGTGGCCGCGACCACGAGCTTGGAGGGCTTGCGCCGGGGCCTGGGCGCGGGCGGCACCGCGGCGCCGTAGGCGGCGCCGAAGGGGGGCGGCCCGGGATGGCGGACCGTCGGCCCGCTCTCCAGCACCTCCCCCTCCAGCACCCGGGTCTCGGCGGTCGCGTCCGGCCCCGGAGCGTCCGCCACCGGGGGTACCGGGGCCGGCGCGTCCGAGGGTGCGGGCCGGGTACTGGCCGTCCAGCCCTTGCCGTCCCACCAGCGCTGCGGTCTCGGGTCGCTGGTGGTGTCCTTCGGGTCCGGGTACCACCCGGCGGGAATCTGCTCACTCACGACAGAGAATCTAAAGGCACGCGGATAAACGCGATA
Organism: Kitasatospora sp. NPDC092286; assembly: GCF_044755565.1. Taxonomy (NCBI): domain Bacteria; kingdom Bacillati; phylum Actinomycetota; class Actinomycetes; order Kitasatosporales; family Streptomycetaceae; genus Kitasatospora; species Kitasatospora sp. NPDC092286. The sequence continues at coordinate 142,754 of NZ_JBIVRD010000008.1, read as the reverse complement.
TCAGCGGGACCGCGAATTCCGGGGTTTTTCGATGAGATTACGGTGAGAACCCGCCGGGCGGCCCCGCGCCGCCGCCTACAGCGGGGTGACGTACGCCCCCGCGATCCCGCCGTCGACCAGGAACTCGCTCGCCGTGATGAAGGAGGAGTCGTCGCTCGCCAGAAAGGCGACGGCGGCCGCGATCTCCTCGGCCCGGGCGAACCGGCCGAGCGGGATGTGCACCAGCCGGCGGGCCGCCCGCTCCGGGTCCTTGGCGAACAGCTCCCGCAGCAGCGGGGTGTCCACCGGCCCCGGCGAGAGCGCGTTCACCCGGATCCCCTCGCGGGCGAACTGCACCCCCAGCTCCCGGGACATCGCCAGCACCCCGCCCTTGGAGGCGGTGTAGGAGATCTGCGAGGTGGCCGCGCCCATCCGGGCCACGAAGCTGGCGGTGTTGATGATCGAGCCGCGCCCGTGCCGGCGCATGTACGGCAACGCGGCCTTGCAGCACAGGTAGACGGAGGTGAGGTTGACCTCCTGCACCCGCCGCCAGGCCTCCAGGCCGGTGGTCAGGATGGAGTCGTCCTCCGGCGGTGAGATCCCCGCGTTGTTGAACGCCACGTCCACGCCGCCGTACGTCTCGTAGGCCTGGTCGAACAGCGCCTCGACCATGTACGGGTCGGTGACGTCGGTGTGCACGAAGAGGCCGCCGACCTCCTGGGCGGCCGCCTTGCCACTGCTCTCGTCGATGTCGGCGCAGACCACCTTGGCGCCCTCGGCGGCGAGCCGGCGGGCGGCGGCCAGACCGATGCCGCTGCCCGCGCCGGTGATCACGGCGGTGCGGCCGACCAGGCGCCGGCAGACCGGCGCGTCCTTCCCGGTGGTGGCGGGCTTCTCGGTCATGGCTGGTCCCCTACTCCTCGCTCCGGATGAAGACGTTCTTGGTCTCGGTGAAGTGGGCCAGCGCGTCCGGCCCCAGCTCCCGGCCCACGCCGGACTCGCCGAAGCCCCCGAACGGCGTCCAGTACCGCACCGAGGAATGGGAGTTGACCGAGAGGTTGCCCGCCGCGACGCCCCGGGCCAGGCGCAGCGCCCGGCCGAGGTCCCTGGTCCAGATGGAGCCGGAGAGGCCGTAGCGGGTGGCGTTGGCGAGCCGCAGGGCGTCCGCCTCGCCGTCGAAGGGCAGGACGACGGCGACCGGGCCGAAGATCTCCTCGGTGACGGCGGGCACGTCCGGGTCGGTGGGCGCGAGGACCGTCGGCGGGTACCAGAACCCGGGGCCGTCGGGCACCCGGCCGCGGGCGAGCACCGGCAGGTCGGGGGTGACGTAGGAGGCGACCCGGCGGACCTGGGCGGCGGAGATCAGCGGCCCGAGCCGGGTGTCCGGGTCGGCCGGGTCCCCGGTGCGGACGGCCTCGACGGCGGGCAGCAGCAGGGCGAGGAAGTCGTCGAGGGCCTCGCGCTGGACCAGGATCCGGCTGCGGGCGCAGCAGTCCTGGCCGCTGTTGTCGAGGAAGGACATCGGGTCGGCGGCGCGGGCGAGATCGGCGTCGGCGAAGACGATGTTGGGGCTCTTGCCGCCGAGTTCGAGGGTGACCCGCTTGGCGCGGGCGGCGCACCGGGCGGCGACCTCCTTGCCGACCACGGTCGAGCCGGTGAAGACGATCCCGCGGACGGCCGGGTGGTCGACCAGGGCCCGCCCGGTGACGGGGCCGGCGCCGGGGACGACCTGGAACAGGCCTTCGGGCAGCCCGGCGGCGAGGGCGAGTTCGGCCAGCCGCAGGGCGGTGAGCGGGGTGGCCTCGGCGGGCTTGAGCAGGACGGCGTTGCCTGCGGCGAGGGCGGGCGCGAAGCCCCAGGCGGCGATCGGCATCGGGAAGTTCCACGGGGCGATCACGCCGACCACGCCGACCGGCTCGTGGAAGGTGACGTTCAGGCCGCCCGCCACCGGGATCTGCCGGCCGGTCAGCCGTTCCACTCCCCCGGCCGCGTACTCCAGCAGGTCGCGGACGTTGCCGGCCTCCCAGCGGGCGTTGCCGAGGGTGTGGCCGGCCTCGCGCACCTCCAGGGCGGCGAGTTCGGGGATGTGCACCTCGACCTGGTCGGCGAAGCGGCGCAGCAGCCGGGCGCGTTCGCCCGGGGCGAGGGCGGCCCAGCCCTGCTGGGCCTTGAGGGCGCGCTGGACGGCGGCGTCGAGCTGCTCGGGGGTGGTGTCGGGGACGGTGGCGAGCGGCTCGCCGGTGGCGGGGTTGAGGACGGTGCTGGCGGTGGGCTCGGGCATGGTGCTCACATCCGCTCGAAGGATCGGTAGCGCTCCCAGTCGGTGACGGCGCCGTCGTAGGCGGCCTGTTCGACCCGGGCCATGTGGAGGTAGTGCTCGACCACGTCGTCGCCGAACGCGGCGCGGGCGAGTTCGCTCTCCGCCCAGAGGCCGGCGGCCTCGCGCAGCGAGCCGGGCACCCGGGCGTACTCGTCGGCGGCGTAGGCGTTACCGAGGCAGGGGGCGGGCAGGTCGAGCTTCTGCCGAAGGCCGTGCAGCCCGGCGGCGATCATTCCGGCCACGGCGAGATACGGGTTGACGTCGCCGCCGGGGACGCGGTTCTCCATCCGCAGGCCGGGGCCGCGGCCGACGACGCGGTAGGCGCAGGTGCGGTTGTCCCGGCCCCAGGCGACGGCGGTCGGGGCGAAGGAGCCGGGCCGGTAGCGCTTGTAGGAGTTGATGTTGGGCGCGTAGAGCAGGCCGAACTCGCGCAGCGCGGTGAGCTGTCCGGCGAGGAAGTGCCGCATGGTGTCGGTCATCCGCCCGTCGCGGCCGGCGAAGGCCGGGGCGCCGTCGGCGTCGCGCAGGGAGAGGTGGATGTGGCAGCTGTTGCCCTCGCGCTCGTCGTACTTCGCCATGAAGGTGAGCGCGCAGCCCTGTTGGGCGGCGATCTCCTTGGCTCCGGTCTTGTAGACGCTGTGCTGGTCGCAGGTGGTGAGGGCGTCGGCGTAGCGGAAGGCGATCTCGTGCTGGCCGAGGTTGCACTCGCCCTTGGCGGACTCGACGACGAGCCCGGCGCCGGCCATCTCGTTGCGGATCCGGGCGAGCAGCGGCTCGACCCGGGCGGTGCCGAGCAGTGAGTAGTCGACGTTGTACTGGTTGGCCGGGGTGAGGCCGCGGTAGCCGCCGAGCCAGGCCTGTTCGTAGGTGTCGCGGAAGACCAGGAACTCCAGCTCGGTGCCGATGTCGGCGGCGAGTCCGTGCTCGGCGAGGCGCTCGATCTGGCGGCGGAGCAGCTGGCGGGGCGCGGCGGCGACGGGGTGGCCGCCGTGCCGGGCGAGGTCGGCGGTGACCTGGGCGGTGCCGGGCTGCCAGGGGGTGCGCCGGAGGGTGGCGAGGTCGGGGCGCATCGCGAAGTCGCCGTAGCCGCTCTCCCAGGAGGAGAGGGCGTAGCCGTCGACGGTGTTGAGGTCGATGTCGACGGCCAGCAGGTAGTCGCAGGCCTCGGCGCCGTGTTCGGCGACCTCGTCGAGGAAGAAGCGGGCGGCGAAGCGCTTGCCCTGGAGGCGGCCCTGCATGTCGGTGAAGGCGAGCGCGACGGTGTGGATCTCGCCGGCGTCGACCAGCGTGCGCAGTTCGTCCAGGGTGAGCGGCGGGCGCGGCGGCGCGCCCGCGGTGGCGTGGTCGGGCATGGCGGAACCCTCCTCCTCGATCACTCTGCGAGATCGGTCGGTCACAGCGAACCGTACGGCCTGCCCCTGACAGCGCGGAAGAGGGCGGGCGGGTGTGGCGCGCCGAGAGCCCGGATTGACGGGTTATCAGGTGGTGCGGGAGGAGAATGCGCGCCATGGATCGCAGGCCTTTCATCGGCGTCAGCACCTACGTGGTGGACGCGAGTTGGAGCGACTGGCGGGATCGCCGGGTGGCGTTGGTCCCCGAGCGGTACACCGCGTACGTGCGGGATTCGGGCGGGATCGCGGTGCTGCTGCCGCCGGACGCCCCGGAGCGCGCGCCGGAGGTGCTCGCCCGGCTGGACGCGCTGGTCATCGCGGGCGGGCCGGACATCGACCCGGCGTACTACGGGCAGCCTCCGCACCCGTCGACGGAGGCGGACGCTCCGGAGCGGGACCAGTGGGAGTCGGCGCTGGTCCGGGCCGCGCTGGCCGCGGGCATCCCGCTGCTGGGCATCTGCCGGGGCATGCAGGTGCTCAACGTGGTGTGCGGCGGCTCGCTGGTGCAGCACCTCCCGGACGTGGTCACCCCGGACGTGCACGGCGGCTCGCCCGGCCGGTACCGGGAGCACGCCGTACGGCCGGTGCCGGGGACGCTGCTGGGCGGGCTGCTGCCGGAGAGCGAGCTGACCGTGCCGACCTTCCACCACCAGGCGGTGGACCGGCTGGGCTCGGGGCTGCGGGTGAGCGCGCACGCGCCGGACGGCACGGCCGAGGCGGTGGAGGGCCCGGGCTTCGCGCTGGGCGTGCAGTGGCACCCGGAGCAGGGCGACGACCTGCGGGTGATGCAGGCGCTGGTACGGGCGGCGACGGCGGCGCGTTCGGTGCCGCTGGAGGCCGTGGAGGCGGCGCTGGGCTGAGGCCCGGCGCGGAACGGGCGGCGGGCCGGGGGTGGGCCTGGGGCGGGCCCGCCGGGGTGGCGGGCACCCCGGCCGCGCCGGCGGCGAGCAGCGTGGGCACCACGCCCCGGCGGGCCGCGACCGGCCGGGGCGGCGCCTCCCGCCGCCGGCCGTGGCCGAGCGGGGCGGCGATCGTCGCCGGGCCGAGCGGTCCGGCGCCCCTCATGGCGGTTCCTCCCCTGCTCAGCGGCGGCGTGGCCCTACCGGAGCGAGGTGCCGCGACGGCAACGACAACGGTCACCAGTACAGCCTTTGGATCTCCGTCCGATCTGCGGTTCACTTCGGGTGCAGGGCGGTCGCGCCCCTTCCCCCTTACCCCCCGTGCGTCCAGGAGAGGACATCGATGGCCGGGTACGAGCACTCCCACGATGATCATGCGCATGACCACGGGCACACGCCCGACCGGCAGCCGTCCGGCGGTCACGGGCACGGCGGGCACTCGCACGGGGTGGCCGCCGACGCCGACCGCCGCTGGCTGCTGAGCGCGCTCGCGCTGATCGTGGTGTTCATGGCCGGCGAGGTGGTGGTCGGCTTCGCCGCCAAGTCGCTGGCGCTGATCTCGGACGCCGCGCACATGCTCACCGACGCCGCCTCGATCGTGCTCGCCCTGGTCGCGATGCGGCTGGCCGCCCGGCCGGCCCGGGGCGGGTACACCTACGGGCTCAAGCGCGCCGAGATCCTCTCCGCGCAGGCCAACGGGGTCACCCTGCTGGTGCTCTCCGCCTGGCTCGGCTACGAGGCGATCACCCGGCTGTTCGAGCCGCCGGAGGTGGCGGGCTCGCTGGTGCTGGTCACCGCGCTGGTCGGGATCGTGGTCAACCTGGCCGCCACCTGGTGCATGTCGAAGGCCAACCGCACCTCGCTCAACGTCGAGGGTGCCTTCCAGCACGTGCTCACCGACCTGTACGCGTTCATCGCCACCGCCGTCGCCGGCGTGGTCATGCTGACCACCGGCTTCGTCCGGGCCGACTCGATCGCCTCGCTGATCGTGGTCGCGCTGATGCTGCGGGCCGGTATCGGCCTGGTCCGGGACTCCGGGCGGATCTTCCTGGAGGCCGCGCCGGCCGGCATCGACCCGGACGCCGTGGCGGACCGGCTGGTCGCGCAGCCGCTGGTGGCGGAGATCCACGATCTGCACATCTGGGAGATCACCTCCGGCCAGCCCGCCCTGTCGGCGCACATCCTGGTCACCCCGGGCGGCGACTGCCACGCCGTCCGCCGCGAGCTCCAGCGGCGGCTGGCCGGCGAGTACGGGATCACCCACAGCACGCTCCAGGTCGACCATGTCGGCGAGGACGAGGCCGGCGCGCTGCTCCAGATCACCGCGCCGACCGGGCGCGGCCCCGACCCCGAGCACTGCGCCGACTCGCACGGTCCGGTCCACCGCGCCGGCCCGCACCAGCACTGAAACCGGCGGGCTGTCCGCCCGGTACGGCATGATCTGAGGCGTGACCGCACCGCGACTGATGCTGCTCGACTCCGCCAGCCTGTACTTCCGGGCCTACTTCGGTGTGCCGGACACCCTGCGCTCCCCGCAGGGTGAGCCGGTCAACGCCGTCCGGGGCCTGCTGGACTTCATCGCCCGGCTGGTCCAGGACCACCGGCCCGACCAACTGGTCGCCTGCATGGACGCCGACTGGCGCCCGCAGTGGCGGGTGGACCTCATCCCCTCGTACAAGACGCACCGGGTCGCCGAGGCGGCCGAGGACGGCGAGGAGGAGGTGCCCGACACGCTCGCCCCGCAGGTCCCGGTGATCGAGCAGGTCCTGGACGCGCTCGGCATCGCCCGGGCCGGCTCCCCCGGTTACGAGGCGGACGACGTGATCGGCACCCTCACCGCCCGCGCCACCGGCCCGGTGCAGATCGTCACCGGGGACCGCGACCTGTTCCAGCTGGTCGACGACGCCCGGGCGGTCACCGTGCTCTACCCGGTCAAGGGCATGGGGAACCTACAGGTCACCGATGACGCGCTGCTGCTGGAGAAGTACGGCGTGCGCGGTGCCCGGTACGCCGACATGGCCGCGCTGCGGGGGGACCCGAGCGACGGCCTGCCGGGAGTCAAGGGCATCGGGGAGAAGACGGCCGTCCAGCTGATCAACGAGTACGGGGACCTCGCCGCCGTCCGGGCCGCCGCCCTGGACGCCGGCTCCAAGCTCACCCCGGCCCGTCGGCGCAACATCGTCGAGGGCGCCGGCTACCTGGACGTCGCGCCGACGGTGGTCCGGGTCGCCACCGACGCGCCGCTGCCGGAGTTCGACCCCGCCCTGCCGCGCGAGCCGCTGGACCCGATGACCCTGGAGGAGCTGTCCGCCCGCTGGGGCCTGGGCACCTCGCTGGAGCGGGTCGTGGAGGCCCTCGCCACCCGCTGAACCCGTACGCGAGGGCGGCCGGGATCGGACGGTTGGGCACGAGGACAAGGGGATCAGGGCCGTCCTCGACACCTCGCTCCCGGCAGGCCGATGAACTCCCGCCCGCTATCCGATAGTTGAGCTCGCGTCAAGAACAGCGGTCCACCGGTCCAGGGCCCGTCACACAGGCGAACCCTTGGAGTCGGGGGGGGGGGGGGGGCCCCGGCCCCCCCCCCCCGCCCCCCCGGGGCGGGCGGAAAAGGAAAGCAGGGGCCCACCCAAAAACAAACACCCCCCGCCCCCCCGGGCGGAGCGCCGGCCCGGCC